>CAIJTR010000068.1 GCA_903823665.1 uncultured Rhodospirillales bacterium
ATGTGCCGGGGCGCGGAACAGTGTTTCTGTGTCAGCATGCTCGGCAATTCGGCCGAGATACATCACGGCCACCTGATCGCAGATGTGTTCGACCACGGCGAGGTTGTGGCTGATGAAGACGTAGGTGAGGCCAAGCTCGCGCTGCAACTCCGCCAGCAGGTTCAAAATCTGCGCTTGCACCGATACGTCCAGCGCCGAGGTCGGCTCGTCACACACCACGATGCGCGGGCGGAGCACGAGGGCGCGGGCGATGGCGACGCGTTGGCGCTGGCCGCCGGAGAGCTGGGCGGGCATGCGGTCGGCGATGGTGCCGGGCAGGCCGACGCGGGCGAGCATTTCATCGACGGCGCGTTTTTGCTCGGTGCCGGAAATGCCTTGGGCGGCGAGCGGGAGCGCCACGATATCGCGCACCCGGCGGCGCGGGTTCAAGGAGGAGAACGGGTCCTGGAACACCGGCTGGATGAGGCGGGCACGCGCTTTGCGATCCATGGTGGACAGGCGTTGGCCATCGACGAGGATGTCGCCGGAGGAGGTTGGCATCAGGCCGAGGATGAGACGGGCCAACGTGGATTTGCCGCAGCCTGACTCGCCCACGATGCCGAAGCAGCTGCCGGTGGGGACAGTGAAGCTCACACCGTCCACTGCGCGAACGAGGCGGGCGGTTCCGAGGCCGGAGCCTTGATTGAAAGTGCGCGTCGCGTCCTGCACGTCGATTGCGATGCTCATGCGGCCTGCACCCAATCGGCGGACAGCCGGCAGCGATAGGCGTGGTCGGTGCCGATCTGTTGCGTTGCCACGTGGGCGTTGCAGGAGGCGTCGGCATGGTCACAACGATCTCGGAAGGCACAGCCGGCATATCCGGGCGCGATGCGCGGCACGGTGCCGGGAATGCTGCCGAGCGGGTCGCCGCGTTTGATCACGCCCGGAACCGGCACGCAGCGCAGCAGGCCGTTTGTGTAGGGATGCGTGGGGGCCGCGAACAGTGCTTCGGCGGTGGCGGATTCGACCACCTCACCGGCGTACATGACGCTCACCCGATGCGCCATGCGGGCGACGACACCGAGGTCGTGGGTGATGAGCAGGATGGCGAGGCCGAGTTCCGCCTGCAGGCCCATCAGCAGCCGCAGAATTTGCGCCTGCACGGTGACGTCGAGTGCGGTGGTAGGTTCGTCGGCGATCAGCAGTTCGGGGTCGCACATCAGCGCCATGGCGATCATCACGCGCTGGCGCAGGCCACCGGAGAGTTGGTGCGGGAATTGGCCAAGGCGCAGGCCCGGATTGGTGATGCCGACCTTGGCCAGCAGCGCCGCCGCACGTTCGAGGCCTTCGCCGCGGGAGACGCCGCGATGGCGTTGCAGCACCTCGGCCATTTGCGAGCCGACGGTGAAAGCGGGGTTCAGGCTGGTCATCGGCTCCTGGAAGATCATCGCCATCCGGTCACCGCGCAGCTTGCTGAACTGGCGTTCCGAGAGGGCGAGCAGGTCTTGCCCGCCAAAGCTCAGCCGGTCCGCCGAGCGGGTCGCGCCCTTTGCCAGCAGGCCCATCACGGCCAAGGCGGAGACGGATTTGCCGCAGCCTGATTCACCGACGAGACAATGCGTCTCGCCCTTCTGCACGCTGATGTTGATGCCGCGCACGGCATCGACGTTCTTGCCGAAGCGGACGCGCAGGCCGGAGACTTCGAGCAATGGCTCAGGCATCGCGCGTGGCCCCCAGCCAGTCTCGCAGGCCGTCACCGAGCAGGTTGATGCCGAGAATGAGCACGAACAGCGCCACGCCCGGGATCATGATCACCCAGGGCGAGAAATACATGAAGTCCTTCGCCTCGCTGATCATCAGCCCCCAAGACGGCAAGGGCGACGGCACGCCGAGGCCCAAGAAAGAGAGGGCGGCTTCCAGCAGAATGGCGAGCGCCATTTCGAGTGTGGCGACGACGACGAGGTGGTGGGCGATGTTGGGCAGCACCTCACGCAACAGAATATGAAACTTCGAGCATCCGGCGGCCTGAGCTGCGGCCACGTAATCTAGCGTGCGGACCTGCATTGTTGTCGTGCGAGCGACGACGGCGAAGCGTTCCCACAACAGCAGGCCGAGGGTGAGGATGACGACGGTGAACGAGCTGCCGACGAAGGAGACGACGGTGAGCGCGATGAGGATGAGCGGGATGGCGAGCCTGCAGGTGATGATGAACATCACCACCGCATCGACGCGCCCGCCGAAGAAGCCGCCGATGACGCCGAGCGTGGTGCCGATCAGGCCGGAGCAGATGACCACCGAGACGCCGATGATCATGGAGATCCGTGCCCCGTAGATCAGGCGGGAGAGATAGTCTCGGCCGAGTTGGTCGGTGCCGAGGGGGTGACCTACGACGGAGCCATCCATCCAGAACGGCACGGCCATGCGGCCATCGAGATTTTGCGCGAACGGGTCGTGCGGCGTGATCCATGGGGCCAGGACCGCCACGATGAGCACTGTTCCCACGATCAGCAGGCCGAACAGGGCGAAGAAGCGGCGCAACGTCACGCGGTGCGCAGCCTGGGGTCGAGCACGGCGTTCAGCAGGTCGGCGAGAAGGGTGAGGACGATGTAGATGGTGGAGAGAAACAGCACGACGGATTGCACCACCGGGAAGTCGTTCTTGGCGATCGATTCCCAGGCGAGATAGCCCACGCCGTTCAGCGAGAACACTGCCTCAATCACAATCGAGCCGCCCAGCATGAAGCCGAGTTGCACTGCGGCCACGGCCACCACCGGCATGGCGGCATTTCGCAGCGCATGGCGCAACACGATGGAGGCGCGGCTGAGGCCTTTGGCGCGGGCGGTGCGGATGTAGTCAGACGCCAGCGCATCGACCATGCCACTTCGGGTCAGGCGCATCAGCGCGGGGATGGCAGAGAACGCGAGCACGATGCCGGGCAGGATGTAGCCGTCCCAGGTGTCCACGCCCGAGATTGGCAGCCATTGCAGTCGCAGGCCCAGCACGATGATGAGCGTGAGGCCGAGCCAAAAGCTTGGCATGGCCTGACCGATCACTGCGATCATCATGATGGCGCGGTCGAGCACGGAGCCTTCATTCATCGCGGCCAGAATGCCCAGCGGAATGGCCGTCAGCAGCGCGATGCATAGCCCGGTGAGGCCGAGCGTGAGTGTGATGGGCAATCGCGCCTTGATCAGCTCCGCCACTGGCGCGTGATAGAGGTAGGAGCGGCCGAGATCACCGGACGCGGCACCTATCACCCAGTTGGCGAATTGGATGGGCAGCGGACGGTCCAGCCCGTAGGCCTTGCGGATTGTCTCGACATCTTCCTGGCTCGCAGCGGGGCCTGCCATCGACACGGCGACGTCACCGGACAGACGGGTCAGCGCGAAGCTGATTGTCAGCACCGTTATCAGCACCAGAAGCGCCAAGATGGCCCGTCGCGCGAGGAAGGAGATCATGTGTCAGACGTTAAGCACATGGCTGATATGCTGCAAGCCGTGGCAGATGCCGCCTGCGCTCTCAATAGACACCCGCCCAGCCGTCGCGCCTTGGGTCGGAGCCTGCGATGCGCATACCGTTTGGTGCCAGCGTGATGACCTGCATTGCGCATGGACCTTCGAGCGGGGCGACGCGCTTGAGCTTGTGGCCACGGCGTTCGAGATCGTCCAGCACGGCGGGGCCGAAGCCGGTTTCGATGGTCAGTGTGTGATCGCCTTCGTGCGGCCAATTGGCACCCTGGCCAGGCTGATTGCTCGTCCAGCGTGGGCGCTCCACGGCGGCCTGTGAGTGGTCGCCATCGTCGAGCAGTGCGGAGATGACCTGGAAGTTCACCTGCACCTGATTGTCCGCGCCGGGGGTGCCGAGAACGCCGAACAGCTTGCCGTCTTTCAGGATCATCGGCGCGTTCATGGTGTGGCGGACGCGTTTGAAGGGGGCGAGGCGGTTGGGGTGGCCCTTTGCCAGATGCCAGTAGGCCATGCGGTTGTTCAAAAGGACGCCGGTGTCGCCTGCGATGACGCCGGAGCCGAAGGCGGAGTTGAGGCTTTGGATGGCGGAGACGGCGTTTCCATCCGAATCGATGACGCAGAAATAGGTGGTGTCCGCGTCAGCATGGAGCGGAGCGAGTTCGGGCTCGCTGGCGTGGTCCATGCGGATGGCGGCGACGTGCTGGTCGGTGTTTTTGTCGGACAGCAGGAATTCGACGGGTATCGTTTCAAAGCGCGGGTCGGAGCCGTAGCGTTCGCGGTCGAGGAATGCCCGCTTTTTGGCTTCGACCATGATGTGGACGCGGTCGGCGGGGGAGAGGGCGGCACGATCGAAGCGTTCGAGGATGCGCAGCATTTGCAGGGTGGAGAAGCCGGTGGAGTTGGGCGGCGTCTGGCTGATTTCCCAGCCGCGATACATGGCAGAGATGGGAGCCTGAATTTCCGGCTGGTAGCGTTCCAGATCGGCCTCGGTGATCAGCGTGTGATGCCCGGCCAGGCGGCGGGCGAGCTTGCCGCGATAGAAGGTTTCGGCCCCGTCAGCGGCGATTTCCTCCAGGGTTCGGGCCAGAGCCTCCTGGCGGATCAGCGCGGCGATGCCGGGGGCTGGGAAGGTTGCCGCGGCCTGTGAATCGAATCGCGGGCCGTTGTCGTGGGCGAAATTGACGTAATGCGGCGTGGCACCGAAGCCTTCGCGTGCCTGTTCGATGGCGGACTGGAACAGCCTCGCCCAAGGCAGCCTGCCGTGCGCCTTGTGCATCGCGGCGATGCCGCCGAGCGAGCCGGGGACGGAGACGGCGCGTGGGCCGGTGACATCCATCCCATTTGCGAATTCATCGGGCGTGGCGGAGGCGGGCGCGAAGCCGCAGCCGTTGAACACCTGCGCAGTGCCATCCATCAGCACGTGGTAAAATCCGTCACCGCCGAGGCCTGACATATGCGGCTCCACCACGCCGAGGGTGAGAGAGATCGCCACTGCCGCATCTGCCGCGTTGCCGCCTGCGCGCAAGATGTCGAGCCCGGCCTGGGTGGCCATGGGGTGATTGGCCCCAACCGCGCCGTTGCGGCCGATCATGGGAGGGCGATGCGTGCGCTGGCTCATGCGGGGGGCTCCGTGCGGAAAGCGGAATGTCGTTGTTTCGCCGGAGCACTGTGACATGGCGCAGACACCGCGAATAGTGGGCGCGATTTCAACGGGTTGTTAAGGCTTTTCAGCGAGATTAGCCGGACATTCCGAAAGTTTTTCCATGCCCTCGCCCGAAACTTCCAGCGTTCGTATCGTACTGACAGCCGCCGGGTCTTTCATCCATACGCTGCCTTCGGGCACGACACGGGTGGAGCTGATGTCTGGCCATTTCACGCCGTTGGGCGATGGTCGAAGGCTGGGCGCTTGCATCACCTCAGTGGCGCTGGATGGCACGCCGGTGGCGCTGGACCGGGCGATGTTTGCCGAGGGGTTTCACGAAGTAGAGGAGCGGGATCATTCGCTGTCGCGCTGGACGAATGGGCGCGGCGTTCTGATCGTTTCACCGAAACAGGCAGATCAGATTTTGGAGCTTGGGGTTGCTTATGTCATCCGCTCAATGGAGCAGGATGAGTGACAAGACTGGTGGAGCTGAGCGGGATCGAACCGCTGACCTCCTGAATGCCATTCAGGCGCTCTCCCAACTGAGCTACAGCCCCAGCTTGTCGTGGGTCGCGCACGCTTTGGGAGCGGGCGACCATTTCCCGTCTAGGGAGGCGGCGATATAGACCCCGTGGCGAATGGGATCAAGGGGCGGAATCGAAGAACTGTCATGTGGCACCCAAAAGATGAGGAGAGCGCGTGCTGCGAGTTGGCAGCGTTTGTGGAATGGCTGCGCGCCATGCGCGGGGATGACGGGATTTCGCCGGAAACGCTGGTCGATTGGTATGCGGCTGAGCCTTCGGCGTTTTGTGATGCGATGGCAAATTACGGCCACACAAACAAAATCGCGGCAGCCACACGGGCCGCCGCGATGATTGAGGCGTGGAAGGTGATTACGCGACCAGCTTGAGCGCCGGGTCCACCGTGAAGCTGGCTTCGGTCTTGCCGCGGATTTCATCGACCGTGACGCCAGGAGCGATGTCCACCAGCACCGCGCCCTGCGGGGTGATGTCGAACACGCCGAGTTCGGTGACGACCATGTCAACCACGCCAGCGCCCGTCAGCGGTAGCGTGCAGGCCTTCAGCAGCTTGGGCTTGCCGCCCGCCGTGTGCTCCATCAGCACGACCACGCGCTTGACGCCAGCGACGAGGTCCATGGCCCCGCCCATGCCTTTGACCATCTTGCCGGGGATCATCCAGTTGGCGAGGTCACCGTTCTCGGCCACCTGAAGTGCGCCCAGGATGGAGAGGTCGATATGCCCGCCGCGCACCATGGCGAAGCTGGCCGCACTGTCGAAGAAGCTGGTGGTAGGCAGTTCGCTGACGGTTTGCTTGCCGGCGTTGATGAGGTCGGCGTCCTCGGTGCCTTCGAGCGGGAACGGACCGATGCCGAGCATGCCGTTCTCGCTTTGCAGCTGCACGTTCATGCCGGCGGGCACATGGTTGGCAACCAGCGTAGGGATGCCGATGCCGAGATTGACGTAGAATCCATCTTGCAGTTCGTGGGCGGCGCGGGCCGCCATTTCGTCACGGGTCCAGGGCATGTGATGGCTCCTTATGCTGCGCGCGGCGTGGTGGTGCGCTGTTCGATGCGCTTTGCGACGCCAGGCACGTGAACGATGCGGTTGATGAAGATGCCGGGGGTGATGATGTGGTCGGGGTCGATCTCACCGGGCTGGACGAGATGCTCGACCTGCACCACCACGTGCTTGGCGGCGGTGGCCATCATCGGATTGAAGTTGCGGGCGGTTTTCCGGTAGACGAGGTTGCCCTCGGTGTCCGCCTTCCAGGCATGGATGACGGCGAGATCGGCCAGCAGCGCGCGTTCCATGACGTATTTCACGCCGTCGAACTCACGCACTTCCTTGCCCTCGGCGATTTGCGTGCCGACGCCGGTTTTGGTGAAGAATGCCGGAATGCCAGCGCCACCGGCACGAATGCGTTCGGCCAGCGTGCCCTGCGGATTGAACTCAATTTCCAGCTCACCGGCGAGGAACTGCTTGGCGAAGGTGGCGTTCTCACCGACGTAGGAGCTGATCATTTTTTTGATCTGCCTCGTCACCAGCAACAGCCCCAGGCCTGCGTCATCGACACCAGCGTTGTTGGAGATGCAGGTGAGGTTCTGCGTGCCGGCATCGCGGATTGCCTCGATGAGCACGGACGGAATGCCGCACAGGCCGAAGCCGCCGGACATGATCGTCATGCCATCATGCAGCAATCCGGCCATCGCCGCTGTTGCGTTGGGATATACTTTATTGACCGCCATAATCGCCCCCCTGCCCGGCTTTGCCGATGCATTCCAAGCTGCCAGAGGCTTCGCCGCGTTGCAACAATGGCTGGTTGCTATGCCCGCAGAGACAAAAGCTCCGCCCGGACGGCTGCTGCAAGCTCAGGGTTGGCGCGGCGTATTTGCGAAACGCGGAGTGCCGAGGCGATGCCGTGCATTGGGGCCATTTCCCAACGCTCCAGATAAATCAGGTCTGCCACGATGCGTTCATCACGCTCATTGCCCAGCACGCTGCGCAGCGCGGCGGTGACCGGGGTGTTCGAGTGAGGCAGTGTCATGAGGTCCAATATGCCGTCCTCCATCTTGCTGAACCCTTAACGCAGGGGGCGTCTCGAAACCAATGGCAATAAAATGAAAGTTCTGTCGTAAAATTAAATTAGGACTGAATTGCGTTGTTTTAATGTGGCTTTCACCACGTCAGCTTGCCTCCGTTAACACCAGCCTCCGCCTCGCTTTGGCCCCGGTTGGGACCGCGCCATAAAGGTCTTTGCTGGCCTCGGTGAGGGTGACGCCGGCGAATTGGGGCGCGAGTTTGCGGCCTGCGCGCTCCCACAAGGCTGCCCCGCGCAAAATGGGACGCAGGCTGGAGGGCGGGACGAAAAGCGCCGTCTCGCGTTGCTCCACCTGGAACATGGACGCGGCGAGAAGGCGGTTGATCTGGCCGGGCGAGTATGGCTGTCCCTGGCCGAATGGGGTGTTCTCAACGTAGGCCCACCATCCCCGGCGATTGGGGGCCACGACGATCAGTCTTCCGTCATCCTTGAGCACGCGCCATGCCTCGCGCAGCAGACGGCGGGCGTTGTCAGCAACCTCAAGGCCATGGACGAGCAGAACGCGGTCAACCGACAGGTCAGCGAAAGGCAGGCTGTCTTCCTCGGCGGTACAGCACAAGCAGCGCTGGCCAGCAGGCCACGGATCGGCCCCAATTTGCGCCGGCATGACCGCAACACAATGGCTGGTCTGCATCAGATAAGGCCGAAGATATGGGCCGGGGTAGCCGATACCGATCAGCGATAGGCCGGACAGGCTGGGCCAGAGCCGGGCGAGCCGCTCGGACACCAGTCGGGACGCAACCATGCCATGGTTGCTGTCGTAGAACAGGCCGGCCAGGGTGCGATCAAGGCTCATGAAGACGCTTTAGCACGGTGATGGGGCGCTGCGCTCGCTTGATGGCATTGTCATGTAGGCGACGTTTGCCCCAGCCGCAGGCGGTGCTAAAGCGGTTTGTATGATCATAGCACGCGCTATCCCCATGCTCTCGGACAACTACGCCTGGCTGCTGCAATGCAGCAAAACGGGTGCCACCGCACTGGTTGATCCGCCGGAGGTTGAGCCCGCGCTGGCTGCGATTGCAGCTCATGGCGGCAGACTCGACAAGATCCTTCTCACGCATCACCACGGCGATCATGTGGCCGGAGTGGACGGTGTTCGCGCGCATTTCCCGAAGGCCTTGGTGATCGGCGCGGCGGCGGATGCGCATCGTCTGCCGAAGCTGGACCGCGCGGTGGCAGAGGGCGACGTGGTGGAACTGGGTGATTCCAGCGGCGTGGTGATCGACACGCCCGGCCATACCGTTGGCCACATTGCCTATTACTTCGCCGATGGCGGCGTGCTGCTGGCTGGGGACACGCTGTTCAGCCTGGGTTGCGGGCGACTGCTGGAGGGCACTGCGGCCGATATGTTCGCGTCACTGGCGAAGTTCGCCAAACTGCCGGGCGAGACGCTGGTGTGCTGCGGGCATGAATACACGCAGAGCAATGCGCGGTTCGCGGTTCACGCCGATCCCGGCAACGCAGCACTTGCCGCTTTTGCCCGCGGCGTAGATGAGAAGCGGGCGCAGGGGCTGGCCACGGTGCCGTCGCGTCTGGCAGACGAGATGATGTGCAATCCATTCCTGCGCGCGCCCGACGTGGCGACGCTGGCCACGCTGCGCGAACAAAAGAACAAGTTCTAACAAGAAAAATCAGGGAAACGCCGATGAAACTCTACCACTCACCAACCAGCCCGTACGCGCGCAAGGTTGTGGCCTGCGCGATTGCGCGCGGCCTTGATTCGCAGATCGAGTTGATCCCGACCAATCCGCACCTGTCGCCGCCAGCGCTGCTGGCTGCCAATCCGCTCAGCAAAATTCCGTGCCTTGTGACCAGTGACGGTCTGGCGCTGTTCGACAGCCCGGTGATTGTCGAATACCTCGACAGCCTTGAAGGCGGATTGCCGCTGTTCCCGCGCACCGGTGGCGCACGCTGGCTGGCACTGCGTCAGCAGGCGGTGGCCGACGGCATCATGGACGCCGCCGTGGGTCGCCGGGGTGAGCAGGGTCGCCCGCAGGAAGCCGCGCGTGACGAGGTGATGGCGCGCAATCGGGATGCTGTCAGCCGCGCACTCGATATGCTGGAGGCAGAGCCGCCGCACCAGACGCTCGATGTTGGCTCAATCAGCGTGGCCTGCGCGCTGGGCTATCTCACGCTGCGCTTCAGCGATGAGCCGTGGCGCGAGGGGCGGCCGAAGCTGACCGCGTGGTTCTCAACGTTCGGCCTGAACCCTTGCATCGCCCGGACCAAGCCTTCGGCCTGATCTACCGAGACGGGATTAACCAACGCGTGTGATGGCCCACTTCACCTGTTGTGGGCCATCTTCGTATCCGGAGAGCACGACCTGCTCGGCTTTGCGGGGCGTGGTGCCACCGAGATAGACGCTCTCCTCCAGCGTGATACGCGCGCCATCGGCACGCAGGCGCCAGCCGCTGCCAGAGGGCAGACGCAGCAGCACCGCCTCGCCATCCTGCTGCAAGCTGGCATCGACGGTTGGGTGCAGGTGGAAGCGGATGGCGTAAGGCTGAGGGCTTGAGGCCTCAATGGCGTCCTCACCGCGAATATCGTCGCCGCTATCGGCCATGTAGAGCCTGCGACGATGGAGTGCGCCGAACACGCGTTGCCAGCCGTCATGGCTCATTTCCAGCCAATGCGCGCCACCGGCCTCCTGGCGCTGTTGCTCAACAATCTCGGGCTTACGACCAAGGCCGTTCTCGCGGACTTCCGACGAGCTTGTGTCGGCGATGACGAGGGTGGAGTGTGCGGCCGTGGCCCTTGCGGCATCGCGCCACTCACCGCTTGCCGTGGGTGCGGCACCGCAATTGACGATCATGCGATCACGCCCGACCGAGAGTTCGAAGGCGAGCGTGCCAGCGTGGGCGGTGCGGTCCAGACCAGGGCCTGCGGGCTTGCCGCTGTCGATGATGAGCAGACTGCGCCCCGCAGAGAGGCGCTGAAACCCACCATCGGGCATGGTGCTGGGAACCCGCCCGGTGCGACCGGCCTGGGTGAGCACCTGTTCGATCTGGGCCGGATTTTCTTCCCGCGTGCCGTTGAACAGGGCAAAGCCGCCATCGCCGTGACGCAGCGCGCGCAGCACCGGGGCCATGCGTTCGATGGCGCTGACGAGGCCTGCGGGCATTTGGCTTTGGCCCGCCTGCAACAGAGTGCGGATTTCGATGAGGTCTTGCAGGGCGCACAAAAGCTGGGCCGGGCTGCGCTCGCAATGCATGCCGTCTGGCAGCACCTGTCGGGTGATCTCGTGCGGCAGCAGCTTCAGCGCGCGGGCCATGAAGCCGGTTTGTTCGGGGAGTGCGACGGCAGCGGCGACAAGGCCCTTGATGGCGGTGAGTGCGCGGGCGTCGATCTGTTCGGCGGGAAGCGCCGCCGACAAATTGCGGGCGTCGTTCACCAGCCGCGCCATCAGCGCCTGCCGGAAGCCGTCATCGGCGGAGGCGGCAAAGAAGTCGTAATGCCCAAGCCAAGCCGCGATGCGCGCACCGGCGACTTCCGGGAGCTGGGCCTGTGGCTCGGTGGCACCGGTTTCCATCCAGGCTGCCACCATGGAGCGGGCGTGCATGCGGGCGGCGTCGGTTCCCAGTGCGCGCAGATCACGCAGCCAGGTGAAGCCGTGGGCGGCGAGGCGGGCGGGTGCGGGGCTTGCGGCATCGGTGAAGGTGCTGGTGGTCAGCCGGAAAATAACGCCACCGATCTCGATTTCACCGCGCAGCAAATTGGCCCCGCGCGTGGCGTCTCCGGGCCAGAGGTCGCGGACCAGCGGCAGGGGGGCGTCGGGCACGCGGGCCAAGCCGAATTGTGGCATTTTGGCCATGGTCCGACGCAGCCAGCGTGCCGGATCGGGCGTGCTCACTTGGTGCCCCTGATGGCGGAAATCGCATGGGCGTAATCGGGTTTGCCGAACACGGCGGTGCCGGCAACCAGCGTGTCGGCACCGGCTGCAATCAGCCGGGGCGCGGTTTCGGGTGTGACACCACCGTCGATCTGCAGCCGGATTTTGTGGCCGCCTGCATCGATGGCGCGGCGCAGTTCGGCCACTTTCGGCAATTGGCTGTCGAGGAAGGCCTGGCCGCCGAAGCCGGGGTTCACCGTCATCACCATGATGATATCGACGAGATCGAGCACCCAGAGGATTGATTCGACGGGGGTGGCCGGGTTGAGCACCACGCCGGCCTTGCAGCCGAGTTTGCGGATATATTGCAGGGAGCGATGCAAATGTGGGCCAGATTCGGGGTGGATGCTGATGTGATCCGCCCCGGCCTCAGCAAACGCGTCCAAATACGGGTCGCACGGGGCGATCATGAGATGCACGTCGAACGGCATTTTGGTGAGCGGGCGCAAGGCCTTGAGAACCAGCGGGCCGTAACTGATGTTGGGCACGAAATGGCCGTCCATCACATCCAGATGCAGCCAGTCCGCCCCCGCCGCCTCAACGGCACTGAGTTCGTCACCCAGTCGTGCAAAATTCGCGGCGAGCAGGCTGGGGGCAATGATCAACGGCTGGGTCATGCGCCGTTTTAGCGAGACAGCCGCAAGCGCTGCAAGCAAGGGGTTGCCGCAGCCGAAGATCGGTTCACACGCGCACCAGACGGGCGGCGAAAAACCCGTCCATTCCGCCTTTTTCCGGCCAGAGCGCAGGCGTGGTGCGAAGCTGGCCTTCGATGCTGCGGGCTTCGGGGCATGATGCCATCTCTTCGGGCGTGAACGGCAGGTGGCGCAGCGGCAGGCGGCCGAGGGCGTCGGTGATGCGCATGGCCCCTTCCTCCGCCTGGAGCGAGCAGACGGCGTAGATCAGGCGGCCACCGGGTTTGAGCATATCACACGCGGCATCGAGCAGGCGGTCCTGCTGGGCATTGAGGCCGGGGAGATCGCGGTGACGCTTGAGGTGCAGCACGTCGGGATGCCGCCGGATGGTGCCGGTGGCGCTGCAGGGCGCATCAAGGAGAATGGCATCTAGTTTTTCGGACGGTCGCCATGTGGTCGCGTCGGCGTTCACGGTTTCCACATCCAGCCGGAGCCGGGCGAGATTCTCGCGCAGCCGGACGATGCGGTTGGCGTTGCTTTCAACGGCGATGACGCGGGCACCGGCCATGGCGAGCTGGGCGGTTTTGCCACCGGGGGCGGCGCAGAGATCGGCCACGACTTCACCGGGGCGGACGTTCAGCAACGCGGCAGGCATCGCGGCTGCGGCGTCCTGCACCCAGATGTCGCCCTCGGCGAAACCGGCCAGTTCCATCACCCGCGTGCCGGGTGGGCAACGGTAGGAGCCGGTGGGCAGCGCCTCGGCCTCGGTGGGGGGCGTGGCACCGGGGCGGATGGAAAGATCGAGCGGGGCTTCGACGAGATGGGCGGTGGCGATGGCGCGGGCTTGGCGGCCCCAGGCTCCCCAGAGCCATCCCGGCGTGTCCAGCCTTGGGCCATCAAGGCCTTCGAGTGTTGCGGCCCCGTGTTCGGACACACGACGCAGCACGGCGTTGACCAAACCTGCGAACGGCGCGAGGCCGCGATTGCGCGCCAATGACACGGCGGTGGCGACGGCGGCGTGGACCGGGGTTTCGAGCAGAAGAATGCCCGCGGCACCGATGCGCAGGATGTTGGCGACGGGGAGTGGCGGGGCTTTTTTGAGATAGGGCTCGATCACGGCATCGAGCGAGCCGGTGCGGCGCAGCACGGCGGCTGCGAGCCTGTGTCCGGCGGCGCGGTCGCGTGCATCAAGGCCCGCGAGATCGGCCAGCGCCTCTTCCAATGGGCGGTGGCGTTCGAGCACGGCTTGGAGCAGGTCAAAGGCGGCGTCGCGGGTGGGATCAGATGTCATCGCCGTCTGATGCGGCGGAATTGGCCGCGTGAGAAGCCCCGGCCGTGATGGATCTGCCGTGTGCGGGCGGTGGTGGAGCTGAGCGGGATCGAACCGCTGACCTCGTCATTGCGAACGACGCGCTCTCCCAACTGAGCTACAGCCCCGCCTTACCGGCAGGCGGCGGAGATTGCTCAGGGCGAGGTGGCAAGTCAAGCAGGATTGACCCGCAGTTGCGGAGGACCAGACGCGCGGCTAGGTTCCGGCCATTCTGCTGGAGCGCGCGTGTGATCACCATTCTGTTCGAGATTATCGGAGAGTTGCTGAACCTGTTCCGTTGGGCGGTGATTTTGGCCGCTGTGTTCAGCATGCTGGCATCGTTCGGCGTCATCGATACGCGCAACCGGCTGGTCTACACGATCGGCGACTTCCTCTATCGCATCACGGAGCCGGTGCTGCGGCCGATCCGCAATATTCTGCCGAGCTTTGGCAATATCGATCTCAGCCCGCTGGTGCTGATTTTGCTGATCTCGGCGGCGCAGATGCTGCTCGGGCGGATCTATGGTGCCATCGTGATGGGCAACGTGCAGGGTCTGTTTCTCTGAGCCTTGGATGACCGCCCGGTATCGCCTGGGGCCGGATGGTATGACCATCAATGTGAAGGTGCAGCCGAAGTCGCGCCGTTTGGGTGTGCAGGGCTGGGTGGCTGATGTGGAGGGCGAGCGGCTGCGCATTGGCGTGTCGGAGGCGGCGGAGGATGGCCGTGCCAATCGCGCGGTTTGCGCTGTTCTGGCACGGGTGCTGGAGGTTCCGGCCTCGGCGGTGAGTGTGGTGCAGGGTGCCACAAGCCGTCAGAAAATCATGCGCGTTGTGGGTGAGCCTGGGCATCTGGTTCGTAAGATCGAGGCGCTGACTGTGACCGGGCACGATTGAATTGTAACGATGGCTGTGCATGTTGCTGTGGTCATTGCATAATCTCGCCGCACCGAGTGATATGTGGCTGTTTGAACTTGCTTGGATGGGGAAACACGATGCTCCGTATCATTGGTGGTTTGCTGGCGTTTTTTCTGGCGATTCTGATGGCGACCTATCCTGAGGCGTTCACCGGCCTGAGCGGTTCCGACGGTGTCGCGATCGCCACGTTTGCCGTGTTCGCCGGCGTGGCGCTGATGGGCAGCGAATTTTTCAAAACCATGATCCGAAACAAGTAAAATATGCCAGCCGAGTTGATCGATGGCCGCGCTGTTGCGGAACGGCTGCGCGCGGCCTTGGCGCTGCGGATTGCTGAGCTTTCGTATAAGCCCGGTTTGGCCGTGGTGCTGGTGGGCGATGATGCGGCTTCCGCGGTTTATGTGCGCAACAAGGATCGCGCGGCGGCGAGCGTGGGCATTGCGGCCCGCACCATCCGGCTGCCCGCCTCTACCCCGCAATCTGAGTTGATGGCGGTGGTGGCGGGGTTGAACGCGGACCCGGATGTTGACGGCATTTTGGTGCAGTTGCCGCTGCCCACCGGGTTCGACACGCAGGCGGTGATTCAGTCGATTGATCCGGCGAAGGATGTGGACGGGCTGACGCCAACCAATGCCGGGCTGCTCGCCGCCGGACAGCCCGCTTTGGTGGCATGCACGCCATCGGGGGTGATGAAGCTGCTGGCTGAGACGGGCGTGGATTTGCGCGGCAAGCGCGCGGTGGTGCTTGGGCGTTCGGTGCTGGTTGGCAAACCGGTGGCGGCATTGCTGACGGCGGCGGACGCGACGGTGACCATCGCGCACTCCCGCACCGCCGACATTGAGGCGGAATGCCGCCGTGCGGATGTGGTGGTGGCAGCGGTGGGGCGGCCTGAGATGGTGCGCGGCTCATGGATCGCTGAGGGCGCTGTGGTGATCGATGTCGGCATCAACCGGCTGGCGGATGGGCGGCTGGTGGGGGATGTGGCGTTTGACGAGTGCGTGGGACATGCGCGGGCCATTACGCCGGTTCCGGGTGGCGTGGGGCCGATGACGATTGCTTGTTTGTTGGAGAACACGCTCTCGGCGGCAATCTCCCGCAGGTCGGGCTTCAGCCGGACATTACCGAAAGCGTCGGGCTGAAGCCCGACCTACACCAGCACCAGATCGTCCCGGTGGATCAGCTCGTCGCGGCCGCGCCAGCCGAGCAGGGCTTCGATTTCTGAGGATTGGTGGCCGATGATGCGGACCGCTTCGACGCTCGAATAGGCGGACAGGCCGCGGGCAAGGACGGTGCCGTCGGGGCCTCGCACTTCCAACGCATCGCCCCGTTCGAAGCTGCCTTCCGCTGAGGTGACGCCTGCGGGAAGCAGTGATTTGCCGCGCGTGAGGGCACGGGCGGCACCGGCGTCGACGACAATGATGCCGGCGGGTTGCAGCGAGCCGCCGATCCAGCGTTTGCGGGCGGTGCGGCCCTCTGGATTGGGCAGGAACCAGGTGCAGGGGGCTCCGCGTTCCAACGAGCGCAGCGGGTGTTCAACATGGCCGAGAGCGATGGCCATGGCGCATCCGGCACCGGTTGCGATGCGAGCTGCCACCAGCTTGGTGCGCATGCCGCCGGAGGAATAGCCGGGGGGTGGCTCGCCGCCCATGCTGTCGATCTCGGTGGTCATGCTCTCCACCACAGGGATGTGGCGCGCGGTGGGGTCTCGCTTGGGGTCGCCGGTGTAGAGGCCGTCTATGTCGGACAGCAGGATGAGCTGGTCCGCCTGCACCATCTCTGCCACGCGGGCGGCGAGGCGATCATTGTCACCAAAGCGGATTTCGGCGGTGGCCACGCTGTCATTTTCGTTGATGACGGGGATGCAGCCGAGGCCAGTGAGTGTCGTCAGCGTGGCGCGGGCGTTGAGATAGCGCCTACGATCCTCGGTGTCCTCCAGCGTCAGCAGCAATTGGGCGGCGGTGAGGTGGTGCTGGGCCAGCACCTCTGACCACGCTTGCGCGAGCCGGATTTGGCCCACGGCGGCGGCGGCCTGCTTTTCTTCAAGCCGGAGTTTTTTCTGGGTGAGCTTGAGACTGCGGCGGGCAAGTGCGATGGCACCGGAGCTGACAACGATCACATCGGTGCCGCGGGCGCGCAGGGCTGCGATGTCTTCCGCCATGCCCTCAAGCCACGCCATGCGCGGGGCAGCCTTGGCGGGGTCAACCACCAATGCGCTGCCGATTTTGACGACGATGCGGCGGGCTTCGGCGAGGCTCGGCAGGCTCATCCGGCGCGATCCGCAGCGATAGCGTCCCACAGCGCGCGCAGAACTTCGGGAACACCCTCGCCGGAAACGCCGGACATTACCATGACGGGACGGCCGGATGCTTTGGCCAGTGCGGCCTTGCGGGAGGAGGTTTCGCGGGGGGTCATGGCGTCAGATTTGTTGAGTGCGATGATCTCCGGCTTTTCGGCAAGGCCGCCGCCGTAGGATTCCAGCTCGCCGCGAATGGTGCGCCATTTGTCCACCACGGAGCCGTCGGCGCCGTCGATCAAATGCAGCAGCACGGCGCAGCGTTCGACGTGGCCGAGAAAGCGGTCACCAAGCCCCGCGCCTTCATGGGCACCCTCGATGAGGCCTGGGATGTCCGCCAGCACGAATTCCTGCGTCATGGATAGCCGCACGACGCCAAGCTGCGGGATGAGCGTGGTGAACGGGTAGTCGGCTATTTTCGGCCGTGCAGCGGACACGACGGAGAGGAAGGTGGATTTTCCGGCGTTTGGCAGGCCCACGAGCCCGGCATCGGCGATCAGTTTCAGCCGCAGCCAGATCCAGCGTTCCTCCCCCGGCCAGCCGGGATCGGCACGACGAGGGGCGCGGTTGGTGGAGGTTTTGAAGTGCGCGTTGCCCCGCCCGCCATCGCCGCCGCGCAGCAGCACCACGCGCTTGCCCGCTTCGTCGAGATCCGCCAGCACGGTTTCCTGGTCATCGGCCATAATCTGCGTGCCGATGGGAACCGAGATCACCACGTCATCCGCCGCGGCGCCGGTGCGGTCCGAGCCTGAGCCGTTGCCGCCTTTGCGGGCGCGGAAATGCTGGGTGTAGCGGAAGTCGATCAGCGTGTTCAGGTTGGCCACGGCGACGAATTCGACATGCCCGCCGCGGCCGCCATTGCCGCCATCCGGACCGCCATATTCGATGAAGCGTTCCCGCCGGAAGGCGATCACGCCGTCACCGCCATCGCCGGAGCGGCAATAGATTTTGGCTTGGTCGAGGAATTTCATGGCGGTGTGCCTTGCGGCGCTTTCAACTCAGGCAGGGGGCAAACGAAAAACGGGGACCAGCTTGCGCCGGCCCCCGTAATAGCAGCTTTCGGGATGGCGCGATGTTACTCGGCGGCCACAGCCATCGGCACGACGGAGACAGTGACGCGGTCATCGGAGCGCTTGATGAACTTCACGCGGCCATCGATCACCGCGAAGATCGTGTGATCCTTGCCGAGGCCGACGCCTGCACCCGGCTTCACGGACGTGCCGCGCTGACGGATGATGATGTTGCCGGCGATCACGCTCTGGCCGCCAAATTTTTTCACGCCAAGACGACGGCCCGCTGTATCGCGGCCATTGCGTGACGAACCGCCCGCTTTTTTATGTGCCATAGGGAGTGCTCCTTCTTACGCCGCGGGGGAGATTGCGGACACGCGCAGGACGGTGACCTGCTGGCGATGGCCGTTCTTGCGGCGGCTGTTCTGCCGGCGACGCTTTTTGAAGATGATCACCGTGTCCAACCGGTCCTGCGCCACAACGGTCGCAGTGACGGTGGCACCGGCGACAACGGGTGCGCCGATTGTGATGTGACCTTCGGAGCCCACGGCAAGAACGTCGGTGAAGGTGATGGTCGAGCCAGGCTCGCCTTCCAGCTTCTCAACCTTCATCAGATCGTTCGGGCTGACGCGGTATTGTTTTCCGCCGGTGCGGATCACTGCGAACATCGATAGGGCGTCCTGAGGCAAAAATGCAAAACAAGCCATCAGCCGCACAAACGTGCTGCCATCCGGCTCGTGGGAAGCGGGGTTATAGCGGCCCGATTGCGTGAGTCAATCAGATTACCGTCCTGTGGCAGCCAATACAGCGTTGCAGGCACCGGCAGTCCACCCTATAACGCGCCGCTCGCTGGCACGGAGAGGTGGCAGAGTGGTCGATCGCGACGGTCTCGAAAACCGTTGTAGGTGCATAGCCTACCGTGGGTTCGAATCCCACCCTCTCCGCCAATCGCCGCCGTTTGCACGCTATGGCGCGATAAACTACGCGAACACCGCTTGGAACGCCGACTGTCCGCTCGACGAGAATAGCAACACGCGACCTAGGCCGGAAACGATCCAGCCGCGGCTGGTCATTGTTTGCAGAACAGCCGCTCCAAGCGCTCCACCCAAATGATGCCGACGTTCGCTCCAGTCCAGGCACGCACGACAGACTGGGCGGCGGGCGTGTTCGACTGCCGCGATATCGATGCCGAATTGGGTAAGAAACATGCGGCCCGTGTCCGTGAGGCAGGGTTTCTCGCTGTCGGTGATAAACCCTTGTCGTCGCAGACTATCGAACAATATGACCCCCTTCTCGCCAGCGAGATGGTCATAGCACCGCCGGGCAACCCGCAACGCCTCATCGCGCGGCCCCGTCCTCACCCGCACCGCACCGGTTCGCTGAGCAAGGCCCATCAACGCCTCTAAAACCTGAGCCACGTCCGGCCCGGACAGGCGAAAATATCGATGCCGGCCCTGCTGCTCGACCTCCAGCAACCGGGCGCTCCTGAGCTTGGTCAGGTGTCCGCTCGCCGTCTGAGGCATGACCCCTGCCGCCGAGGCGAGTTCAGTGGCGGTCAGCGCCCGACCGTCCATCAATGCAGTCAGCATGTTCGCCCGTGCCGGATCACCGAGCAACGCTGCTACCGACGCGATGAGCGGGCCATCTTTCATGGTTCGGTGTTAACCGAAGCATTCACGTCGATCAAGACCGTACCGTGCGGATGCGTAAACACGGGAGTCGAACCCATGATCACCTGCTTTATACGATACGAGATTGATCCCTTCAAAGCGGCCGCTTTCGAGGAATATGCCCGAAACTGGGGCGAGGTCATTCCGCGTTGCGGCGCCGATTTGATTGGCTATTTTGCTCCGCATGAAGGGTCGAGCACGCTCGCCTATGGCGTATACAACATCGACTCACTTGCGGCTTATGAGGCGTATCGCGCCAAGCTGAGGGATGACCCGGCCGGTCGAGCAAATTATGAATTCGCTAGGCGAGAACAATTCATCCGCAGCGAAGATCGCACCTTCCTCCGGCTTGCGTCAGCGCCGCATGCGATCGTCCGGTCATGATAGCCGTAATATTCGAAGTTTGGCCTGCCGAAGGACGAACGGAGCGGTATCTCGATCTCGCAAGATTGCTGCGCGCCGATTTGGAGAAGGTCGATGGCTTCCTGTCTGTGGAGCGATTCGAGAGCCTTGCTGAGCCAGGCAAGTTGCTTTCCCTGTCGTTCTTCCGCGACGAGGAATCGGTCCGCACCTGGCGCAACCTGCCGCGTCATCGAGCGACTCAGGCAACGGGCCGAAATGGTATCTTCACTGACTACAGGCTTCGTGTCGCAAACGTCGTTCGCGATTATGGCCTCCTAGAACGCGACGAAGCACCCTCTGACAGTTGTGTGCATCATTCCGAGGCAAGGGTGTCCGCAACAAAGATCATAGTGCCATGGCGTATTCGTAGTGATCATCACTATCGTCCGTGGCCCGCCAGCGTGTTGGCAGACCGCGGTATTTGTCCCGGGTCCGTCGCTAAAACTTCATCGGGAATCACAACCGACGCGCCTATAGCGCAGGTGGAGGTGAGTTCGATGTTCGCAATTGGCCAGACGGTCTACCATAAAACCAGCAAATACAGCGGGATCGTGCAGGAATGCGGTGCCGAAACGACCTATATCATGCAGGAAAACGGCGTTGAGGTTGATTTTCCGACCCATGATCTGACGGCGGTTCCGCCGGTGGCCAAGGCCGATGCGGCAACGATAATCCGTGCGCTGACGATGAACGACATTGGGCCGGAGCATCAGAAGGTGCTTTCAATCATTCCGATGCGCACCGTACAGGCGGTCGCCGCCCTATGGGAGCGCCAAGCGGGCAAGGGTCGGTTCAGCGCGCTGAATACGGCAGAGAAACTGAACTACATCGCCAAAGTAACCGATATTTCCTATCTGGTGATGCGGCAGCATGTTGGCGAGCCAAGCCATCTTGGGCTTTTGATGTCACGCGGCATCGCTGATCGTTCGGCGGTGGGGAGAGCGCGGTAGCGTTGCGATGATCCGGGCGAGGAGCTCTGGCATTTGCACGTGGAGCTCGACACGTATGACGCGCTGCTGGCGGAAGGGGCGGCGTCGGAGGTGACGCAGGGGCGTGCGCTGGAGGCGATCCGGCGCAAGATTGCAGCGCGGGTTGCATTGGTTTCGCCGTTTCAGGGGTTCGCGTTTACCGCTTGGTAGGGAATTGATGCGCAGATGGTGCCGGGCTGCTCGGGCACCATCATGATTGCTCCTGTCGATGACGTGAAAAATTGGATGCACCTGTTCCGGTGGATTGTGAAACTGATCCGCGATGAGTACGAGGTGGATGAGGCAAAGCTTGTCCGCACCGCTATGCTGGAGAGCGATTGCGGGCTGGTGATTGAAGATGTGGAGCGCGTGCTCAGCATCACCGCCGAAAGTTTTGCCATTCGCTTTCCGGCAGGGACGCTGGATGAGGTGATGCGGCTGGAGGAGCTGTGTTTGCTCGCCGCATGGCTAAAGGGGCTCTACAAGCAGCCCGATTTTTTGTCGGACGGCTACGTGCAGGGCTGTCGGCAGGCTAACCCGGCGTGCCAGTAGGCGGGTTGAGGCCGAATATCTGGCGGTTGGGCATCGGTGGGGTACGAGTTCCGAAGATCCGGTCCCAGAAGCTGAACACTTCGCCGTAGTTGGAATTCGCCTCGTGCGGCTCCGGTGAGTGGTGGGCTTGATGGAGTTCGGGGGTGATGAAGACCCAACCGAGTGCTGTCATCGGTGCCGCTGGTAACCAGAGGTTGGCGTGCGCCAGTGCCTGCACGCAGAGCTGGAGGGCGACGTAGAGGCCGACTTCCCAGGCGTTGGCTCCGCATACTGCGGCGACGACCACAACGCACGGCATGAGCCAGAGTTGTTGCACGGGATGCTGGCGGAAGGTTGTGCTGACATCGAGCGTTTCGTCGGCGTGATGCAGGCGATGGAATCGCCAGAGGAACTTGTATCGGTGTGCGAGGACGTGGGTGGCGTAGGCGGTGAGGTCCAGAGCCAGGACCACCACGACTACGTGCCAAAGACGGGGTGGCGCGATGGGTGTGTCGGATAGCACCAACGCCATCAGGCGATAGCCGAGTGTGCCGATGCCGAGGGCCAGCACGAACAAGGCGGCGTGAAAGCACCAACGTCGCGGCATGGAAGAGGTTTCGCCACGCGCTGGCCACGTGGCTTCTGCGACCAGCAAGACGGCAAGCGTTGCGTAGACCAAGCGGTCCGTTGTCAGCTCGTCCATCATCCGGCTTTGGGCGGCGGGTGTTACTTCTTGCGGTTACGAACCGCACGCGCGACGGCCACGCCGCCGACGCCGATGGCAAGCATCGCCATGCTCACGGGCTCGGGCACCGGGTTGGTGACGACGGTGCCTGCAAAGGCTGGGGCGGCGACAAGAGCTGCGAGACAGGCCAAGCTCAATTTCAACATCGGGATGCCCTTCACATTCAACTGTCTGAGGAGCGTAGTGAGGGCAGCCGGGCTGCGGCAAGGCGGAAATTGCCTGATCACGCAGTCTTCCTTGGGTTCGGCATAGCGGCCGGGGCAGCCGAGGCTGGGGTGACACCACTCTCGATTGTGCGCACTGGCATGGTCCAGGCCATGAACGCACCCAGGGCGGGGAAGCAGGCAAGGGCCACGAAGGCGGCGCGGAAGGCTCCGGCGATTTCGTCTTGCACCACGAGGCGGCGTGCTGGCGTGAGGTCGGCCAGGGCGACCGGGCCGAGTTCGACGAGACGGCCGAATAATTCTGCGGTGCCGGGGTCTGATGCCGCCAACGCGCCGAACAGCACGGCTCCCACCAGGGCGGTGCCGAGGGCGGCCCCCATCGAGCGGGAGAACTGCACGCTGGCGGAGGCGACGCCGAGTTGGCGCACACCGGCGAGCATTTGAACCGTTGTCTGCACCACCGGCATTGCGGTTCCGCAGGTAAGGGCGATGGCGAGGAAGGCCCAGCCGAGTTGCCCCAGGCTGAAGCGGGCGGCGAACAAGGCCATCATGGCGAGCAGGGCCGCCAGGATCGGCTGGCCGACCGACGGGATGATGGCACTTTTGCCGGTGCGGGTAATGATCTGGCCGGTGATCATGGAACCCACGGCGATGAAGGCGGTGAGCGGCAGAATGCGCCAGCCGGTTTCACCGGGCGTGATGCCGCGGACCACCTGCAAATAAATCGGCAGGAAGGTGACGAGCGAGACGACGGTGGCCCCGGCGCAGGAGGCGAGCAGATTGGTGCGCCAGATTGCCTCCTGGCGCAGCAACGCCACCGGCAGCAGCGGCTGTTTGGTGCGCAGTTGCTGACGGATCAGCAGAACCAGGGCGAGGCCTGCCAGTGCCAGCAATCCAAGCATTCCCGGTGCGCTTGCCAACGAGAAGGTGCGCGCCTGCTCCAGCGCCAGCAGCAGGGGGACGATGGTGATTGTAAACAAAGCGAGGCCGATGAAGTCGAAATTGATGCGCCCGCTATGCGCTGCTCGCACTGGCAGACGGGTTACCAGCAGCAGCGCGAGCAGGCCGAGCGGCACGTTGATCCAGAACACGCTTTGCCAGCCAAAGCCCTGCGTCAGCCAGCCGCCAACGACGGGGCCGAAGGTGGAGGAGCCCATGAAGACGGTGGCGGTGTAGCCCTGGTATTTGCCGCGCTCACGAGGTGGCACGACTTCACCGACGAGGGCCTGGCTCAAGGTCATCATGCCGCCGCCACCCAACCCCTGCAGCACGCGGGCCAGGGTGAGCCAGATGATGGAGGGGGCCAGCGCGCAGCCGGCGGAGGCTATGACGAAAATGCTGAGGGCGACGAACATCAGTCGTCGCCGCCCGAGTGCGTCACCCAGCCGTCCGTAAACCGGGGCGGCGACGGTGGTGGCGAGCAGATAGGAGACGACGATCCAGCTCACCCGTTCCACCTCGCCGAGGGTGCCCGCTATGGCCGGGAGAGCGGTGGCGACGATTGTGCCGTCCACTGCCGCCAGAAACATCGGCAGCATGACAGAGGGGAACACCCTGAAGAACAGAGCGCGGGGCGAGGGCTCGGACATTGACGATATTCGTGAACCCACATTCGGCTGTGAGCAAGTGCAGCGTGGCCATCGATGCTCAATATGTTCACTTGCTAGCCAATGAGCGGCAGAGCTGTCTGGCCGAGCACCCAGCCCTCCCAGCGCGTGATCCAGGGATCGTCCGGCAGAAAATCCGGCTGTTGCCCGGTGAGGACGGCGAGCACGCCCAAGACGCCGATCAGGCTGTCGAAACGGTCCTCACCGGCAGCGTCGGGGCCGAAGCCTTCGGTGAGGGCAAGCTTCAGGGCTTCGGTGGGGTGGGCGTGGAGCTTGGCCATTGCGCCTTCGAGTGCATTGGCGAGGGCCACGCGGTCGGACTGGCGGCGTTTGCTGCCGGACATTTTGAGGCCGAGGCTGCGCATGACTTCGGCGGGGTAGGTTTCAGCGACGGTGACGGTGCCGGGGGCGAGCAGATTGTGCAGCGTGCCTTCGAACGGCCAGAGGCAGAGGGGTGTTTCAACGGTGAGGTCGGGGAGCAGCCAGTCTCGCCATGCGGTGAGGGCGGCCTTGCCGGTTTGGTTGGCACCGAGTGTCCAGAACAGCGGGGCACCGGCGGGCCGGTGGGCGGTGGCGCGATCGCAGTGGCGGGACAGGCCGGACGGACTGCCGAGGTTGAGGGCTTCGGCGTGGCTGGCGCGTGTCATCCCGGCAACGCCGCGGGCGGGGTAGAACGGGCGGGTGGGTGTGAGTTCGTCCAGTGTGGCGCAGACGCGGAAGAAATCGGGGTTGTGGCGCAGCGCGCGCAGAAAGGCCGGGAAGTCAGGCTCGCGTGTGTGCTGGCTGGCATAGGCGCGCGGCAGGCCGAGCGGGAGATCGACACCGAGTGCCACCGCACCGCCATTCGCTGTGGCGAGCAGCCGCACTGTCCAGTTCGACAGATCGCCGACCGGGGTGGGTGCGTCGATGCGCCATCCCTCGCCGTGTGGCCGGGCCACGCTCATCCAGCGCTTGCGCGGGTCCATGCTCCAATCGGCGTGAACCGCGAGCATGGCGGGATGGGTCAGAGCGGCTTCTCGGCCCGGTCGAGCAGGCGGGAGAAGAAGCCGGGCTTTTTCGCAGGCTCGGCAGCCTTGGCGATTTCCTTGGCGCGGGTGCGCTCCTCGGCCTCCCGGTCTTTTTCTTTTTGCGCGAGCCATTTGTCCAGGCTCATGCCGGCCTTGGCGGCGCGCTTGGCTTCGTAGGCCTTTTGGCCCTCGGTGAGTTGCTTGGTCATTGTGGTGATCTCCGGTGCCGTCGCGTCCGCCACTTGTGTGACAGCGCTGCGTCTGTGCTTCAAGGGCCTCGAACGCACGGAGCGAGTATGAGCGAACCACGAGTGAAGGCTGGGCTATGGGTGAAGATGGCGCTGCGCATCGGGCAGGCCGATGGGCGGTTCGCGGCCGTGCTCAAGCGGGGCGATGAGGATGCGGGCGGCGTGCTGGTGGTTTTGCGCGCACCGGCAGGGCTGTGCGTGTTGTCGCAGACGCGCGACGGTGATGGGCAGGCGGCGTGGTTGCGGGCGACGGGGGATGATCCGGTCGATCAGGCGACGGCGGATGCCTATGTGGCGCGGCAGGTGAAGTTCGATCCTGATTTATGGGTGCTGGAATTCGAGCGGCCTGATCTGATGCCACCGTTTGATGGCAAACTGTTGTAAGGCAGGGTATGCACCGCTACCTGATTTCGAGCCCGCCTTTGCGTGCCCGTCCTTGAAGGAATTGAAGATGCGAAGCGCCCTGCTTGCCGCAACCAGCCTTGTTCTGCTCTCGACCGCCGCTGTGGCACAGCCTGTGAGCGGACTTTATGTGGGCGGTGCGGGTGGTGCCGGGCTGCTTGAAAATCAGCGTATTCGCGGTTTCTCGCCCAGCACGGTGACCAAAACCGCGCCGTCGCCGTCGGGGATGGCCTATAATTGGGGCTATGCGGGGCTTGGCAGCATTGGCTGGGGCTTTGGCAACGGTGTGCGGCTGGAGGTGCAGGGCGATGTGCTTTCCAATGATCGCAACTTCGAAACGCGACCGAAGAATGTGACCAGCACGAGCGGCCGCGAATCGAAATATGGCGCGATGGGCAACGTGCTGTTCGATATGGATATCGGCTCGCCTTACATCTTCCCCTATTTGGGTGCCGGTGCGGGCTGGCAGAATGTGACGCAGAAGCTGAATCAGACCGGGCCGGGCTATTCCGAGACGATCAAGGGCAGCAAGGACGCGTTTGCCTATCAGGCAATGTTCGGCGCATCGCTGCCGATTCCGCCGGTGGTGGGGCTGTCGGCCACCATTGAGTATCGCTATCTCGGCCTGTCCGGCCAGCGCCGGTATGCTGGCACGCTGACCAGCGGCGGCGCTGCGAGTGCGATCAGCCGCAAGACCAGCGACAACAACAATCATATTTTGCTCGCGGGCCTGCGCTATGCGTTCAACGTGACGGGACCTGCACCGGCGGCGGTGGCAACACCGGCCCCTGCCGCCGTGGCCAGCCCTGCCCCGGCTGCCTCGCGCTCCTATCTTGTGTTCTTTGACTGGGATCGCGCGGACCTGACAGATCGTGCGCGCCAGATCATTGCTGATGCCGCGAAAGCATCCGTCGCCACGGCCACGACGCGAATTGAAGTGGCTGGCCATGCCGACAAGACCGGGACGGCGCAGTATAACCAGGAGCTGAGCCGCAAGCGCGCGGCCGTCGTGGCAGCCGAGTTGGTGCGGGACGGCGTGGCGGCTTCCGCCATCAGCGTGAGCTCATTTGGCGACACGAGGCCGTTGGTGCCGACTGCCGCCGGTGTGCGTGAGCCGCAGAACCGGCGAGTGGAGATCGTGCTGAAATAGGCATTCTTGCCACACCTATGTGGCAGAATGGCCATAAGGTGCCGCGGACCCTATCGTTGCCATGCAGTGATCGCTAGAAATGGTTTGATCACACGCATGGCGACATGGAGAGCGGTATGACGATAAGGCTGACGGCGCAGCAGCGCATTGATCTCATGCGCACAACGATGCTCGCGACGCTGGCCGTGACGGCCCCTTCCCTCGCCAGCGCCCAGCAGATCACCGGCCTGTATATCGGTGGCGCGCTTGGCTATAACTATTTGCAGGATGTCAGCGGGTCCGTGGACAAGCTGCCGGGCCGGTCCTCGCCGCCGCTTTCCAGCAATGCGCCCGTGACGATCGGGTTTGGTGGCGGTTTCGCCGGTTTGGCGGCCATTGGCTATGGTGTGGGCAATGGCGTGCGGTTGGAGCTTGAGGGCTCGTATCGATCCAACGGCCAATCGACCACCGGCAAAAATGCGGCACCTTCCTCATCAAACAGTGTCAACACGACCGTCAATTCCGGTGCCGAGAACAAATACGGCATTATGGCCAATGCCTATTACGACATTAATATCGGCCAGCGCTGGTTGTATCCGTATATTGGTGTCGGCTTCGGCTATCAGCTGGCCAACTACAACAAGATTGGCGTGTCAGCCGTCAACATCGACTATGGCACCAATCCGACGCTGGTCACTCCGTCGGGAACGATTGGTGAGGTTGCCTATCAGGTGATGGTTGGCGGCTCGTTCCCGATTACCTATGTGCCGGGGCTGTCACTGACGGCTGAATACCGCTTCCTGGGGCTGACCGGGAACCGCGCGTATTCCGGCACCGGCAACACGCCCTATATCTCCAACAGCGGTCAATATACCAGCAACCAGACCAAGCTGCATGTTTCCAGCGACAGCAACCACACGGTGCTGCTGGGCTTGCGCTATGCGTTTGACCCGTACGGCGTGGCGGATGTGAACCCGGCACCCACGGCACCTTATGCGGCACCCCCGGTGGCACGCGTTCCGGCCCCGGCCTCAGCGCAACGCGTGTTCCTGATCTTTTTCGACTTCGACCGCGCCGATCTGACGCCACGGGCGCGTGATGTGGTGGCCGAGGCGGTCCGTGCCTCAGCACGCATTCAGCACACGCGGATTGAGGTTTCGGGCCATGCCGACCGCTCCGGCGACGAGGCCTACAACCAGCGTTTGTCGCGGGCGCGTGCGGAAGCGGTGGCGGTGGAGATGGGGCGTTGGGGTGTGCCGCGCTCGGTGATCGACATTCGCTCGTTCGGTGACAACCAGCCGCTGGTGCCGACGGAGGCTGGCGTGCGTGAGCCGCAAAATCGTCGCGTCGAGATCATCTATCACTGAGGGAATCGGGCTGGCAAATAGCGGGCGGCGTGCCTACTTTCCGCAGCTTTGATCTGATCACGTATTAAGTTGAGTCTCGGTATTGCCACAGTATGTGTCCAATTTGCCACAGAGAGTTATTGAAACATCCTGAAAAACACCGCCTCAGGTATTCGCCACTGGTTTGATGCGCCCGGTGACACTAGGTTGCGGTCATGGATAGCGGGGCGAAACCTGCACGTCCCGTCCGGTTTCGCCCATTGCGAAATCACGATTTAAACGAGGAGAGTGATACAATGATGCTCCGTAATGCACTTTTGGCCGCGACCATCCTGGCTCTGCCAGCCGCTGCCATCGCCGAGCCGATCAGCGGCCTTTACGTTGGTGCTGGTGTCGGCGGCGACTACATGCTCGACAACAACGCCAAGCTGACCGTTGGCACGGGCACCGCGACCGGCAAGGCGAAGTCCAACGTCATTGGCATCGCTGGCGCTGCGAGTGTTGGTTACGGTTTGGGCAATGGCCTTCGCATCGAGCTCGAAGCCAGCGGCCGTGACATTCGCGTCAAGTCCAGCGGCAAAGGTGCCGTGGCAACCGGCGGTGGCACGCTCTACACCTACGGCCCGATGCTCAACGCCCTGTATGACCTCGACCTGGGCAGCTCGGTGACCCCGTATGTGGGCGTTGGCGGTGGCTATCAGTTCAGCCAGATCAGCGGCGGCAGCGTCTCCGGCGGCGGCAGCTCGTTCGGTGTCAAGTCGGACACCAAGGGCTCCGCAGCAGTTCAGGGCATTCTTGGCGTTGCCTACGCAATCCCAGGTGCAACCGGCCTGGCTGTGACCGGCGAATACCGCTTCCTGGCGACACTTGGAGACACCAAGTTCTCCGGCAGCACCAACACGGGTGCAACTGGCTCGCTGAAGCTGGGCAACCAGTATCACAACGAGATCCTGGTCGGCCTGCGCTACGCTTTCGGTGCGACCCCGGCCGCGCCGATGATGGCTCCGACGGCGACGCCGGCTGCGACCCCTGCGGCCGTGGCTCCGATCCGCAGCTACCTGGTGTTCTTCGATTGGGACAAGGCTGACCTGACCGCCCGCGCTCAGCAGATCATCGCTGACGCCGCCGCTGCCTCGCGCACCGTGTCGGCTACGAAGATCGACGTTGCTGGCCACGCCGACAAGACCGGCACCGCTGGTTATAACCAGGCTCTCTCGCTGCGTCGCGCCAACAACGTGGCGGCCGAGCTGGTTCGTCTGGGCGTGCCGAAGACCGCGATCGCCATCACGGCGTTCGGCGACACGAAGCCGCTGGTTCCGACCGCTGCTGGTGTTCGTGAGCCGCAGAACCGCCGCGTGGAAATCGTCCTGCACTAATCGCAGACGAGCTTCTGGCCTGAATGGCCCCTGCGTTTCGGAGAGATCCGGGGCGCAGGGGTTTTTCGTTTTGGGGCGAATGAAGAAGCAAGCAAGGAGGAAGGAAGATTCAACACGGAGGACACGGAGATCACGGAGAAAAAAGAGGAGCTAGAAATAACATCGCCTTTGCGAGCACTTGAGCAAAGCAACCCAAAGCGGGGGATCGCATTGACGATGTGATCTGCTCTCCTCGCTCTATTCTCCGTGTGCTCCGTGCCCTCCGTGTTGAATCTTCCTGCCTTGCTTTCTGCCTCCCACAACGCCGACATAAAAAAAGCGCCCCGGAGGGCGCTTTTTCTGGAACGGGTCGAAGCGATCACGACTTCTTCGCAGGAGCCTTCGTGGGCGTGGACTTCGGAGCTGGGGTTGGGGCAGCGGCACACTCCTGCACGCCGATCACCTGGTCGAAGTTCTGGGCCACGGCGTAGTCGGCCAGGGCTTGGCCGTCCTTCAGCGCCAGCACGTCGGTGAACATCGGCATCGACGTCTTGCAGAAATCAACGCCGTAATAGGTGCCGGCCTGGGACATCTGGTTGATCTGCCCCGTCTCGTACTGGTCCTGCCGCGACTGGCCAGACTTGCCATAGGCGCGATTGAAGAAGCCGTTCACGACCTTGTTCTGCGCGCTGACATCTTGGCGGAACTTTACGGTGAAGGCGTTGAACTGGTCACGGCCGTCACAGGTCAGCTCCGTCACGGAAAGCTGCATGCGCAGGGCTGCCACTGCCAGCGCCGCCTTCTCGGCAGGCTTGCCGCAGACTGGGGCGGGCGTGGGCGCTGGGAACACCGGCTTCGGCCGGGCGACCACCTCGGGGGCGGTCGGCGTGGGCGCAGGCGGCTTGGCGGCGCATCCGGCGAGGCCGATGGCGATCAGGGTGGCTGCAACGATCCGCATGAAAAACTCCGGCTTGAACAGGCGTGGAGCCTTGTAGACCGCCGACCACGCATGCAGGCAACCCCAAATCGGCCATTGTTCCGCACACGTGGCGGTGATGCATCGTACTGGAAGGGGGGTTGCAAATCGCGCGTGCCTGCTATGCTGATCCACGTAAGATCTCAGCTGCAAAAGGACTCGTGTCGGTCGCATGCCAATCCACTCCACCGAGACGCCGTCAGACCCGTTCGCCGCGTATCATCCCGGCCCCTATTTCTGCGAGTTGACCCGCACGCGCGCGGAGGATGGCGGGGCGGCGGCGCGGGTGCGCAGTCGTATTCAGGCGATTGGGCTGGACGCGCTGCGCGCACGGGCGGCGGCGGCGGAGAATGATCTCATCAATCTGGGCATCACCTTCACCATCTATTCCGACAGCACGGCGATTGATCGCATTCTGCCGTTTGACTGCATTCCGCGGATTTTGACGGCACCGGAGTGGCGGCAGATTGAGGCGGGGGTGAAGCAGCGTGTGGCCGCGCTGAACCTGTTCCTGCACGACATTTATCACGGCCGGAAGATCACCAAGGACGGCGTGGTGCCGGCGGATCTTGTTTATGGCAACGCCAATTACCGGCCGGAGATGGAGGGATTTCCGGTCCGCTTCGGGACGTATGTGCATATCTGCGGTACCGATATTGTGCGCGATGAGAACGGCGCGTTCCTGGTGCTGGAGGACAATGCGCGCACGCCGTCTGGCGTCTCGTACGTGGTGGAGAACCGGCATCTGATGTCGCGTGCGTTCCCCGATATTCTGGCGGGGATGAAGCTGCATCCGGTGGATGATTACGGCAGGCGGCTGCTGACGGCGATGTGCGATATCGCACCTGAGGGGGTTGATGATCCGCAGGTGGTTCTGCTCAGCCCCGGCATCTACAACTCCGCCTATTTCGAGCACGTGTTCCTGGCGCGGGAGATGGGCGTGCCGTTGGTGGAGGGTGCTGATCTGGTGGTGGAGCGGGACCGTGTGTTCATGCGCACCACCTCTGGCCACAAAGCGGTGCACACGATTTATCGGCGGATTGGCGATGATTTTCTTGATCCGACGGTGTTCCGGCCTGATTCGATGCTGGGCGTGCCCGGCCTGATCGGGGCGTGGCGGAAGGGCAACGTGACGCTGGCCAATGCGGTGGGCACCGGTGTTGCCGATGACAAGGCGATCTATGCCTACATGCCCCGCATCATCAAATACTACCTCGGTGAGGACGCCATTCTGCCCAACGTGCAGACCAATATCTGCCGGGAGGGCGAGGGCTTGGACTATACGCTGGCCAATCTGGAGAAGCTGGTGGTGAAGCCCGTGGGGGAGTCGGGCGGCTATGGCATCACCATCGGGCCACGGGCGACAAAGGCGGAGATTGAGGCGGCGCGGGCGTCGTTGATTGCTGACCCTTCAAATTGGATCAGTCAGCCGGTGATCAACCTGTCCGTCGCCCCCACGCTGACGGAGGCGGGCATTCAGCCACGGCATTTGGATTTGCGTCCGTTTGCGGTGACGGGGCGGGATACGTGGGTTCTGCCGGGCGGGCTGTCTCGTGTGGCGATGAAGGAGGGCAGCCTCGTCGTCAATTCGTCGCAGGGCGGTGGCTCGAAGGACACCTGGGTGTTGATGGATGAGCAGGACGGGGGAGCCGCCCAATGAACCGCGAAACGCCCCTGCTCGCCCGCTATGCCGAGGGCCTGTTCTGGATGGCGCGCTATCTGGAGCGGGTGGAGAATCTGGCGCGGCTGCTGGATGTGACGCAGACGTTTGAGAGCCCTGGCCGCGAGACCGAGTCGTGGATGGCGATGATCCGCATCAATGCCGATGAGGAAGGCTTCGCCAAAACCGGGCTGGCGGTGACGGCGGATAATGTGAAGCGGTTTTATCTGACCGATCGGACCAACCCCACGGGCATTCCCGCGAGCCTGGAGGCGGCGCGGACGAATGCGCGCACGTTGCGTCCGCTGATCTCGACGGAGATGTGGATGCAGATGAACGTGTTCCACCGCGACATGCTGGCCATTCAGGAGGACGAGTTGCAGGGCGACAAGCTTTCGCGCCTGTGCAGCCGCATCAAGGAGGGCGTGCAGGCACATACGGGCATCACCGAGGGGACGTTCTTTCGCGATCAGGGATGGGATTTCTACCAGTTGGGGCGGCTGATCGAGCGGGCCGACCAGACCACGCGGTTGCTGGATATTCGCTATCATTTGCTGGTGCCCGGCGGGGCGGAGGAGCGGCTGGCGGCGGAGTTGACGCAGTGGGGCGGCGTGTTGCGGGCGGCTGCTGGGTATCATGCGTTTCGCCGGGTGGCCCCGGCCGGGTTTACGCCGGCGGATGTTGTGAGCTTCCTGCTGCACGACAATTCCTTCCCACGCAGCGTGGCATTGTGTGTGGAGATGATGGAGGAGCATCTGGGCAAGCTGCGCAGCCGCTATGGGTTGCGCGGCACCGTGAGTGCTTTGGAACGGGTAGAGGAGCTGCGCGCGGGTCTGCGTGGGCGTCCGGTGGAGAAGATCATTGCCGGCGGGCTGCACAATTTCCTTGATGGGGTGCAGCGGGATTTGATCATTCTCGCCGCTGAGATCGGCACAGCATTCTTCAGGGATTGGCGGCCGTTGGCGGAAGGCCAGATGCAGAGCCAATCGCAGGCGTAGGCGACGCGTTTACCTACCGATGCACTCGCAATGACGGGGTGGTGAGGGCTACGGTCGCCAATGACTGTAGCCCTCACGTGTGATCAGAATACCGGCAGGACTGGGAAGTCGGTGTGGAACCACTTGGTCCAGGTTGCTGCGAGTTCGCCATCGACCTTCACGTAGTAAATGAAAGTGTTGACCCACTGGCGCAGGTTGAACTGGTCTTTGCGCATGGTGATGCCGTTGGGCTGGCGGAGTAGGATGAAGGCTTCGCCGATCTTGAGATCCGGCGTTTTGGCGTAGAGCTGGCGGCCGGTGAGGCCGGTCTCGGCGATGGCGTCCACCTGGCCTGCGATCAGCGCCTGGTAGGTGCTGGCGTCGTCGTCGAAGCGCTGGATTTTGGCGGTGGTGCCGAGCGCGTTGGTCAGCAGCACGTCCTGCACGGCACCGCGCGGCACGCCGACACGCTTGCCCTTCAGATCCTCAATGCCCTTGATGCCGCTGTCGGTGCGGGCGAAGACCGAGTTCTCGATGGCGGAATAGGGGATGGAGAAGGTGACGGTCTTGGCGCGCTCCGGCGTGATGCCGAAGGTGGCGACGAGCAGGTCAACCTTGCCGGTGACGAGGAAGGGGATGCGGTTCGGGCCGGTGACGGGCACGAGGTTCACCTTCACGCCCATGAACTTGCCGAGCATATTGGCGACATCGACGTCATAGCCAACGGGCTTCTGGTTTTCGTCAAGATAGCCGTAGGGCGGCAGGTCGGTGAGGATGCCGATGTTGATGGTGCCGCGGGAGATAATCTCGTCCGTGGTTTGCGCCTGGGCGGGGGCCTGGACGGCGAGTGTGAGTGCGGCAAGCGCGCCCATGAGGTATTTCAGCAGTTTCATTCGTATCTCTCCCTGTTGTTGATTAGCGACGATAGGCGACGTTCATACGCCGTTCGAGTTTGCGGCTGGCCAGCGTCAAAGGCCAGCAGAGCAAAAAGTAAATCACCGCGACGGTCATGTAGATGGTGAACGGGCGGAAGGTGGTGTTGTTGAGCTGCTGGCCGGCGCGGGTGAGCTCGACGAAGCCGATGATGGCGGTGAGCGAGGTGGATTTCACGAGATTGACGAGGAAGCCCACGGTGGGGGCGACTGCGAGGCGCAGGGCCTGGGGTAGCACCACGCGGCGCATGATGGGCAGATAATGCAATCCGAGGGCTTGGCCTGCCTCGCTTTGGGCGCGGGGGACGGCCTGGATGCAGCCGCGCCAGATCTCGCCAAGGAACGCTCCGGCATTCAGCGACAGTCCGAGGGTGGCGGCGACCCAGGGGCCGAGGGCCAATCCCAGCATGTCACTGCCGAAGAACACCAGGAAGAGTTGCAGTAGTAGCGGGGTTCCCTGGAACAGCTGGATGTAGCCGATGCTGAGCCAGCGGAGCCATTTGCGTTCCGAGACGCGGCCGAGGGCTATGAAGGCTCCGACGATGCCGCCGCCGATGAAGGCGGAGAGCGAGAGCAGGATCGTCCAGCGCGCGGCTTCGATCAGGAACAGGAAGTCGCTCGGGCCGAGGGCGCGCATCAGCTTCGCTCCAGCTTGGGGAAGAACAGCCGGTTCAGGAGCGCGAACACGGCAGAGAAACTGATGGAGAGGATGAGGTAGATGACGATGGTGACGATGTAGGTCTCAAAGCTGCGGAAGGTGCGGGACTGGATGTCTTGGGCGGCGGCTGTGAGTTCGTCCGCCGAGATGACGGAGACGATGGAGGAGTTCAGCATCAGCAGGATGAACTGGCTGCCGAGGGGTGCGAAAACGGCGCGCAGGGCTTGGGGCAGCACGATTTTGAAGAAGACTTGCAGCCGGTGCAGGCCAAGGGCGAGGGCTGCTTCGATCTGGCCGTGGTTCACCGCCTCGATCCCCGCGCGGACGATTTCGATGGTGTAGGCGCTGCCGTTCAGCACCATGGCGATGAGGGCGCCGGTGTTGGCGTCCAGCCTGAGGCCCATGCCGGGGAGGCCGAAGAAGATGACGAAGACTTGCACCAGGAATGGCGTGTTGCGGATGAATTCGACGTAGCTGGCAACGATCATGCGCAGCCATTTTGGGCCGGAGGTGCGGGCGAGGGCTCCGAAGACGGCGATGGTGAGGCTCAACACCATCGAGACGGCGGAAAGCTGCACGGTGAGCCACGCGCCGTCGGCGAGTTCCTGCCGGGCTGCCCAGACGTCTGCGAAATGGAAGGTGTAGTTCACCCGTTTATGGACCTGTTCCTCGTTATGGTTTCGCTACCATGTGAGGGATCAGGACGCCAGGGGGGCTCCGCTCAGGTGGCCGGTGAAGGCTTCGAGGCCGGTTTGGCGGGACATGGCGAGGCGGGCTGTGGTGAGCACGGCCTGCGCCTCGGCCACGGCTGTGGGGAGTTCGTGGTTGACGAGCACGTAGTCGAACTCGCGGACATGGCTGATTTCGGCGGTGGCGGTGGCCATGCGGCGGAGGATTTCGGCCTCGCTGTCGCTGGCGCGGGCGCGCAGGCGGGCTTCGAGTTCGACCAGCGAGGGCGGCATGATGAACAGGCCCACCACGTCACCGGGGAGGGCCGCGCGAACCTGGCGATAGCCTTGCCAGTCAATGTCGAACACCACGTCTCGCCCCTCGGCCATGGCGGCTTCGACGGGGGCGCGGGGGCTGCCGTAGCTGCGGCCGAAGACGCCGGCCCATTCCAGCATTTGGCCCGCTGCCACCATGGCGTCGAATTCGGCCTGGGTGCGGAAATGGTAGTGGACGCCGTCGATCTCGTAAGGACGTGGCGCGCGGGTGGTGACGCTGATGGAGAGCAGCAGCGTGGGGTCAGCGTCCAGCAGGGCGCGGGTGATGGCGGATTTGCCAGCACCTGAGGGGGCGGCGAGCACGAGGCAGAGGCCGCGTCGCGTTATGCTGGTGGGCTGATCACTCAATATTCTGCACCTGTTCGCGAAGCTGCTCGATACTGGCTTTCAACCCCAGGCCCGTCGCCGTCAAGGCCACGGATGCGGATTTGCTGCACAGCGTGTTGGCCTCGCGGTTGAATTCCTGCACGAGGAAGTCGAAACGGCGGCCGATATTGGTGCCCTCGGCGAGCAGTGCGGCGGCTGCGTGGAGATGGGCAGCGAGGCGGTCGAGTTCCTCGCGCACGTCGGAGCGGGAGGCGAGGAGGGCGACTTCCTGCGCGATGCGTTCCTCTGGCAGGGCGGGGACGCTGCCGAGCAGGGCCTGCACGCTTTCAAGCATGCGGGCGCGCTGGGCTTGCGGCTGGTCGGCGGCTTCGGTTCCGGCGCGGGTGCAGAGGGTGGCGATTTCGTTCACTTGGCCCTGCAGGATGGTGGCGAGCCTCGCACCTTCGCCGAGGCGGGCGGTGACGAGTTGGTCGAGTGCCTGGGCGAAACCGGCGGTGACGGCTTCGGCCAGCGCCGCGGCGTTGGATTTTTGCGCCTCGTCGTTCTCGGGACCAGCGGTGTTGCGCAGGATGCCCGGGAGTGCGAGCAGCGCCTCGGCCCGCGGCGGCTCGGCGCCGGGGATGCGGGCGGCCAGCGACATGGCGAGCGAGAGGGCTTGATCGAGTGCGACAATATCCACCGCGAGGCGGGCCTGTTCCTCGCGCTTGACGGTGAGATTGGCGGTGACGTTGCCGCGCTTGAGTTTGAGGCCAGCGGCTTCACGCAGGCGGGGTTCGAGGGCGTCGAGCCCACCGGGGAGGCGGAAGCGCAGTTCGAGGCCGCGGCCGTTGACACTGCGCAGCTCCCACGCCCAATTGGCCCCTTCGGTGGAGCCTTCGCTGCGGGCAAAGCCGGTCATCGACGCGATGGGCATGATCGAGGCTCCTGAGCGTTGCGGCGGGTTCTAGCAGTGCGGCCAGGGGTTTGCGAATATGGGTGTTCACACGGCAGACCCGCTTGGACGGATCGTTCTCATCACCGGCGCGTCGTCTGGCCTGGGGGCTGCGATGGCGCTGGCGTGCGCTCGGCCGGGGCGGCTGCTGCATTTGGGTGGGCGCGATGCCGGGCGGCTGTCCGGCGTGGCGGCTGCGTGCCGGGCGAAGGGGGCTGAGGTGGTGGAGCGCGTGCTGGATGTGCGCGATGCGGCGGGGATGGGAGCGTGGATCGGCGGTGCCGGGCGACTTGATCTGGTGATCGCCAATGCCGCACTCGGCGGCGGCAGCGATGACGGCAGGCCGGAGCCTTCGGCCCAGGTGCGCACGTTGTTCGCGGTCAATCTGGACGGCGCGCTGAACACCGCCCTGCCCGCTTTGGAGGCGATGCTGGCGCAGGAGAAGGGGGCGGACGGCGTGCGCGGGCGGATTGCGGTCATTGCGTCAGTGGCAGCGTTCGTGCCGGGGCCGGGGGCTGCGACCTATTGCGCGGCGAAGGCGGCGCTGGATCGTTGGACGGTGGCCACGGCGCATACGGCGGGGAATCACGGCGTGGTGATGACGAGCGTGTGCCCCGGCTATGTGCGGACGCCGATGACGGCGGGCAACCGGTTTCCGATGCCGGGGCTGATGGATGCGGATCGTGCGGCTGCGATCATTCTGGAGGGGGTTGCGAAGGGGCGTCGGCGGGTGGCGTTTCCGTGGTGGATGGCGGGGTTGGCACGGATTGTGGGGGCGCTGCCGCCGCGATGGTCCACGGCGTTGTTGGCCAAGCCGCCGGGGAAGGCTCCAATGGTGGAGTAGCGGCTTGGTAGCCCGCATAATGGATTTGAGATGCGGGGTTTCACGACGGTCCCCGCACCACCCGAGCATGAATGCAGGCTCGTTTGTGGCCCCAACATTGCACCCTCCCCTGCCCGTCCGCCATCCTCAGTCAAAAATGGGGGGATGGGTGATGTGCGGGTGTTTGGGGGAGTTGTTTCGCCATGCTTCGTCTCGGCGGTCGGCGTTGGCGGCGGCGGCGGTTGGGATTTCGTTAACCCAGGCGGCTTATGCTGCGGTGACGGAGGCGGAGCGGGAGGCTGGGGAGACGCGGGAGGCGTTGGCTGCGGCGGCGCAGGGGGCTCGCACGTGGCTGTTGTTTGGCGGCACGGCGGGAGGGCCGAGTTTTTGGCCGAACACGGATCGGATGGGGGTTTCGTCTGCCGTGGTGGTGGGCGATGCGGCGTATATTGTGGATGCCGGATCTGGCGGTATTCGGCGGGTGGCACAGGGGCTGGAGGCGATGAGCACCGGGCCGAAGCTGGGCAACACGCAGGCTTTGCGCGGGGTGCGGGCGATGTTCCTCACGCACATGCATTCCGATCACACGGTTGATCTGCCGGCGTTGCTGCTGTTTGGCTATTACACCGGGCTGGACCGGCCGGAGCGTGGGGCGTTGCAGATTTATGGGCCGGGGCCTCGGGGAGAGATGGCCCCGATTTTCACGCCGCCTGGGCAAGTGGCGAAGGATGTGGCGGCGTTCTCGCCGGGCAACCCGACACCGGGGACGCGGGAGATGATCGAGTTGCTGCTCGCCGCCTATGCGACCGACATCAACGATCGGATGCGCGACAACGGCAAGCGCCCGCCTGAGAAATTGGTGCAGGCGCATGACATTGTTTTGCCGAAGGTGGACGGGTTTTTGTCACCGAACACAACGCCCTCGCCGGTGATGGAGCCGTTTGGGGTTTATGAGGATGACCGCGTGCGGGTTTCGGCCATTCTGGGCCAGCATGCGCCGATTTTCCCGGCGTTTGCGTATCGGTTTGATACGGATGAGGGCTCGGTGGTGTTCTCCGGCGATACGGGGCCTTGCGACAATATTGTGCGGCTGGCTGCTGGGGCAGATGTGCTGGTGCATGAGGTGATTGTCACCAGCTATGTGGATCGGGCGTTTCCGCCGGGGCGCGATTTGGTGACGGACGGGCTGCGGGCGCATTTGCTGTCGGCGCATACATCCGTCGAGCAGGTGGGTGAAATTGCCGAGCGGGCTGGGGTGGACACGCTGGTGCTCAATCATTTTGTGCCGGGGAATGCGACGGCGGATGAGTTGTTGCCGGCGCAGCGCGGGTTTTCGGGGAAGCTGGTGATTGCCGAGGATTTGTTGGCGATGAAGTTGCGGTGATGCGGGTTTGGCGTGTTGGTTGGTGCGACGCCCACGCGCAATACACCCATTGTTTGTTAATTTTATTGACATAAACTGTTTATTAAACTATACACGCCACCATCATAAACGCGATGGGGATATGTGCGGGTCATGTGTTTCAAGGTGCTCAATTCCGTTCTGTCCGTGATCGGAGGCTGGGTGGTGTGCCGCCCGGCACGCCTACGGGTGGTGGGATTGCTCAGCTTGAAGATCAGCAAAATCCTGGAACTTTACCCGGTGTGGCTGGCGCGGCTGGAGGCGGGGCTGCCGCTGCGCAGGGCTCCGCGTCGCTTGGTGGCGGGGCCGCGTGTTTGCCAGATGGCTGAGCATGTGCCGGTGACTGGACTGCTGCGGCCTTATGATCCCGGTGAGATGATGGCGCGTGCGGCCACGGAGGCTGCGGTGCGGGCGGATGCGGAGGCGATGGCCGCGTTTCGCGCCGAGATGGCGGTGGGGCGCAAGGCCGCATGGCTGCTCAAGCTGATGCAGCATGATGGCGGGTTCTGCTCGAACCAGTTGCGTGAATGGCTGGCGACGGAGGAAGCGGTGCGAATGGCGCTGGCGTGCCCGGCGTTTGTGCGGCGGATGATCCCGCTGTGCCGGGCGTTCGGGGTGGATTCGCATTTGCTGCACTATCCTGGCGATATGCCGGTCCCGCCTCGTCGCAGACGGCCAGTGCGTGGCGTGCGAACGCGGGAGGAACGCTGGCTTGCGGCGCATCGGCGCGATCCCAATCCGCAATGCCGGTTCAAAAATTACGCCGAGGACAAGCTTGGCATTGGTTGGCCGGCGCGCGTGGAGCAACGACCGCGCGGCAGCTTTTGGATGGAGCATCCCGATTTGCGCGCCGCCCGCGAGGAACGGCAGAAGCGGGAATGGGCGCGGATTGAGGCGGCTAGGGCCCTCTTCAGCGAAGGCTGATTTTGGGATACGGGGAAATTGCGTCTATTTTGTTGCGTTATCAGAATGTTCTCTGCGAACGCGGTGACTGCAAAGCCCCAAGCGGGGCCTCGCAGTGACGGGTTGGGGTTAAGGGTGCTTTCTCAGAATGAGGCAACCCCATTGGCCCTCGGTGAGGACGCGTTCAAGGCGGAGTTTGTGCGCTCCGGCGAGCCAGTTCACTTGGGTGAGTAGCAGTCCGGCCAGGATGGCGGTGCCGCCGGGGGCGAGGTTGGCGGACAAATGTTTCGCCATTTTGGTGAGTGGGCGGGCGAGGATGTTGGCGAAGATGAGGTCGTAGGGGGCCTCGGATGTCAGCACCGGGCTGGTCCAGCCATCGGCGCGCAGGAAGCGCATGGTGGGGTGGAGGTGGTTGAGGCGCGCATTTTCGCGGGCGGTGCGGACGGACCATGGGTCGATGTCGGTGGCGAGCACGGGGCGGCGGAGCAGTTTGGCGGCGGCCATGGCGAGGATGCCGGAGCCGGTGCCGAGATCGAGAATGCGGCGGGGCTTGCGGTGGGCGACGAGTTCGAGCGCGCGCAGGCAGCCGCGGGTGGAGCCGTGTTCACCGGAGCCGAACGCAACACCGGCATCGACCACGATGGGAATGCGGCGGTGGGTGGCGGGCTCGGTGAGGTGGGTGCCGCGAATGGCGAAACGGTTTCCCACGTGTTGTTCGGGGAAGGCCGAGCGGGTGCGGGCGAGCCAGCCATTGGCTTCGGTGGGGGCGCGGGTGATTTCGGGGGAGAGGCCGGTCATGATGCCGGCGATGGCGAGACCGGCGGCGAGTTCGTCCTCGAAGGCACCTTGGTCTTTCACGCCCTCGACCGTCCACATGCGGGTGGCCTCGTCGAGAAAGAAGCCGATGGTGCCGCAGGCTTCGCCGAGGGCTGCTTCGTAGGCTTCGAGCGCGTCTTCCGGGATGGTGACGCTGATGGTTTCAAGGCCTACGGCGTGACGGCCGATGTGGTGTTTCATGCTTCAGGGCTCATGGTTTCGTCATTGCGAGCGCTTGGGCGAAACAATCCATTCGCCCAAGCGCTCGCAATGACGGGGATTTCGGCGTTCACGCTGGGTCTACGAAACTGGCGAGGAGTTTCTTTTGGCCGGCCTTGTCGAACTCGATTTCGAGCTTGTCCTCATCCACCGCGACGACGCTGCCGGGGCCGAATTTTTGGTGGAAGACGCGGGCCCCGACGGCGAAGGCGGATGTTTTGGCGGGGCGGGCCGGTTGCTCCCACGCCTCGATGGTTTTTGGACGGCGGGCGGTGATGGGGAAAGCGCTCGAAAACACCGGGGCGGCGAGCATGCGTTCGCGCTGGATGCTGGCGGAGCCGGAGCGTTGCATGGCGTCATCGGGGATTTCGTCGAGGAAGCGGCTGGGGATGGAGCTTTGCCAGTTGGCGTAGATGCGCCGGTTGGCGGCGTGGCTGATGATGGCGCGCTGGCGGGCTCGGGTGATGCCCACGTAAGCGAGGCGGCGTTCTTCCTCCAGGCCCTTCAGCCCGTTTTCGTCCATGCTGCGCTGGCTGGGGAACAGGCCCTCTTCCCAGCCGGGGAGGAAGACGGTGTCGAATTCCAGGCCTTTGGCGGCGTGCATGGTCATGAGGCTGAGGCGGTCCGTGTCCGTCCGTTCCTCGTTTTCCATGACGAGGGAGACGTGGTCGAGGAAGCCATCGAGCGTTTCGAAATCGGCCAGGGCGCGGACGAATTCTTTGAGGTTGTCGAGACGGCCTGGGGCCTCGGCGGATTTATCCGCCTTCCACATGTCGGTGTAGCCGCTTTCGTCGAGCACGGATTGCAGGGTGATCACATGCCCATCACGCTTGAGCTGCTCGCGCCAGCCTTCGAATTGGCGGAGCAGCGTGGACAGGCTCTCGCGGACTTTGCCTTTGAGGGTGCCGCGTTCGACGAGGCGGGCGGCTGCTTCCATGAGGCCGATTTCTTCGGCGCGGGAGGTTTCGTGCAGGGCGCGCAGGGCGGTGTCGCCCACGCCACGGCGGGGGGTGTTGACGATGCGCTCGAAGGCGAGATCGTCAGCGGCGGTGCGGACGAGGCGGGCATAGGCGATTGCGTCACGGATTTCGGCGCGCTCATAGAACCGAAGCCCGCCGACGACGCGGTAGGGCAGGCCGAGCACGATGAGCCGTTCCTCGAAGGCGCGGGTTTGGAAGCCGGCGCGAACGAGAACGGCCATTTCGGCGAGTTTGTGGCCGGCGCGGCGGAGTTGTTCGGCGCGGTCGCCGACCATGCGGGCTTCTTCCTCGCTGTCCCACAGGCCGACCACTTCGACCGGCTCGCCATGCGCGTCGTTGCGGCCGGGGCGGAGGGTTTTGCCGAGGCGGCCTTCGTTGTGTGCGATCAGCCCGGCGGCGGCGGCGAGGATGGGGGCGGTGGAGCGGTAATTTGCTTCGAGCTTGACGATTTTTGCCCCGGCAAAGTCGCGCTCGAAGCGGAGGATGTTTTCGACCTCCGCCCCGCGCCAGGAGTAGATGGATTGGTCGTCGTCGCCGACACAGCAAATGTTTTGCTGACTGCCATCGGGCTTTTGCGCCAGCAGCCGCAGCCAGAGATACTGGATGGTGTTGGTGTCCTGGTATTCGTCGACCAGGATGTAGCGGAAGCGGCGGTGGTATTCGGCGAGGATGTCCGGCTGGCTGCGCAGGATTTCCACCATGTGCAGCATCAGATCGCCGAAATCGGCGACGTTGAGCGTGCGCAGACGGTTCTGGTAATCGGCGTAGAGCTGGCGGGCCTGGCCGTTGGCGAAATCGGAGTCTTCGGCGGGGGTGACGCGTTCCGGCGTGAGGCCGCGATCTTTCCAGCGCTGAATGATCGCCATCAGTGCATTCGGAACGAATCGCTTCGGGTCGATTCGTGCCGCCTCCATCACCTGCTTGAGCAGCCGCATCTGGTCATCGGTGTCGAGGATGTTGAAGTTTGAGGTGAGGCCGACATGCTCGGCGTGACGCCGCAACATTCGGGCACACAGCGCGTGGAAGGTGCCGAGCCATAGGCCCTCGGCGGGTTCGGTGAGCATTGCGGCCACACGCTCGCGCATTTCGCGGGCCGCCTTGTTGGTGAAGGTGACCGCGAGGATTTGGCTGGGGAAGGCCCGTTTGGTCAGCAGGATATGGGCGAAGCGCGTGGTCAGCACCCGCGTTTTGCCGGTTCCGGCTCCGGCGAGGACCAGCAAGGGGCCGTCGATTGTCTCGACAGCCGCGCGTTGTTCGGGGTTCAGCCGGGCGAGATAGTCGCTCATAAGGAAGGGGGTGCGTCCGATAAGTACTGAGCGGGATATAGAACGCGTGGCGAACATGGCCAAGCCAATCGTTGATTTTCTGGCGGCCAGTGCCCGGCGGGGGCCGTTGCTGCTGGCGGTGGGGATTTTTGGCGGTGTGGCTGTGCCGGCGCTGGCGCGGGGGATGGCGTGGTTCATCACGCCGAATGTGGTGCTGCTGATGACGCTGGTGCTGCTGCGGGTGGATATTCCGGCGGCGTTCTCGCATTTGACGCGCCCGGTGCGACTGGCGGCGATTGTGGCGTTTCAGATGCTGGCGTGTCCGCTGATGATGGCCGCTGTTGTGCCGTTTCTGCCGCTGGATGTGGGAACGTCCGCCGCGTTGGTGATTTTCGCCACCGGCACCTCGGCAACCTCGGGCGCTGCGTTTGCCCGGCTGGTGGGGCTTGATCCGGAATTGACGTTGCTGGCGACGCTGGCGGGGATTTTCATCGTGCCGCTGACCGGGCCGCCGCTGGCGCATTTGCTCACGGGGGCTGATCTGCACGTGACGGTGCCGGGGTTTATGCTGCGGCTGGCGATTGTGGTGGGGCTGCCGTTGATCGGGTCGCTGCTGCTGCGCCGGGTGGTGGGCCCTGCCCGGCTTGCGCCACTGGGGGCGGCATTTGATGGGGCGGTGGTGTGGCTGGTGGTGTTCTACGGATTTGCCGTGATGAACGGGATGCAGGCGCGGCTGATTGATGACCCGGTTTGGGTGGTAGAGGCGACAATTGCGGCCTTTGCCGCGGATTTTGGGCTGAATATCATCAGCACCATTGCGTTCTTGTGGCTGGGATGGCGGGCATCGGCATCGGTTGGCCTGATGTCAGGCAACCGCAACATGGCGCTGTATCTCGCGGTTCTGCCGAGTGCGGCCGATCCGAAGATTGCGCTGTTTTTCGCACTCGTGCAGATCCCGCTGTTTCTCAGCCCGTTTCTGCTGGGACCGGTTTACCGGGCACTTTCGCGTCGGTGGGTTATGCCGGTTTGACGCCCTGCGCCTTCGGCCGTGCGCCCAGGATATGGGCGATGGCGTAGGTCAGGTCTGGCCGGTTGAGCGTGTAGAAATGGAACTCGTCAATGCCGTTGGCGCGGAGCAAACGCACCTGCTCGGCGGCGATGACGGCGGCGACCATGCGGCGGGTTTCGGGATCATCCTCAGTGCCGTCGAACATATGCGACAGCCAATCAGGCACGCTCGCGCCGCACATGGCGGAGAACTTCACGGCCTGGGAGAAATTGGAGACGGGCATGATGCCAGGCACGATGGGTGCTGTGATGCCGGCTGCCAGACAGCGATCGAGGAAGCGGAGATACACATCGGTGTCGAAGAAGTAATTTGTGATGGCGCGCGTGGCCCCGGCATCGAGTTTGCGCTTCAAATTGTCGAGATCAGCTTCAGGACTGATAGCGGCCGGATGCGTTTCAGCGTATGCTGCCACCGTGATTTCGAAATCACCGATGCGGCGCAGGCCCTCCACGAGATCGCTCGCGTAGGCATACCCATCGGGCTGTGGCACGTATTCACCACCACCGGGAACATCGCCACGCAAAGCCACGATGTGGCGAACCCCGGCATCGTAATACCGCCGAGCCACGTCATCGACCTCGCCACGGCTTGCGGCCACGCAGGTGAGATGCGCGGCTGGGATCAGACTGGTTTCAGCGACAATTCGCGTGACGGTGGCATGTGTGCGTTCCTGGGTGCTGCCACCGGCCCCGTAGGTGACGGACACGAAACGCGGTGCCAATGGTTCGAGCCTTCGGATGCAGGCCCAAAGCTGGTTTTCCAACGCCTCAGTCCGCGGTGGGAAGAATTCGAACGACAGTGCCGGCGGGCTTGATGACGAATCGAGTGGCGGCAGCCCGGACAACCTGGGCGCATGCAGCCATTTCGGCAGCGTGGCGTGGGCGGAAGGGTGATCGACGGGAAGCGAGGCATCATTGTCCATAAAGATATGTTTATAAGTTATGATTGTTGAAATCAAGCCTCCTGGTGAGCCCGGCCGGCCAAGCTCGGTGAATTGCGTGAAGCATTTGCGTATGTGCAGCCTTCCCGCGCGTTCCCCTCTGGTTTCAATCACGCATGACGCCTATTTGCGTGCATGCTAGAAGGCAGTGCAGAGCCGCACGGCTCGTATGGCGGGCTGCGGGTCGTCGCCGGATCATTCGTCACAGGGATTTCAATGCCATTGTCGCCTCGCTCCGCGCTGTCATTCTTGGCAACCCTCGTGGTTCTGCCGATTATGCTCTCCAGCTGTGCCACGCCGCCTCCGGCCAGCGACCCGGATGCGCTGGCGGAGTATCGTGAGACCAACGATCCCGCTGAGCCCACAAACCGGGTGTTCTATGCTATCAATAATGGCATCGACACGGTTCTGCTGAAGCCGATTGCGCAGGTGTATCGGGCCGTGTTGCCGCAAACCGTGCGCACCCACACGCATAATTTTTTAGCCAACCTTGGTGAACCTGTGCAGCTGTTCAACGATATGTTCGAGGCAAAGCCGCGCCGGGCCGGCGATTCGCTGATGCGGCTGATGCTCAACACCACCGTGGGCGTGGGCGGCGTGTTCGATGTGGCAACCGACCTCGGCTGGCCTGATCATGACAGTGACAGCGGCATCACGCTGGCGATCTGGGGTATTCCGAACGGGCCTTATTTGTTCTTGCCGATCCTTGGCCCCTCCAGCCCGCGTGAGGCACTGGGGTTTGGGATGGATTATGCCGTCAACCCGATGTCCTGGATTGGCCATGGCCAGACCGATACGGTGCTGGGTTATTCGAAAACGGCGCTATCGGCCATTGATGCGCGTGCCGCTGTGTTGGATGATCTCGACAAAATCACCAGCCAGGCGCTCGATCCGTACGCGACAATTCGTAGCTTGTATCGCCAGCACAGGCAGTCTCAGATCGAAAACGTGCGTGAAGACACCGAGGCCACTGTGCCGGCGTGGTTTCCACCCACACCCAAGCCCACAACCTCGGTCGCGGGAGCGCAAAAACCATGAAAACCGCAGCTGAAACGGCAACAAAATCCATGTCAACACTCAATGCCGTTGGTCGCCGCCACGCGCTTCGCAGCCTGGTCGCGGGCCTGTCGCTTGCGCCATTGATGATGGCCGGGCCTGCAAGGGCGGAAGTGAGCCCGGATCAGGCGCAGGCGTTCGTTGAAAATGCGAGCCGTGAGCTGGTCAAGGTTGTCAATGGGCCTGGCACCACCGAGGAAAAGGCCACGGCCTTCCAGAAAATTATCAACGAAGCGGTGGATATCAATTCGGTTGGACGCTTCTGCCTCGGCCGCTACTGGCGCGTGGCCACGCCCGAGCAGCAGAAAGACTATATCGAGCTGTTCCATCGCGTGCTCGTGCTCAACATCACCGGCAAGGTTGGCGAATACAAAGGTGTGGCCATCACCATCGTCCACTCTGCACCGCGTGAGGACGGTGTGGCAGTGACATCCACCGTCACGCGGCCGGGCGAGGCACCCACTCGCGTGGATTGGCTGGTCAGCAGCGAGAGTGGCGGGCCGAGAATTGTTGACGTGATCGCAGAGGGCACCAGCCTTCGCCTGACGCAGCGCAACGACTATGCGTCCTACATGTCACGCAACAACAACAGCGTGGCGGCCTTGATCGACGCTCTGAAGAAGCAGGCCACCGGTAGCTAGAGCAACGCCCGACCAGATGAGTCCATCTGGTCGAAAGTTCGTGCTCTCGGCTGATTTGACCTGGGCGCTAAGCCTCAAGTGGCGAGACATGCGACACGCTGGCTGCGTCCAAGCGGGCATGCTGGGCTGCGGCTTTTAGCACGCTCGCAAGATCGGTCCGGCGAAATGGTTTCAACAGAATGCCCACGGGTCGCACGCTCGCCATCCGCACATGGTCTGCCGGGTTATTGGTACCTGTGACAAACACAATTTTCGCGTTGGTCAACGCCACGATCTCACGCGCGGTTTCCACACCGTCCAGCGCACCCTTCAGATGCAGGTCCATCATCACAACGTCCGGATGGCAGCTGACCGCGAGTTCAAGCGCGCGTTCTGATGTGGCCGCTGACCCGACGATTTCGCAGTGCAGCCGCCGCACCGCGGTTGCAATTGTCATCGCCATCAATTCCTGATCCTCAACGATCAGAAGGCGCATTCCCACCCCTGGCATAGCCGTGCGCCCCACCCTCTGTGCAGTTCGAGATTTATGCTGCACGCAAAAGGTAAACGACTGATGACCAGGAATCGGTTTGTCGGGTTTTTTATGAAGTGGGCGTGGATTGGAAAAAACATGTGGCATCGGCGTACGACGCCTGCGCGCCATGCCGCGTCACGGACAGCGACGCGTAACGCACGGCGACAGCCAGCGCGTTGTCCACATCCCCGCTTCGCGCCAATGTGGCGGCAAAGGCACCAATAAAGCCGTCACCCGCCCCTGTGGTGTCCACGGCTTCGACGATTGGGGCATCGACATGCGCCACTCGGGCCTGCGTGACCAAAACCGCCCCATCAGGACCCAGTGTCACGATCACGCAACCAATGCCCGCTCGCACCAGCCGCCGCGCGGCCGCGACCACGTCGTCGGTGCGGGTGACGGGCATACCGGTCAGAACCGCGAGTTCTCCCCGGTTGGGCACCAAAAAGGCCACCCCCCTCAGCCGCGAGACAGCAAGCGGAATTGCGGGTGCGGGATTGAGAAGCACTGGCACCGTGGCCGTTTCAATCAGGCGGTAGACCGTCTCGATGGGTATTTCCAACTGCAGCACCAGCATGGATGCGGTGTGAAGCAACGCGTCCGGCACGTCATCGAACCCGACATGCGCGTTGGCACCGGACGCAACGAGAATTCGGTTCTCGCCGTTGTGCTCGACGAGAATGGCGGCAACTCCGCTGGACATGCCAGGCATCGTTTGAACACCGGCCACGCCCACACCACTCTCTGCCAAGGCAGTGCGCGCCAAGCCGCCGAACGCGTCATCGCCAACGCGGCCGATCATCTCTACCGATGCCCCGAGCCGCGCCATCGCCACAGCCTGATTGGCCCCCTTGCCACCGGGCAGAATGGCAAAGCCGTCGGCCATCATCGTCTCACCGGGCTGCGGCATGCGGCTGGCGCGCATGACGAGATCGGTGTTGATGCTGCCGACGACGACGAGGGGGCCGTGCATCGCGCTTCTCAGACGGTGCCGCGTGGCAGCTTCATCTCCACCAATGTTGCCAGCACACCGGCGCCGTCTGGGATTGCCGCATCATCGAAATCATAAAGCGCGTTGTGAACCGGGGCAGACGAGCCGTTGCCGATGTTGATGTAGGCACCGGGGACGGCTTCCAGCATGAAGGAGAAATCCTCCGAGCCCATCACTGCCGGGCCGTTGCGCTCCACTTTGTCCTCACCCACCAGCACCGCCGCCGCATCAGCGAACAAGGCGGTTTGAGCGGCATCGTTGACCAGGGGTGCGAACAGGAAGCGGAAATCCACCTCGGCCATGGCACCAAAGCCCTCGGCGATGGAGGTGGAGATCGCGCGCATGCGGTCCTCCATCTGCTGCATCACCTCGCGCTTGAAGGCGCGCGCCGTGCCGCGCAGCACCGCCTTGTCCGGGATGACATTGTAGGCGGCACCGGCTTCCATGCAGGTGATCGACAACACCGCCGTATCAGACGCCTTCACGTTGCGGGCGACCACCGATTGCATGGCGGTGACGATCGAGGCGGCGACCACCACCGGGTCCACACTTTCCTCCGGCCGAGCGCCGTGCGCGCCGCGACCATTGATGGTGATGTCAAAGAACGCCCCACCGGCCATCATGGAACCCGGACGTATCGCGAACTTGCCGATATCCAGGCCGGGGCGGTTGTGCATGCCGAACACCGTCTCGCACGGGAACCGGGCGAACAGATCATCCTTCAGCATTGCCTCCGCGCCACCCAGACCTTCCTCGGCCGGCTGGAAAATAAAATTCACGGTGCCGTTGAAATTGCCGGTCTCGGCGAGGTAGCGCGCGGCACCCAGCAGCATGGTGGTGTGGCCGTCATGGCCGCAGGCATGCATCACACCCGGCGTCTGGCTCGCATAGGGTTTGCCGGTTGCCTCGTGAATTGGCAGCGCATCCATATCCGCCCGCAACCCGATGCTCGCCGCACCATTGCCCTTGCGCAGCACGCCCACCACGCCCGTGCCGCCGACATTGCGATGCACCTCGATGCCCCACTCCTTCAGCTTGGCGGCCACAATGTCGGAGGTCCGGTGCTCGGTGAAACCAATCTCGGGATGGGCATGGATATCACGCCGGATGGCCGTCAGTTCGTCGTGATAGGCGGCAATGGCTTGGGCTGCGGTCATGGTGAGGGCTCCAACGCGATAAGAGTCCTCATCATGACGCAACATTGCCGTCCTGTGCATCCCCCCACCACGTGGGTGACGCGTGATCGCGAATTCCGATAGGCTCCGTGCATTGCCTTAACAGGAGCAAGCATGGCCGCCCAGGTGATCCCCGTCGAGCCGTTCGACCTCGTGGTGTTTGGTGCCACCGGTGACCTCGCCATCCGCAAGCTGATCCCGGCGCTTTATCACCGTGAAGCCGATGGCCAGATGCCACCCAGTGCCCGCGTGATCGGCGCGTCACGCCGGCAGATGACGAACGACGAATTTCGCGCCCTCGCGCGTGCAGCGCTGGAGGCGCATGTCGACAGCAAGGTGCGCGACCCCGCGACGGTGGATCACTTTCTCACGCAATTGACCTACGTGTCCGTCGATGCTGCCGGTGACGCGGGTTGGCCCGAATTGGCCGAAGCCATCGGCACCAGCGCGAATATTCGTGTGTTCTACCTCGCCACCGGCCCTGACCTGTTCGGCCCGATCTGCGACAATCTCGGCAGGCATGGCCTCGCCGCCGGTGCGCGGGTGGTGGTGGAGAAGCCCATTGGCAAAAGCCTGGCATCGGCAAAGGCCGTCAATGACGCCATCGGCCGGAATTTCCCCGAGGACCGCGTCTATCGCATCGATCATTATCTCGGCAAGGAGACGGTTCAGAACCTGATGGCGCTGCGTTTCGCCAACGCGCTGTTCGAGCCGATCTGGAACGCCGCCCATATCGACCATGTGCAGATCACGGTGGCTGAAACCCTCGGCGTGGAATCCCGTGCCGGCTACTACGACACCGCCGGTGCCCTGCGCGACATGGTGCAGAACCACATCCTGCAGCTGCTCTGTCTCGTGGCAATGGAGCCGCCCACATCGCTTGCCGCCGATGCGGTGCGCGATGAAAAGCTGAAGGTGCTCAAATCCCTGGTGCCGCTCACCGGAACCGCAGCACTCGATGCCACGGTGCGCGGCCAATACCGCGCCGGTGCTTCGGCGGGCGGGCCGGTGGCGGGATATCTCGACGAACTGGGCAAACCGGACAGCCGCACCGAAACCTTCGTCGCCGTGCGAGCAGATATCGCCAACTGGCGCTGGGCCGGCGTGCCGTTCTACCTGCGCACGGGCAAAAGACTGGCAGCGCGGCTGAGCGAGATCGTCATCGCATTCCGTCCCATCCCGCATTCCGTGTTCGACGAAGCAGCGGGTGCCATTCGCGCCAACCGGCTGGTGATCCGCCTGCAACCGGATGAGGGCGTCAAACTCTGGCTGATGATCAAGGACCCTGGCCCCGGCGGTATGCGCCTGCAATATGTGCCGCTCGACATGAGCTTCGCTGACCTGTTCTCCGCCCGCAGCCCGGACGCCTATGAACGCCTGTTGATGGACGTGGTGCGCGGCAATCAAACGCTGTTCATGCGCAGGGATGAGG
>CAIJTR010000069.1 GCA_903823665.1 uncultured Rhodospirillales bacterium
CTGTCTTGGCAACGTTGCGCCCAATAGGCGCTTTCGTGGTGCTGGATCATCATGGTGGGGATGTCGTTGAGTTCGGTGGTGTAGGGCAGGGTGACCAGCGGGCCGTTTGCTGTTGTGATTTCTGACGGCTCATCGTCCCAGACGAAGTCACCGATGTATTTCACGCCCGCCTCCGCCAGCAGTTCCGGCGTTTCCAGCGTTTCGGTGAGGCCCGGCCCGAGCCAGCCCTTGGGGCGCTTGCCGGTGAAGCTCTCTATGTGGTCGAGGCTGCGATGGATCATGCCGCGCTGGTCTTCGATGAGGTGGATAGGCCCCTGGTCCCAGCAATGGCCCATGAACTCCCACCCGGCATCGCGCGCGGCTTCGGCGACGCGGGGGTAGTCAACGCAGACTCGGGCGTTGATCGACAGTGTGGGGCGGATGGCGTGCTTGTTGAACAGTTCGAAGAAACGCCAGACGCCCACTCGCATGCCGTATTCGTGCCAGGCCCAGTTCGGCACATCCGGCAGCATCGACTGGCCCATCGGCGGCGAGAGAATCTGGCGCGGCATGGGGCGGGCGATGTCCCACACTTCGAGGTTGACGATGGACCAGATCACCAGACGTGCGCCGTCCGGCAGCCTCAGCGGCGGGCGGTCGATGATCGCGGAATAGGGCGCGCGGTCACGTGGCTGGGTCATGCGGTATCCTTCTTTGCGCGCGGTCTTTCCCCGCACTGATAAACTGCGCTAGAAGATGCGCCGGATGCGGGCGTGGTGGAACTGGTAGACGCGCCGGACTCAAAATCCGGTTCCGTGAGGAGTGTCGGTTCGATTCCGACCGCCCGCACCAACATTTTTTTCAGATCATACAACGCTGTTGCGACCGAGCACCTCGGGATTGACGACGTAGCCGGGGTCGATCACGCCGTCGATGGTGTCGAGCAGGTTGCGCACGGCGCGCATTGACATCTTGGTGTAGCACTCCCAGGCGGCTGCGGCGTTGTGCGGGGCGAGGACGACGTTTTCCAGCTTGAACAACGGGTTGTCTGGCGATGGCGGCTCCTGCACCAGCACGTCGATACCTGCTGCTTCGATGATACCGGTGCTGAGGGCGGTGGTGAGGGCTGCTTCGTCCACCAGCCCGCCGCGTGCGGTGTTGATGAGCCAGGCGGACGGCTTCATCCGGGCGAGGAAATCTGCATTCACCATCTGGCGCGTCTCGGCTGATAGCGGGCAGTGCAGGCTGACAACATCGGCGATCTCCACGGCCGCCATCAGGTCGGGTGCGGGCGTGTGGCCGTCGGCGGCGATGCGCGGGGTGGGGAAGGCGGGGTCGTGCACCATCACTTTCATGCCGAAGGCGGTGCAGAGGCGGGCGACTCGAGTGCCGATGCGGCCGTAGCCAATGATGAGGATGGAGCGGCCGGCGAGTTCGCGCATACGCCTGCCTTCCTGCTTCATCCATTTGCCGGCGCGGACGGAGCTGTCCATCTCGATGGTGCGGCGGGCGACGCAGAGCAGGAGCATCATGGCGTGTTCGGCGACGGATTGGTCATTGGCCCCGTTCACGACGCCGAGCACCACGCGGCGTTTGGTGCAGGCGGGCACGTCCACCGCGTCATATCCCACGCCGAACCTGCTGATCACGCGCAGGTTGGGCGCGGTGGCGAGTAACGCGTCGTCAATCCGTTCCAGGCCGATCATGATGCCGTCGGCGTTGGTGATGCTGGCCGCCAGTTCCTTTTGCATCGGCGGGCCACGGAAGGCGTCAGTGAGGACAGTGAGCTCGATATCGGACCGTGCAGTGAGCAACGCCATGGCGTCAGGATGGAGGGCGCGGCACAGGACTAGCTTGGGCATGGTGTTCCCTGTTCATTTGCTGGGGCAAATCGAGATCGTGACTTGCCAGGATCGAAGGGGTCAGGCAGCTTTACGTTAACGTCAAGTCAAAAAACCATCGGACGACTCGCAGGCAATGCGGACACCGGCAAAAGGGGGACAGATATGAGGCGCTCACACAAGATTGCAGGACTGGCGGCTTTGGCGGCAATGACGCTGTCATCTGCGGAGGCTGCGAATTATTCCGCCATCTACGCGTTCGGTGACAGCCTGTCCGATGCTGGCAACGTCTATGCGGCAACAAGCGGCGCACAGCCGGCCTCGCCGTATTTCAATGGGCACTATTCCAATGGTGTGACATGGGTTGAGAATTTGGCGACCGATCTCAACCTCGGCCCGCTGACCGCGTCAAATCTTGGTGGCAAGGACTATGCCTGGGGTGGTGCTGTGACGGGCACCTCGGTAACCGGTGTGACATTGTCGGTGCCGACGATCACCCAGCAGGTGGCAACCTACCTGGGCAGCCACACGCCTTCCGCCACAGCACTTTATACTGTCTGGATCGGGGCGAATGATCTGTTCCAGGCGCTGACCAATATTGGTGTGGCGTCGGCCGGTGGCCTGGCGGCGGGTCAGGCGGCGTATTTGCTGGCGCTGTCACAGGCAGCGTCGGCGGCTCAAATGGAGGCCAATGCGATCAACTCGTTGGCCTTGGCCGGAGCCAAGACCTTCCTGGTGCCGCTGGTGCCTGATTTGGGATTGACCCCGTATTTGAATGCGACCGTCCTGAAGGGCACAGCAACGGCCCTCTCGGCAGCCTACAACGCGGACCTGCAGGCCGATCTGGCGACCGTGAAGACCAACGACAATGTGGCGATCAGCGTGTTGGACACTTACAGCCTGTTGGAAAATGCGGTCGCCACTCCCAGCGCCTATGGGCTGAGTGATGTGACGAACAAGTGCTACACCGGGACGTTCACCGGCACCGGCGGTGTGGTTTGCGCAAGTGCCTCCACGAACTTGTTCTGGGACGGCGTACATCCCACCGCAACTGGTCAGCAAGTGATCGCAAATGCAGCGCTGGCTGAAGTGCCGGAGCCGCGCAGCTGGGCTATTCTGGTGGCGGCGCTGGCGGTGCTGGGTCTGATCCGGCGTCATTCGGTTCGCGTGTGAGTACCTCCGCCACGCACATTCCTGCCCCGCGCAAGGCAGGATTGCGTGGCGGCATGGCCCGTCCTAGCGTTGGACGATGCTGATCGCACCCGCCATCTGCTGCGCTGCCCGGACGGTTCGGACCATTTTGGTTCTGAAGACCGCCACTGTTGTGTTGCGCAAGGGTGAGAAGCTCGCAACCCTCGGCCTTCTGCTTCGACTTACCCGCCCCTGAGCAATTTCGCCGTGGCTTGATCACGGAGGCTGCGCAGGGGATACGCTGGGTTCAAGATCGAAACAGACATTGCTCCCACAGGGAGCGCCGAGGAAACCATGATTATAAATCATCCGAATTTCGGTGATATCGCCGCTGACCGCGTTATCATTTTCGACACCACGCTGCGTGACGGCGAGCAATCGCCCGGTTTTTCGATGAACCTCGCCGAGAAGCTGCGGATGGCCGAGGCGCTGGCCGAGCTGGGCGTGGATGTGATCGAGGCGGGCTTTCCGATTGCCTCGCCGGGTGATTTCGAGAGCGTGCAGTCCATCGCGCGCAAGCTGAAGAACGGCCCGGTGATTGCCGGTCTGGCGCGCACCAGCCGCAACGACATCCTCTCGGCCGCCGAAGCGGTGAAGGATGCCGAGCGCAAGCGCATCCATGTGTTCCTGTCCACAAGCCCGCTGCACATGAAATACAAGCTGCGGATGGAGCCGGATGAGGTGCTGCAGTTGGCAATCGACTCGGTGACGCTCGCTCGGCAATACACCGACGACGTGGAGTGGTCGGCTGAGGATGGCAGCCGCACCGAGCCGGATTTCCTGTGCCGTTGCGTGGAAGCGGCGATCAAGGCGGGGGCCACGACGATCAACATTCCTGATACCGTCGGCTACGCCCTGCCTGCCGATATGACGCGTATCTTCACAATGCTGCGCGAGCGCGTTCCCGGTGCTGAGAAGATCATCTTCTCGACGCATAATCATAACGATCTGGGCCTCGCGGTGGCGAACACGCTGGCGGCAGTGGCGGCTGGTGCGCGGCAAATTGAGTGCACTATCAACGGCATCGGCGAACGTGCCGGCAATGCGGCGCTGGAAGAGGTGGCGATGGCGATTCGTACTCGCCCGGATGCGGTGCCGTGCCAGTCTGGCATTGTGACCGAGCGGATTATGATGACGTCCAAACTGCTGAGCACCATCACGGGCTTTGATGTGCAGCCGAACAAGGCGATTGTGGGCCGGAATGCGTTTGCGCATGAGAGCGGTATTCACCAGGACGGCGTGCTGAAGAATGCTGCCACCTATGAGATCATGACGCCGGAATCGGTGGGTTTAACCAAGAACTCGCTGGTGATGGGCAAGCATTCCGGCCGTGCGGCGTTTCGCGACAAGTTGCGGGCGCTGGGCTATGGCGAGTTGGGTGACAACCAGATCAACGATGCGTTCCGGCGGTTCAAGGATTTGGCGGACCGGAAGAAGGTTGTCTATGACGAGGACATCTCGGCGCTCGTGGATGACGAGATCGTGCGGGACAATGATCGCATCCGCTTTGTGGCGCTTGATGTTCATGCCGGCTCGCGTGGGCCTGCCAAGGCGGTGCTGGAATTGGAGATCGACGGCCAGGCGCATTCGGCTGAAGCCAGTGGCGATGGGCCGGTGGATGCGACGTTCAGCGCCATTCACAAGATCTTCCCGCATGAGGCGCGGCTGGTGCTGTTCAGCATCGGTGCCGTGACCGAAGGCACCGATGCGCAGGCGCGCACAACGGTGCGTTTGGAAGAGGCCGGGAAAATGGTGGACGGGCAGGGGGCTGATACGGACACGATCGTTGCCGCGACACGCGCCTATCTGCATGCGCTGAACAAGCTACTCGTCAAGCGCGAACGGACGGAGCCGGAAGCACTGTCGGCCTAGAGCAACGCCCGACCAGATTGAACCGTTCCGGTGCAATCTGGTCGGCGCTAAGTTGCTCTAGAGTCATATGTTTCTAGAGCACGAACTTTCGACCAGATGATTCCATCTGGTCGAAACGTGCTCTA
>CAIJTR010000070.1 GCA_903823665.1 uncultured Rhodospirillales bacterium
CCGCCAACGGACCGTTCGCCAAAGCCTCAAACAACGCCGCAAACCGCTCCGGTGGCCAAACCTTGCCGGTCCAGTTCGCCGTCGGACCCAACCCAATGATCGGCCCACCCTCCGGCAACAAACGCTCCGCCAACACGCGATCCTGCGCCGATGTCCACACCACCGGCAGCGGGGCAGGGGAGAGGCGCAGCAGCCGCGCCAACTGCTCCGTCTTATGCCCCACGCTCTTGCGCATCACCGCCCGCCGCTTCGTCGCCACCAGATACGAGATGGCGGAGGCCCTGATATCCACCACCAAATCCCAAACCTGCCCCACCGCGGTTGCCCACAGCGGCAGCCAATGGCGCCCATAGCGCCGCTTTTCCATCACAATAATCCGCTCCAGCCGCGGCATATGCGTGAACAGCCCCTCCGCCACCGGCCCGCACGCAATGGTGAAGCGCGCCGACGGGTAGGCGTGCAGCAAATGATCGATCAGCCCGGTGGACAGCACCGCGTCGCCGATCCGATTCGAGGTCACAAACAGAATTCGCATCCTCAAGCGCGTAGCACGGCTTCCCGGCAACTCCGAAACCCCCCGATTTTGTGCGAACCGCCGCCCCGGTGTAAGGCCGACATGTAATTGTCACAGGAACAGGCCATGTGCGGAATCGCCGGCGTGATGACGGCCAATGGCCACACGCCGCAGCCGGAAATCGTAGGCCACATGCAAGCCGCCATCGCCCATCGCGGTCCTGATGGCTTCGGCCGGCTGACACGGGGCGACACCGATCTGCTGCACCTGCGCCTGGCCATCGTCGATCTGCAAACCGGCGACCAGCCGATATTCGGAGCACTCGATGACCGCGAATACGGCACCGCCCTCATCGGCAATGGCGAGATCTACAACAACCCAGACCTTCGCCGCGCCATGTCCGCCACCCCGTTTCGCACCCACTCCGATTGCGAGCCCCCCGTATTCCTCTACGAACAGGAAGGCCCCGGTTTTGCCGACCGTCTGCGCGGCATGTATGCGCTGGCCATCCACGACGTAGGCGCTGGCCGCCTCGTCCTGGCGCGCGACCCGTTCGGCATCAAGCAGCTCTATTACACCCAAACCGACGATTTTTTCGCCTTCGCCTCCGAACCCCAGGCCCTCCTTGCTGCCGGTTTCGGAGACACCACGCCAGACCCGCTTCGCACCGCCGAGCTCCTCCAGCTGAAATTCACCACCGGTGCCGCCACCATCTATCCCGGCATCTCCCGCGTTCTCCCCGGCGAAACCCTGGTGATCGAACGCGCCCGCATCGTCTCCCGCCATCGCAGCACCGCCCTCCCGCAGGGCGGCCCCAAACCCATCCCCCACGCCGAAGCCCTGCGCCGCATCGACGAGGTTTTGCTGGAGACCGTCACCGCCCATCTGCAATCCGACGTCCCCTACGGCCTCTTCCTCTCCGGCGGCATCGACTCCGCAGCCCTCCTCGCCCTCATGACCCGCGCCACCGGCCAACGCATCCAGGCGCTCACCGTCGGCTGGGCCGGTGCCGAAGGGGTGGACGAAACCGCCGAAGCCCTCCGCCTCGCCGCCGCGCAAAACGCCCAATGCGAGCGCATCGAAATGAGCGAGGCCGATTTCTGGAACCTCGCCCCCCGCATCGCCGCCTGCATTGACGACCCCACCGCCGACGCCGCCATCCTCCCCAGCTGGATGCTCGGCCAGGCCTCCCGTGCCGCCGGCCTCAAAGTTGCCCTCTGCGGCGAAGGCGGTGACGAAATGTTCGGCGGCTACGCCCGCTACCGCAAACAACGCGCCCCCCTGCGCTGGATCACCCGCAAACCCCGCTCCGGCGGCGTCTTCGGCCTATCCATCCCCGGTCTGGACGGCTGGCGCGACGGCATCGCCGCCATCGAAACCCACACCGAAGGCCGCTCCCCACTGCAACAGGCGCAATTCGTCGATTGCCAGGAATGGCTGCCCAACGATCTTCTCATCAAGCTGGATCGCTGCCTGATGGCCCACGGCGTCGAAGGCCGCACCCCGTTCCTCGACCCGGTGCTCGCCCATTTCGCCTTCACCCTGCCAGACGCGGAGAAGGCAGGCTTCCAATACGGCAAGCTCCTCCTCCGAGAATGGTTGGCCAAAGCCTTCCCCGAGGCCGGAGCCTGGGCCAAAAAGCAAGGCTTCAAACCCCCGGTTGGCGGCTGGATCGCCCAACGCGGTGAGGCCCTGGCCCGCCAAATTGCAGCCCAACCCGGAATAGCCGCCCTCGTGCCCGCTCCCCTCGTCCACGCCACCATCGCCAGCGCCGCCGAAAACCCCCAACGCGCCTGGAGCCTGCTCTACTACGCGCTGTGGCACTCCGCCCACGTCCTCGGCCTCAACAGCGAAGGCCCCATCGACGAAGTGCTGGAGGAAGCCGCCAAAGCCGCCTAACTCCCCGCGTCGTAAGGTGCGTCGCGCGTGAGCGCCGCACCATCCCGCCTCACCCAAAGAAAGCAAGACTCCACCACGAAGGACACGGAGAGCACGGAGGAACCCGTATCCTCACCCTTGCGTCTCGTCTCCGTGACCTCCGTGTCCTCCGTGGTAAAACCTTGCTTTCTTCCTCCAAGCAGCAGGCTTTTAATTACGATATCGTAACAAATAGCGCGCAGTTCTCCTCCAAAGCCAAACCGGGCGAAAAAACGCGAAAAAAAGCAAGTGGCAAGATCTGCCGCGTCCAGTTCACCCGATGCGAAATCTCGCTCCGGCGCGACTGCTGCCGTGGCAACGCGGGCGGTGGGGCCACCACCACCGGCACCATCACGGCAAGCCCGAAGCGCGTCACGTGTCGCCACAGCACCACGCGCCCATGAGGCATCGTGCGGGCAGGGTAATACCCATCCGGTCCGCCCCACCCGGCCTCGATCACGCCGGGCTCCTGCTCAAACTCAAGCCCCGCATAACGCTCCTCGGTGGCAATCCAAGCCATCAAGGCGTGCCGGATCTCCGGGCAGGTGCTGGCAATGAACATCAGCTGCAACAGCACATTCAGCTCCCCAGCACTGCGCACAACCCGGCCCATGAGGCAGAGCAACGCCATCGGGTCAGAGGTTGCGGGAGAGCGGGGAGCGGTCATTGGGATGGGGTTCCAGTGCTGAGGTTGATATCAGCCGGTACACCGCCGGATGGCCCGACACAAGAAAAAAGAACATACGTAGAACAACGTAGGGTGCGTCACGTTTGGCTGCCGCACCAAATCTGTCGAGCAACGCGGCAGCATTCCGGCACCAATTCAGAAACCGATCGTTAACCTCTACCGCCCTATTCTGAAGCGCAGCAGCAATGGAACATGGGCACCACGACAGTGAGCAGGGGAGGGGCGGACACACTATCCCGAAGTGAGCTGGAGCGTCTGGCCATCCTGCACACCTATGAGGTGGTTGACGCCAAGGGCACCGCCACGCTGGACAATGCGCTTGCCATCTCGGCCTTCGTTGCCGGGGCCTCTGCGTCATTCATGGCGATGGTCGATGCAGACCGGCTGGTGTTCAAGGCCACGCTAGGCATGCCTGAGGCACCCGCCTGCGTCCCCCGCGCGGGCTCGTTCGCCGATCAGGTCATCCGCAATGACGGCAGGCCACTGATCGTCGAAGATGCGCAATCGGATGCGAGGTTTCGCGATCATCCGCATCTCGCCTCAGGCCCGCGCTTCTTTGCCGGTTTCCCGATTGTGGCCGGCAACACGCATGTGGTCGGGGTTCTCGCCTGCGTCGATGCGCAGCCGCGCCACCTCACCCGCGGGCAGATCGACACGCTTGAGAGATCGGAGAGCACACGTCTGAACTCCAGTCACTGGTTGTTATC
>CAIJTR010000071.1 GCA_903823665.1 uncultured Rhodospirillales bacterium
CCCACCATCACCGGCATGCCTTACACCCTCGCTCTGGGGGCCGCCGCTGAGACGGTATCTGACAAACTTACCCCCAGCATGGGTATCGTCGAGCTCAGCAATTTTCAGTATGGCCTTGACCAACTCAACATCGACCTCAACGGTGCGGCGAACAGCGTATTTCAGGCGGTCAACACCACGCTCGGTGGCACGTCCGCAATCGCGCTCTACAGCAATGCCGACCCGACGCATGGCATCATCCTGACCAATGTTGGAAGCACAATGACAGCCGACAATCTGTTGGCAAGCCATCTGACCTTCAGTGGAGGACATGCGTTGGTTACATGATGCTTGGGGGCCTGTGTATCCTCATTGGTGTGGAGACTTCATCAGCGGTTTGGTTCGATCTATAACCCCGCACAGCAGTCGCCTCATGAAGCTTCTGAGCGCCATGCATAACGCTGCATGAGCGGCTTCTCGAAGAAATGCCAAGATAGTGACGCAAACAATAAGGTGATCCCGATCACCCACGGCAGTGCCGTCGGGCCATTGACCCAGGAAACTCGCTTAAGAGCTAGTATCACCGGCAGGTGCCATAGATAGATGCCGTACGAGATTGTTCCGAGATAACGGAACGGCTTGCACGCCAGCAGGACCGATCGGTTCTGAATGAGGCAAGCGGTGGCCAGCACCGTTACACATGCGAGGGCCAAAAGAGACTTGAAGGCAATAACCATCCAGGCAGAGTTCCAATAGGTCGTGTTATTCCAATAAATCTGCATAGTGACTATAACCGAAATTACGGCTGCGGCCGGAACCGCGTATTTGCGCACATCCGTTGATCGCAATATCCTTTGGCCACGGTCAGATGCAATCAGACGGGCCAAAAGAATTCCGGCTGCAAACTCATCGAGCATACCAGGCAACTCTGCTGAATAGACGAATAACGGGAAAGTTGCCCATTTACCAGTCTGGTCTATCAGCGCGAACATTGCCGCACGCCAACTCCACGCGATTGCCAACGCGCCCACCAAGATCAAGAGCTTGCTGGCGCGAGACAACCAGGGCACCAAAATTACAATTAACACGTAGAATTGCATCTCGATAGATATTGACCAGTTGACACCATTGATGCCTCCCTGATGCATTAGAAACCAACTATGCAGAAATATCGCATGAGAAAGAACTTGTTTCCAAATATCTGGCACAAACACAAGATCAGGCTGAATAAAAACAATAAACACAAGGCCGGTTAAAAAATATAAGGGCGTGATTCGCGCGAGCCTCGCCTGAGCAAATCCTCGCGCAAATCCAGCATAATGCCCCGGTTGAAACCGTGAAAAGGCCGATAGCGAAATAACGAAACCCGAAATCACAAAGAACAAATCTACTCCCATTGAGCCGATCCTAAACCACACCAGGGGCCCAGAGGTTGGAAATTCAGTCCAGTTGAAATGTGCGATCACGTGGAAAACAACCACAGATAGGGATGCAACTCCCCTCAGTACATCCACCATCGGAAAGTTCAGAATGGGACGCTCCGAGACAATACTTGCTATGGGGGGCGACGACCGCTGGACCTTGTCACCGATCAAAGATTGCTGGCCCCATGCTGAAAGGATCAGGATACCGCAAGCGAAGATCGGCACCATCACGGTATCGCCGTCGGTGTTCGTTTGTAATGCTACTACCGTTGGAATACCGGCCATAGGCCCACCACCCCGACGGCAACCCGGACACAGCATGAAATGCAAGGCGCTCACGATACCACTTCATAAGCTCGAACACCTCAATCCGCCCATTAGCGTAGCGTTCAAGCATGATCTCGCCAACATGGGTCACCTTGGTGAAGTGAAAGAAGCGTAAGATCTGACCCGCAGCGCGGATCGTGCCATCCTGTTCGATCGTGATCATGCGCTGGCTGAGGTTCCAACTGGCAACATTGTAACCGGGATCACGCATGATGTAGACACCGTCGAAAAAGACCGGTGCATGGTCACACCACCTTTGATCGGTGAAAAGACCGTTTGCGACATCATCATAGCAAAATTCGAGTAGGCGATCACGCCACCACCGAGCAAACCGAAGGCCCTCTTCAGTTCCTGATACCGCGAGAAACCCAAGGTTGAATATTCCATATTTTAACGAGCCAATTTCATTGTCAATGATGGCCCGGCGATCTCTTTCGGGCTCAGTTTGATGTGGTGTAAGGATCACATTCTGCTCATCCAATAGAGAGATTATTTCCGAAAGATCTTCTAGAAGTGCGATATCCGGATCGAGGTAAATAACTTTTGTGGCACCTTCTTCCAAAAGTTTACAGAGCATTTGCCCTTTGACGGCTGTGCATAGCTCAACAACATCGTGATCAAAGGTCCATCGTGTAAGATCAGGAATATTCAAATCGGTGATCCGAACGATATTATTGAAGTACTCTTGAGATGGGTCGAAATTAAATCCGGGTGGCTCTGCGTCGGAAAGACATAGCCATAATTTCCAATCTGGATGGAACCGTTGCAACGTCTCACCCAGTACTCGTGTGCGGTCTAAATAGGAGAAGGACGCACTGGTAAAGCAGTGAACAACACTCATAAATGAACCTCGCCCTCGTCAGCGAATGAAGCAGCCTCTGACTGATTACCAAGTAGGAATTCTGCGGTGTTGCCTCCAGGGTGAAGGGCACCGCGAAAACGTTGTGAAGATATCACAAGCTCTTGGATCTTGCCGGTCTTGAATAACTGAAACAGGTCGACTTCGCTATTCACCGCAATGCCCTGCCCAGGCGCGTTAACTCGAACTGCTGGCCAGATATTCCCAGCATCTTCGCGGGCAATCACGAAAGCTCCGCCGGCCAATGCCTCATGAACAGTGAAGCAAAATGTTTCAGGCCACAGCGACCAGCAAACAACAACGTCGATTTGATGACGCATGACCGCATGTATCATGGCATCGCGCCGATCAGGGCTAACCATAACTGGATCGCGAACAAAAGCTGACGACGGCACCCCATCCAAGCCGAGGTGATAAAACTGGTAGCGAGGGTCGTCGGAATATTCGAACACCAACCGTTCGAAGACATTCCAGCCCTTATGCATTGACGCGCTGCCAAGGTGTGCTACCCGCAACACGACGTCCTTCGAGATTGTGGAAGTTTGTTCGACCCGTTCCATTGCCAGACGCGCAGGGGGGACGACAGCACCGCTGACATGAGCGTAGCCGCCGAGATGACGCCAGAAATCGAACGTCGCCATAGATGGGGCTAGCAATATTGGATTTATTGCCGCAAAAAAGTTACGCATTCGAATGAGATGCGCCCGACGCTCTGTCCCAAATACACATACATTACAGGCCCCAGAGTCGATTGGGGGTGCCGCACAAAAGCGTATGTCGTTTCGCATAAGCTTGAAGGCCGGGCAAAGCGTAAAAAAATCATGCGCCCAAACAACCATTGTCTCATTTGCGTCAGTGCGTAGCGTCGCAATCAACTCTGGAATGTGACCCAAAAAGTGATGCACTACGAAAGCCAGTTTCGTGCCCAGGCCGCGAAATTCAGCTAGTGCAGAGACGAGGTTGGAAAAACTAAACACGCCAATTGCTTGCCCATTCAGCCGCAACCATAGCCGATATTCCGAACCATCGGCGACATCCGCCAGTATTGGCAGAGGTGCTGCAGGCGAGACATGAAGATATTGCCACCCCGAGCTCCGGAACGCCCGTTGTTCGTCCGCAATCACATTCTGGACCCCGCCCCAATTAGTGGCATAGTCGTCATGGCTGAACGATACAATAATCCCCAGACAGTCTTTTTGATCTGATAGCGCGGCTCGGAGGACAGTTGATGGCAGGGCTACCGATTGGTTGACTGCGTCGCCCCAGTCAGCCGCACGTATGCGTGGTGATCTAGCAGCAGCCAAATAAGTGCGCTCTACGTCCATCACCCGTTGGGTGGGCCGATCTTCCAACCTCCCCGCCCACGCATAATGCAGGAGCGGGTTGATCCCTGCTACGGCAACGTCTTGGTTGGTATCGAGATACCAAGACACATTAAACGACGGATTTGGGTTTCGTCCCTCGCGCCAACCTTCAGCAAAAAAATGGTCTAGTGGATCGATGCCCAATGCGGAGACGTCAGGATTAGACGCAAGATAGTAGGCATCGTCAAAATAAGGCCTCACCGCATTTCGGTGAGTCAAATCTGTCGCAGTTAGCGTGGCCGTTCGCGGTTGCGCATCAGCACTCGATGCGATCGCCCGATCCCCCTTCCCAAGCAACCGATTGCGAACTTGCTGCCACTTCTGCCTCGTTTTGAGTACAGCGACACGGAGTATTGGTAGCCTATCTATGGCACCTCGGAGCGGCCCACTGATACGCCAAATTGTACTGTTCTGTATCAGCAGCAAATCTCGTCTTAATTCGGACAATTCCCGCAGGTTTTTCACCTCAGATGCCAAAACCCCTTGTAACTCTTTTTCTATTTTCTTCCTCTGCGACTGTAGTTCTTCAGATTGCCACTTGAAATCCTGAATCTTCATTTCAGCAGAGGCTAACCTGTTGACGGCGTCATCTAATGCATGCTGTCTGTCTTGTAGCAACTCTTGGCCACGTAAATTACTCTGCTGATATAGAGCCAATTTTGCGTTTGCATCACGTAATTTGTTCTGCTTTGACTCGATTAAAATCTGCATATCTAAAACTGTTTGCTTTATATAATTTAATTCTTCGCCTTTTTTTTTCAATTCTGTTTGCTTTAGATGCAATAAATGCCAGATAACCATTCTCGAATCTGGCGGTAAAATATTATTTGGCAATAAAAACTCTGTAAACGACTCGCCTCGGATCGATCTACCCGCTAGAGCAGCGAGTTCTTGTATCCCTGAGGCTTCCTGCCATTCGGTCAGACCCCACCGCGGCGTTCGCCAAAGTGCCTTTTTCAGTTCGTCTATAGAACGCAGTGGCAGCAGAATGCAGCCTGCGAGCTTCATTTCGGGCGTCAGGCACGGTGGTGTTTTTGGTGCGGCTAAGAGACCAGCTTCGAACGCGAAGGGGAAAATCGGGTCTAAATTGCCATTGAAATTAAGTGGATTGAAAGATGGGAATGCAAAATAATATAGGTCGAGGTTCCACAAAATTAGTAAATTTGCAACTTCAAGCGTTCGTGGATCTTCATTCGCTTCTATCCAAAGTGTGGTTTGACCATCTGCGAGAAACTCAGCGTCCCCATGTAGCGCGTCTAGCTCCATTCCTTCGATATCAAGCTTAACTAAATCAAATGTTCCATGCGCTGTCCGAAGATCGGCAAGGGTCAACGCCTCGACTGCGCCCGGGGCATCGACCTCGTCATCCATAGAAAATGACGTAGCGCCAAAGTTCCCTAATACGTTGTGGCTGATCCCCGCACGAACACCTGGACCCGCGACTATCGCTTCAAGAACTACCGTCGGAAACGATGTTTCACCCAACACGTTATTTTTTAACATTGGTAAAATAATTGGATTTGGCTCGACGCAACAGAGGAAGCTGAGGCTCCGCGACCGAGCAACACCAAGCCCGAAGGTGCCAACGAACGCACCTACGTCGAGGACACGAGCACCCTCGGGGATTACGGACGCTACGAAAACCGCCTCAAACCATGCCCATTCGCCATAACGCGACAAAAACTGCCCTATAAGGTCGCTCTCGACATCCGGCACAGCCAACCGGCCATATCGTGTGTTGAGTTCATGCGACCGCGGCTGAAGTCCGACGACATCGGTCTTTTTACCCATTGGCTTATTGCTTCCCAATCTATGAGATGAATTTTCTCGTCTACTCCGTGAGTAAAAAATCTGCCGTGTTGCGTCTTGAGTTTAGTATTCCGCGGAAACGACGAGCTCGTGTAAAACGCTCTTGGACTTCACCGGTCTCAAATAACTGAAACAAATCAGCTTCGTCCTTAACAGAATGGCCTTGCCCAGGCGCATGTGCCTCAACGGCTGGCCAGATATTCCCTGCAGATGTGCTTGCAATGACAAAAGCCCCAGCTGCCAAGGCTTCGTGTACAGTAAAGCAGAAAGCCTCAGGCCAAATAGACCAACAGATTACAATATCAATGCGACGTCGAATGATCTCTTCTACCATCGCCCCACGCTTTTGGGGTGTGACGCGCACAGAGACATGTGTGTATTTTGAAGAAAACACGCCATCTGCGCCAATCTGATAAAACTTATATCGACGATCTCCCGCAAATTTCTCAGTCAGTTCTTCGAAGATATCCCAACCCTTTGGGGTGATTGATGCCCCAATATGCGCGACCCTCAAAGGACGGCACGCCTTCTTGACTATCGGGTCCTGCAACGTGTCCATAGTTAAATGTGCGATAGGAACTACCTTTGCATTACCTGAGAAGTAACGGACCTGTTGCAACCAGAGATTTAAAAATACTTCAGACGGCGCAAGGACGACCGGCTTAATCGTATCAAAAAATGCTTTCAATCTTGGAGAGTGATCCCGTCGGTCATCGCCAAAGACGCATACTATACATGCTGGAGAATTAAGCGGTGGCCCACCGCAATATTTAATACCGTTACGCAGTAAATTAAAGCTTGGACATACACTAAAAAAATCATGTATCCAAAATATTGGTTGAATGTCAACCAAAGAGGACCACGTGGCTAAATACTCAGGGACGTGACCTTTAAGGTGATGAAAGACGATCTCTATTCTGGCTTGCTGGTCACGCAATTCGAGAAGACATTTGGTGAGAACCGGAAAGGTCACAACGCCGAGCAGCAATCCGTCCAGCCGAAGCCGCAGCCGGTATGAATCTGCGGTGCCATAGGTGCCAAGGAGCGGCAGTGGTGCAGCAGGTGCGACATGCAGATACCGCCACCCCTTTTCCTCGAATGCCCGCTGTTCATCGGCAACGACATTCTGAATTCCTCCAAACACCAACGCATAGTCATCGTGGCTTACCGCCACAATTACGCCGACGCTGCCTCGGCACACGGACAATAAGTTCATCAATTCGGCCGTCGAGATTGGTACAGACTGATCGGTGGCGCTTGCCCAAGATGAAGCTTGCTTGTGCAGTGGACGAGCCGCATTCAAAGTGCGTCGCGCGTAATCCAGACGAGTGCGGGGAACGCCCCACCCACGCATTCGAACAGTCCGCCACATCGCGCGAAGCGCCGTGCGTAGGGCGGGCTTATCTGCGACAAAGGCATGCAGCATTGCGAATACGCGACCACGCAACCGCTCTCGGAGTGTTTCAAGCACTTATCGATCAACCTGAGGATACGGCAACGGCAATGTGAGATGATCCCAGAATGCGACAAAACACGTATGGCATCGCGATTTCAATAGGCTTAGCGGCGGGGCCACCAAAATCCATAACCTATGATCCAGATTTGCCCCTTCTGGACCTCGAAATATTTGTCGCGTGCATATCCCAGCATCCTGCATTCTCGGCAAGAATAAACACGAACATACAACTCGGGATAACAGCCTAATGACATTTCAACATACGTGGCTTGCTAGTAAACTGACTGTTGAGCGCTTCAGTAAAAGATGAACCAATAGCGAAACACCACGGTCTCAATCCAGGTTTGGCGGACGAACGCGGGCGTCCAAATTGCCCTAAGTCGACAAAGCACCCCGCTGCGCAACGTCTCATCAAGCCGGACTACTAAACCGCACGCCTGGTCAGTCAACAATTGTGGCTGCGCCAACAACGCCGCGACGTTCTGACGAAGCGTTGACATGAAAGGCCTTGGCCCTCGCCATAACGCCGCCGCGCCACGGTTTAGCAGTGATACCGGCGCACCCATTAGATTCCCCGCGTGCTGGCGATATAATATCACCGGCTCTTGATCGTGGAGCAACCGCCCGCCGCCGGCGGTCACGATCAGATAGCACCACCAGTCGTGCATGGTAACGGCTGGCGGCTCACTCGCCGCAACCAGCCGAACTGCAGGGCCGTTCAGCATCACAGTGCATCCCGTTGCAACATTTTGGATAAGAGATGATGGAAAACCAGAGTGTCTCAAATCGAGGGTCGACTCACCGATACGATTTAGACCAGGGCCCACCAAAATTTGCCGAGCACAATATATCAGTGGCAGGTCATATTTCGTCTTGGATAGCGCAGCCCAACCCCGCCTTAATTTATTCGGCAGCCACACGTCGTCCTGATCTGCAAATGCCACCACAGTGTTAGGTTCGAGATTGGTTGCTACGAAGCGCAGCAGTAAATGGAAACTGGCAGCGGGCCCCAAATTGCGAGGCGGGCCTGGAACTTGAACGCAACGACCTTGGCCTGCACCAGCAGCGAATTCCGTCATGATATTCAACGTAGCATCACTCGATCCATCGTCGCGCCAGTAAAGAACCCAATCGGCGTGTGTTTGATGCAGCAGGCTCTCAAGCTGGTCATGCAGATAAAGTGCACCGTTGAACGTTGACATTAGTATCGCAACAGAATCAGATTCTAAATCAGCGCTCATAATAAATCCCCAGCGCCTCTGGCGGCGAATTGCGATGCCGCAAAGCCTCAAATATCGTCACAAAGACTGTGCATGGTTAATTCATTGCTTTTCACGACAATGTCTCATTTCACACCTGTAAGCAATCTTGGCATGACAGTATCATAAAAGCGCCGTTCATCGCAAATTACGAGGGGGTTTTGCGCGACCGGGAGGATTGCGTGACATAAAGTGGTCAGCTAGCATCTGGGGGGTAGATCAGATGTGGCAACAAAATCTAATGACATGCACTTCACAATTTTGTTAGATTGACGTAATTAGGAACGCATCAATGGCAAAAATTCAAAAAACAATTTCCGCCACTGACGGCCTTATCGCAACGACCATCATTCTGCAATCAATACCGATGAATATAGCCTCACACTAAACGCCGGATTTTCTTACGAGTTCGATGTCCAGGGCCTGGGCTTGGGTGCCAATACTCTGTCGAGCGCGATGCTGACACTTTTTAGAAGTGGAGGATTTAATCTCAGTGGTGCCGTATACAGTGCACCGTCGGTCGGCGACCAACGCGTCACTTTCACGCCATCATCCACCGCCGTTTATCTGCTGGACATCTCCGGGACCGGAACCGGAGGCTATACCCTCGTATCATCGCCTGCCGACGAGTTCAGCAGCCTGCCTAGCACGACCACCACGCTCGCAATAGGGGGAACCCAAACCGGCGCTCTGCAAACACCGGATGATGCCGACGCCTTTGCAGTCACGCTGGTGGCCGGATACGCTTATCAGTTTGACGCGCTGGGTCAGGGGACCAGTGCTGGGACGCTCGCAAGCCCGACGCTGACCTTAACCAACAGTGCTGGCAACAACGTCGCGGGGCTAAGCTATGCCACGCCAACGCTGGGCGATCGGCGGGTCAACTTTACGCCTAACACGAGCGCGGTTTATGTCCTCACGGTCAGCGGCAGCGCGACTGGCACCTATTCGCTGGTTTCCGCGCCGCAGGACGACTTCAGCAATTCCATCAGCACAACAGCCGTTCTGTCCCCGGGCGGCCTGCAAACTGGTGCGTTGCAAACGGTCAGTGACACCGACCTGTTTGCCGTCAATCTGGTCGCCGGGGTTACGTATCAGTTCGACGCGTTGGGAGCAGGTGCCGGAGGAGGGACGCTCTCAGGCCAAACGCTGGCCGTTTATAGCAACAGCGGGAACAATATCGGCGGAGTGAAATACAGCACCCCCGTTGCCGGCGACAGTCGGGCCTCATACACGGCCGCCACTACCGCAACGTATTTTGTAAGCGTCAGCGGAACCGGCACGGGGACGTACACACTGGTCACCCCAAGCGCGAACGCGACGCTAAACAATACTGACGGGACGTCATATCGTTTCGTATACACGCCAACCACTACAGTATTGAAAACGATATCGCAGTATTCTGGAGCGAATGCCGCAGGGGCGGTTGTATCGACCGTAGTGAACAATTACGACGGATCGACCCTGATTTACGCCTACAACCTTTCAAGCTCCGTTAGCCAGACCACAACGAAATTCAGTGGCACCAATACCTCCGATGGTTCGCCAACAGGATCGAAACTTTCCGTCGTTGTGAATAACTCGGACAAAACGACCTTGGTCTACGCGTATAATCCATCGAGCACTGTCCAGCAGACGACCAACAAATATAGCGGCACCGATCCGACCTCGGGTGCTCCGATCGGATCGCAGATCTCGGCCGTCGTTAACAACAATGACGGAACAACCCTGGTCTATGCCTATAATCCTTTGAGCGGGGTCAAGCAGACGACCTCGACCTACACGGGGACAGATCCGTCTAACGGTGCGCCGACCGGATCACAGGTGTCGACTGTGATTAACAACACTGACAATACGACTCTGGTGTACGCTTACAACGTCTCGACTACGATTACACAGACGGTTTCTGTATGGAGCGGGACCAATACAGCCAGCGGCGCGCCGTCTGGTCAGCAAACGGCCCTCTACATAAACTATACATCTGGACGTTCTGCTATCACCACGAATCCCGGGCTCGCCTCGGCGCAGATGACTTACTATTCCGGCCTTGATGGGACAGGATCAATGGTATCCGGCAGCGGGTTGCCCAGCGCGGTCGCTGCGAGTGCGACCGCCGCGTCGATTGACAGAGCAACCTTCGCAAGTATTGGGCCTAACGAGGTTCTCGACCCAGGCTTTGGCAACCACAACATCCAGTTCCTGCTCGGTGCCACCAATAGCACGCTCGTGTTGCATGACGGCGGAGTAGACCAAGTGACGGGCTTCGATCCTATGTCCGATGTCCTCGATCTCCGTGCAATGCTCGCGGCGGCACACATCATGCTCGGCGTTGGTGTCCCGTCGGTGGCGGGATACGTTACGGTCTCTGATCAGGGCACCGATGCCGTCGTTCAGTTTGATGTCTCGGGCAACAGCCACGGCAGCACTGTCGCCGTGCTACATTCGCTGGGGCAAACGGTCACCGGGATCGACGGACTGCTGCTGCGCTTTGCATAGTTGGGGTACCGGCTCGGTCACCTCGAATATCCCTGTTATTCAGCTGTTCGCTGAGTTCGACTCCTGGCCAAAGCGCCGGGGGTCTCTGGCGATGTAGATGCAGTTTGTCGACGCCTTGATCACTGCACCACCCTCCAGCGCAACACTAATGCCAAAAACAGAGCATGTGTTTGCACGCATTATATCACGCGACAAACGCATGTCCTCCACTGAACGTCAGATGACTGGCCGACAGATTGGTGGCCGTCATCGTGCTTCCAACATTGGTCAGGATGATGCCATGCGTCGGGTCGGCATTGCTGTAGAGCGCGATCGCGGACTTGCCGCCGAGCGTGGTGTTGACGGCCTGAAATACGCTGTTCGCCGAACCGTTGAGGTCGATGTTGAGTTGATCAAGGCCATACTGAAAATTGCTGAGCTCGACGATACCCATGCTGGGGGTAAGTTTGTCAGATACCGTCTCAGCGGCGGCCCCCAGAGCGAGGGTGTAAGGCATGCCGGTGATGGTGGG
>CAIJTR010000072.1 GCA_903823665.1 uncultured Rhodospirillales bacterium
GAAATGGTCGAGGCCGATCTCGCCCGGCACCGCGGCCGCATCGCGGCACCTCCGCCGTCGCTCGGGTGAAAATCCTCATCACAGGGGCCACCGGCTTCGTTGGCCGCCATTTGATGGCGATCCTTGCGAAGACGTATCCACAGGCTGAATTGATCGAAGCAGCGTGTGACATTACCGACGCACAAGCGTTGGCCGAGCGCGTGGCCGGGGTTAGGCCAAATGGATGCGTCCATCTGGCTGCCGTCGCCGCAATCGGTGACGCCCGCGCCAACCCTGGCCGCGCTTGGGCGATCAATCTGCACGGCACTCTCAACCTCGCCCACGGCATTCTCGCCCATGCGCCCGAATGCCGTCTGGTCTACGCTTCGACTGCCGATCTCTACGGCAAGAGCTTCCAGAGCGGCGAAAAGCTCGACGAAACGGCGCTGCTGGCTCCGATGAATATCTACGGGGCCACGAAGGCCGCTGCTGATCTGGCACTGGGCGTCCTCGCCGGTGAAGGCCTGCGCGTGGTGCGCCTGCGCCCGTTCAACCACACCGGCCCCGGCCAGCAACCCAATTTCGCCGTGCCCGCTTTCGCACGGCAAATCATGAGAATTGCCGCCGGACTGCAACCCGCCGTGCTCAAGGTCGGTGACCTCGAACCCTATCGCGATTTTCTCGATGTCCGGGATGTCTGCGCCGCATACGCCGCCTGCCTACACCCAGATCTCGATCTGCCCGCTGGTTGCATCCTCAACATTGCCTCTGGCACGCCACGCCGCATTGGTGACGTGCTGACTGACCTGCTTCAAATTGCTGGCGTCTCAGCCAGCATCGAGACCGATGGGGCGTTGCTGCGCCGCTCCGACATTCCAATGGCCGCCGGAGACGCCAGCGCGGCCCATGCCGTGCTCGGCTGGCAGCCGCAAATTGAGTGGGCAACCACGCTCACAGACGTCATCAACGATTGGCGGCAACGCGCCGCCAGCTAAGGCTCGCTGAGGAACGCCATCAGCGACTGAACTGTCTGCATCGGCTTCTCTTCCATCAGCAGATGCCCCATCCCCGGGAACCGCTCCAACTGAGCACCTGTCACAACTCGCTGATAATCAGCAGCATTGTCGATCGGCACCATGCCGTCCTTCTCACCCCACATAAGCAAGGTTGGGGCCTTGATCCGATTCAGCAGCGCCGTTGGCTCGACGAGCGCGTTCTGCGCCATGCGGTCCAGAATCGCATGCCGCACGCCCGGTGCCAGCATCATGTCGCGATACCGCGTGAAAATCGCGTTCGTCATCGCTGACGGATCGCCATAGCCGGCTTCCAGAGACGATTTCAGCATGAAGCCCGGCAAAACATATGGCAGCGCCCGCATCATCAGCGGCACGTCCGGCGCGCGACCATACTCAAAGCCCGGGCTTGCGAATCCATCAGGTGCAATCAGCACCAGTTTGGCCACCCGGTCAGGGTAGTCAGCGGCAAATCGCCATGCGATCCGCCCGCCCATTGAATGACCAACAATATCGGCTTTGGCGATGCCCAGCGTGTCCATCAGCCCAGCCAGCACATCCATGCTGCGCTGATCTGTGTAACTGCCACTCGGGTCCGCCCCAGTCAGCCCAAAGCCGGGCTGGTCGTAGCGAACAACCCGGAATTTCGTTTCTAGAGCAGACGCCCAATCGTCCCATGTGTGCAGGCTGGAGCCAAAACCGTGCAGCAGAATGACCGCAGGCGCATCGCGTGGCCCGGTATCACGCACGTGCAGCCGGTCGCCGAGCACAGTGATAAATTGGGATGGTGCCGCCGCATAAAGCGCCTCAAGCGTCGCTCGCGATTTGTCAGGAGTGTAAAGCCAAATGCCAGAAGCCAATATCACCACAGCCACGCCGGCCAGAATAAAACCAAACACGCGAAATACCCTCAAGGAGCCACCCTCAGCCACGTTTGTGAACGACCAAACAGTGAAATTCCAACATAGCCCCGCACGACGAGCTTCGCCCCACCGTCCTCTAGATGCATGATGGCGTTGTAGACTCCGCCAGTTTCTGGGTCGAGCGCATGGCCGCCCTTCCACTCATCGCCATCCCGATGCATGTCCCGCAGGATCTCTAAGCCAATGATCGGCTTGTCCTTGCGGTCGTCCTCACATTTGACACAGACCCTTGTAATCGACGTTGGATCAGTGGTGCTCACGATACGCCCAACCAAAGCTCCACCATGCTCCTCAATCCGGACGAGGCTTCGCTCCAGCCCGGTATGGTCGTCAAACGTCCGCCAATCGCCAACCGGGCTGGGTGAGGCGGCAATGGCCACGCTCCCCGCGCCGAACAAAGCGGTGGCGAACACCGCTAGGACAATCGTTTTCATTGTTCGCTTCCCTCATTGCCAAGCCACGCTTCCGACGGAACACGTGTTGCATGCGCAACCTGTCGCAACAATCCGGGCCAGAGCCGCACAGCACGCAAAAGGATGATTTGCCCTGCAACGCTGCGTCCAAACCGGTAAAGCTGCATGGCACGCCGAATTGGGCGTTCCACGTCACGCCGCAACTGCCGGTGAAACGTCGCAGGGCTCGCGCCCGCAAGCTGGAACCGCACAGCCAGCGCCGCACTATGCAGCGCCATCGACATCCCGTCGCCAGAGAAGGACGGAATAACGCAGGCTTGATCACCGAGGCGGAACAGCGTCTCCCCTTCCTGCGCCTGGTGCACAAAACCATACGGCACGCGCGCGATGGTCAAAGGACGACTCAGCAGCCTCTCCGCCCCTTCCAGCCGGCCACGCAGATGCAGATTTTCCCGCGAGAGCGCCGCCAGCAATTCGCCAATGCCGCCCAACTCCGCCAACCGCCTGCGATGGATCAGCAGGCACAGATTGACCCGCCCGTCCTCCACCCGCTGAAGCCCGGCATAGCCTCCGTCGAACAGCACCACCTCCACCACGCCGGCAAGGGCCGCAAGCTGCGCCGATTGAAGCCGCAGATACATTTTGAAGCCAACCAGATCCTCGGGCTCCTCGCGAGTCTCGCGCCGAACGCCGCGCAGATCATGCTTCCCGGTCGCCAGAAACCGGATGTCGGCGGAGATTTCGCCCACCGTCACCCCACGCCGCACCTCAGCCCCCACGGCCGTGGCGTGGTCCAGCAGCGCCTCGTCGAGCACAAATCGCGAAAGCCCCACACCGCGAAACGGCAGCTGCGCCTCAACAATGTCCGCCCTACGAACCAGCCGAACCCGATCAATCAGATGCCCACCCAGCGCCAATGGATCAACGCCAAGCCGGCCCAGATAATGCTGCGCCTCGGTGCTCAGAAATTCACCGCAGATTTTGTGTGAAGGCTCCGTGCTCCGCTCCAGCACCACCACCTTTGCCCCGGCACGTGCCAACTCGCAGGCGGCAGCAGCACCTGCCAGCCCACCACCCGCAATCACCAGCGCAGTCATTTCAGCAACCCAACGCTGATACGAAACGGCAAATGCCAGCGCACGCGGGCGGCAAGCCTGGTCTCAGCGACCAACGCACGCCACTCGGCCACGCGCAAACTGCGCGCAATCGAGATTGTGCCATCGATTCGCACAATTCGGTGCCATTCCATTAAATGCGCCAATAATGGAAATCCGTAATACGGAAACCAGTGACGCTGTAGATCAACAATCAGCCAGCCTTGCGTCGAATGAAGATCCATCCAGCGCATCAGCGCCGCGATCTCCTCATCCGTCAGATGATGCGCGAATTGCGAGCTGACGATGAAATCCGGCGTTGGGTGAGGCACATCGTCGAACACATCCCCGGTGCGCCAGACGATCTCAGCACCCGCCGGTGTAGCCGACTGCGCCTGGACAGCACTGGCTGGGTTGAGATCGAGCCCCACCAGATGCATCGCAAACCCTCGCTTGGCACCCCATCGTTGGATGGCCCGCAGCAGATCGCCCTGCCCACTCGCCACATCGAGCACCGACAGCGTCCGGCCGGCTTCCCACCCACGCGTGGCCGCCTCCAGCCAAGCCAACACCGGGCGATGCGTCATTGTCATTCGATTGAGACGGGCCAGATCGCCCAGCGCCCGCGCATAATCCTCAGGCGAGGTCTCCGGCCGGTCCATCAACTCGGCCTCGGCGCTACGGCGCGACAGATCGGTCATAGCTGAAAGGCGAATGTCTCGGCGACCATCCCCGGCCCAAACGCCATCGCAAGCCCTGGCCCGCGTCGTCCCACCGCCAGCATCCGCGCCAACACAAACATGATCGTGCAGGATGACATGTTGCCAAAATCATGAAGCACGCTGCGCGACACCGCGAGCGCATCCTCCGGCAAGGACAGCCCGCACGCCACCGCTTCGAGCACCGTCCGCCCGCCGCCATGCACGGCCCAAAGTGCAATCTCATCTGGGGAGCGACCGCGCAGCAGGCCGTTGTCATGGTTTGATTGCGTCTCGGCCTGCAATGTCGCCTGTATCCGCCCAGGCACCTGCCCGCTCAGGAACATCTGAAAGCCATGATCGCCAATCGTCCAGGTGATCAAATCAGCACTGTCCGGCACCACAACCGCGCGGAACGCCTCAAGCGCGATACCATTGGGCTCAGCGGTCACCAACGCCGCCGTTGCACCATCGCCGAACAGCAGCATCGAAAGTGCCGTCTCGACAGCGTTGCAATCCTGCAGATGGAGGCTGCAAAGTTCCACGTTCACCACCAGAACCCGCGCAGCCGGGTCCGCCCGCACAATCGCGTCCGCTGCCCGCAACGCCGGAACCGCCGCCGCACATCCCATGAAACCGATCACCATACGCGCCACATCGGCCCGCAAGCCAAGCAGTGCGGCCAACTGCAAATCCAACCCCGGGGCCACGAACCCGGTGCATGACACCACAATCAGATGGCTGATGCCGGGCAAATCAGCGTCCAAAGCCAGCACGGCCTTATGCGCCAACCCAACCGCCTCACGGGCATAAACCTCCATCCGCACTCCGGTTCCGGGAAACCGGCCACGCGGGTAGAATCCGCTGGTGTCGATCGCCTCAGAACCCTCAGGCGCAGGGCAGAATGACGAATAGCGATGCGCAATCCCACTGCGCGCTGCCATTCGCGTAAACAATGCGCGCCTGCGGTCATCCTCCAAAGAAGCGGCTGCGAAGGTCACAAACGCTTGATGAATGTCATGCGGCGGCGTTGCGGTTCCGATGGCATTGACATAGGCACGCGCGGCTGGGGTCGTGGGCATGGAAGTGCGAAACCCCTTGGTCATGTCCCTCAAATGGGATGCGCCACCGTCTTTGAAACCCTCGATAGGTGGTTGACGCAATTGGCGGCAGCGCGTTCCGTGAAAGCTCTGGACCGAGGAGTACGAAAATGCAGATTGATCTGACGGGTTTGAATATTATTGTCGCTGGCGGCAGCCGCGGCATCGGGCGGGCCATTGCCATTGCCTGCGCAGGTGCCGGGGCCGGCATTTCCATCTGCGCCCGCGGTGCTGCAGCGCTCGAAGCAACACGGGCAGATATTGCCGCGCTCGGCGGCCGCACCCACGCCGGAAGCTGTGATCTTTCCGATGCCGCCGCCATCAAAGCCTATATCGCTGATGCAGCGAAGGCGCTCGGCGGGATCGACGTGCTTGTCAACAATGCCACTGGCATGGGGGCTGGGGATTCGGAGGCTGACTGGGAAGCAAGCCTCAACGTAGACCTCCTCGCCGTCGTCCGCGCCAGCAAGGCCGCCCTTCCGCATCTGCAAAAGCGCCAGGGATCGAGCATCATCAATATCTCATCCGGCTCCGGCCTCAACGCCTCACCGCGCACACCAGCCTACGGTGCCGCCAAAGCTGCGGTGATCCACTACACCCGCACCCAGGCCGCCCAACTCGCCCCACATCATATCCGAGTGAATTGCGTAGCCCCCGGCTCCATCGAGTTCCCCGGCGGCGTGTGGGATCTGCGCAAGCATGACAATCCCCCACTTTACAACGCCACCCTCGCCGCGTGCCCAATGGGACGCATGGGAACCGTCGAGGAAGTCGCCAATGTTGTAGCATTTCTCGCCTCCCCGCTCGCAAGCTGGGTCACCGCCCAGATCATCGGCGTCAATGGTGCCCAAGGGATGAAGGGTGCATGAAGAGTGCCTGATCGCGCTGCCCTGCTGACCTGTGCGCAGATGGCGGAGGCAGATCGCCTCACCATCGCGTCAGGCATCAGCGGCGCGGCTCTAATGGAGCACGCGGGCGCTGCCGTCGCAGCCGAGATCACGGCGCGCTGGAAGCCATGCCCGGTTGCCGTGCTATGCGGCCCCGGCGGAAACGGTGGCGACGGCTTCGTCATCGCCCGCCTGCTGCACGAGGCCGGATGGGACGTGAAGCTGGCACTGCTCGGCCCACTCTCCGCCCTACGGAGCGATTGCGCCCATCACGCCGCGCTCTGGCCCGGCCCTGTCGATCCGTTTAACGGCCAAGTGCTGGACGGTGCCGAACTCATCATTGATGCGTTGTTCGGTGCCGGCCTGTCCCGCAGGCTCGACGACGCAGTGCGCCACGTGCTCGCTGCCGTGGGCCGCCGTCCGGTGGTCGCAGTAGACGTTCCAAGCGGCGTCTCCGGTGACACCGGCCAGGATTTCGGTGCCATCCCGGCCACCCACACCGTCACGTTCTTCCGCAAAAAGCCCGGCCACTTGCTGCTCCCCGGTCGTGCGCTGTGCGGCGAAATTGTCGTGGCTGATATTGGCGTCAAGGCGAAGGTCCTGGGCGCCATCGCACCCATGAGCCACGAAAATACACCTGAGCTGTGGCGCTCCGCTTGGCCGCGATCCTCCATCGCCGGTAACAAATTCGGCAAAGGCCATGCCCTGCTCTGGGGCGGATACCCAATGACCGGTGCAGGCCGAATGTCCGCCCACGCCGCCGCTCGTGCGGGTGCCGGACTCGTCACCCTTGCCGTGCCCGAACGCGCATGGACGGTCGCCGCGTGCGGGCCACCGAGCATCATCGTGGCTCCGGTAACGGCCGAAGCCGATTTCCAGCGCCTGCTCAGCGACCGCCGAATGAACGCCCTGCTGATCGGCCCCGGCGCAGGGATTGACCCAAATGTCAAAGCCCGCGCACTCGCCATGCTCGCAACAGGCCGCCCAACCGTGCTCGACGCCGACATCTTCTCTCTCTTCGCCGACGCACCGGGCGAGCTCTTCGCCGCCATCAGCGGCCCCTGCGTGATGACGCCGCATGAAGGGGAATTTGCCCGCCTGTTCCACACCACCGGGAGCAAGCTGGACCGAGCCCGGGCCGCCGCCCACCAATCCAATGCCGTCATCGTCCTAAAAGGTGCCGACACCGTCATCGCCGCACCGGACGGACGCGCCGCCATCAACGCCAACGCACCGCCCACCCTCGCCACGGCGGGAGCCGGAGACGTGCTGGCAGGCTTCATCACCGGCCTGCTCGCCCAATCCATGCCCGCCTTCGAAGCCGCCTGCGCCGCCGTCTGGCTGCATGGCGACTGCGCGGCATCGTTCGGTCCGGGGTTGATCGCATCTGACCTGCCCGATCTCCTCCCTGCCGTATTGGCGAAATTGCAGCTTCAGTGGCAGGCTGAACACCAAAGCTAACGGGAGACGAAGATGACCGAAAATTGGCGGATGCGCGCAGCCACTGTGTTCGCGTGCGAGAAGGAAGCCGCAACCGCGAAGGGCGGTATGGTCGTCACCAACCACCCCCTCGCCTCAGCCGCCGGAGCCCAGATGCTCGCCGCCGGCGGCAACGCGATAGACGCCACCATCGCCGCCTTCTTCACCCTCACCGTCGTCGAACCCATGATGGTGGGCGTGCTCGGCGGCGGCATGGCGCATATCCGCCTCGCCAACGGCACTCACACGATCATCGACGGTATGAGCCAAGTGCCCGCCTCCGGCCATGCCACCATGTATCGCCCAACCGGGACGGCGCTGGAGGATTACGGCACCGAGGGTCGCGAAAACATCGTCGGCCCCAAATCCGTCGCCACCCCCGGCAATTTGCGCGGCTGGTGCGACGCACTGGCCGCCCACGGCACCATGTCACTGGAAGACGTGATGCAACCCGCCATCCTGCACGCCCAGCGCGGCTTCACCGTCACGCCCTACCTGTCCGAATGCATCGGGGACGCCGCCGCCGACCTCTCACGCGACCCCGTCATCTCCCGGCTGCTCCTGCCCAACGGCTCCAAGTTGAAACCCGGGGACACCCTGGCCAACCCAGTCTACGCCGAGGCCCTGCGCATCATCGCCCGATTGGGACCTTCAGCCCTCTATGAAGGCGAACTCGGTGACGCCGCCGCCACCTGCATCCAATCCGGCGGCGGCTTCGTCTCCCGCGCCGACATCGCAGCCGTGAAAAGCGTCATACGCGCGCCCGTCCGTGGCCCTTACCGCGACTACGAGGTCGTGGCCCTCCCGCCCCCCGGTGCCGCCGGCGTTCACATCCTGCAAATGCTGAACATCCTCGAAGGCTTTGACATCAAAGGCCTCGGCTTCGGTTCCGCCGAGAACATCCACCTGCTCGCCGAAGCCCTTAAAATCGCCTTCGCCGACCGCGCCGTCGGCACCGGCGACCCGGATTTTGTGGACGTTCCCGTCGCCCGGCTGATCTCACAGGCCTACGCCGATGAACGCCGCGCCCAGATCGATCTCGCCCACACGCAAACCTGGACGGCCGGCATCGGCCCCGCCCAAAGCCCGCACACCACGCACGTCACCGTGGCCGACCGCTTCGGCAACGTCGTCGCCTCCACGCAGACCATCAACTCCACCTTCGGCGCTCGCTTCATGGTGCCGGAGACGGGGATGATCCCGAACAACTACATGTCCAACTTCGACCCCCGCCCCGGCACCGCACTCTCCATCGCACCAGGCAAGCGCGTCACCACGTCAATGGCACCGACGATGCTGCTGCAAGACGGCCGCGTCCGCTTCGCCTTGGGTCTTCCCGGCGGCAAACGCATCTTCCCCAGCGTGATGCAGGCGATCGTCAATCTCGTCGATCACGAAATGACCCCACAAGAAGCCGTCGAGGCCCCGCGCATCTGGACCGAAGGCCCCGTGCTCGAAGTCGAGGACGCATTTCCCGAACGCGTGCTCCGCGCCCTCCGCCAGAAGGGCCACAAAGTCCTCCTCACGCCACACGTCGCTGGTGGCATGGGCTGCATCGAAATCGGCCACGATGGCACCCTCACCGGAGCTGCCTGCTGGCGAGCCGATGGCACCGCTATCGGCATCGGCGGCGGATTGGCCCGCGCCAACGTCCGGTTCTGGCCGGATATGGCCGGGGTTTAGTTCCCGCCCACGTCGGTCACGAACACGTCCTTCGCACTCGCGGGCACGCGCTTCAGCCCGCCAGTGCGGCCCATGAAATCCGCAACCGCCTTCACGCCGCTGACCTCGGTGCCGAAATCGTCATGCTCCGATTTCAGCATCGCCACCACGCGCGCCTGATCAAGATACTTCGAAGGCTCCACCTTCAAATAAATCGCTGCCGCCCGCTCCGGGTCATTGCGGATCATGTCGCCCGCCTCATGCAGCGCATCGATCATCACCTGCGCCATCTTCGGATGACCGTCGAGGTAACGCTTCGTCGCCCCCAACGCCAGGAACGTCGAACGCCCACCAAACGCCTCCTCGGACGTTGTCAGCACATGCGCCTTGCCGCTATCCAGCACAACCTGCGTGAACGGCGGCGTGGAGAAATACGCATGCACCTCGGTGCCGCCCGACAGCAGCGAATTCACCGATTCAGGATGCGGCAACGCCACCACCAAATTGCGGAAATGATCCTGCTGCCCCGCGCCAAACCGCTTCTCCGCGATCATCTGCAGAGCATACATCTGCGGCGAAACCATCGCAGGCATCGCCAACTTATCGGCCGGACCAAGATCGCCAATGTCCTTCGCATCCGCCTTGTTCGTCACCAGCACCAGCGGGGTCGAGTTTACCCCGGCAATCCCGAACACCTGGTTCGGGGTGCCGTGTGCCTTATCCCAGGCGATGAGCATCGCCGCCACGCCGTACACACCCATATCGACGGAGTTCGACAGCACCGCATCCTGCATCGCCGAGGAGCCGGAGAAGCGGATGTAGCTCGCCGCCACATCGAGCCCAGCGTCCTTCGCGTGCTTCTCCACCAAATGCTGATCTTGCGCGATGAACATCGGCAAAAACCCAACGCCAAAGCCAATCCCAATCTTCACCGGCGTCTGCGCCTGCGCCGCCGAGGTCAGCGCCAGCAGCGCCACACAGGCCCGAAGAAACTGCTTCATGGTCACACGCTCCCTAACGACGAGGATCAAACACAATGCGATCACGCGACGAGCCCAGCACCGCCGCATACGCCTGCGCCGCATCAGCAAGGCTGTAGATCGCGGCGTCCACAATCGGAAATGGCTTCAATGCACCCGACGCAAAGCCCGGCACCAATTCACGCAGCACCTCACCCGTCTCAACGCTCGAAAGTGCCAGCGTGTCGATGCCGTAATAGCTGTGCCGTCCACGATAGAATTCGAAAATATTGAACTCGACGATCTTGTTGACCGCAGAGATCAAAATCTGCCGTCCCAGCTTGGCCGTCGCCTTGTGCGCTTCCTTATAATACGGGTCGCCCACCGTGTTGAAGACGATGTCCGCACCCTTCCCCTTCGTCAGGCCCAGCACGGCCTCCGGAACCTGACCACGGGTGGAATCGATCACGCTGATGGCCACACTCGAATGCCCGCAATACGGCTCCGCCTTGCGCACGATCCCGATCACCCGCGCCCCGAGCCACGTCGCAATCTGCGCGGCCGCCTGCCCCACCTTGCCGTTCAGCCCCATGATCAGCACCGTCTCGCCCGGCTTCGGCATGCCCGCGCGGCGATAGCCTTCCATCGCGGTCACAAACGGCACGCCAATCCCGGCGGCCTCCGCAAGGCTGATATTCGCTGGCTTGTTGACCACAGCATCAGCTTCCACCACCAGATGCGTTGCATGCGTGCCGTCCCGCCTGATGCCAAGATCGCCAGAGGAGCCGAACACCTCGGCCCCGATCATCTCCGCAGGCCCGTCGATCACCACGCCGGCATAATCCCGCCCCGGCGTGCGCGGAAACACGGCATACGGCATCATGCCAATGGCCGCCTTGACGTCAGACGGATTGACCGCCGCCGCGCGCAACTCGATCAGCACATCGCCCGGCCCACGCGACAGCGTCAGCGTCTCAGTCGCCGGACGCACGCTGCCAACATCAGGAGCCTTTTCCGACAGCCGCAACGCGCACGCCTGCACGCTCACCACGCTCTCAAGCATCCGCAAGCCTCGTGGCCAGACCAATGATCTCGCGTGCCTCACGAGGGTTGGCGATCTGCCCGCCGAGATCCTCAATCATCCGCCGAGCCTTCGCCACCATCACCGCATTGCTCTCCGCCAGCACGCCCTTGGACAGATATACCCCGTCCTCGATCCCCACCCGCGCATGGCCGCCCGCCAGATAGGACTGCGCCACATACGGAAATGCGTTGCGGCCGATGGCAATCGCGGTGAATTGCGCATCCGCGGGCAGCAGATTGCGCGCATAAATCACGCTCTCCGGGCTCGGTTGGAACCCGTACGGCACGCCCATCACAAAGCTGGTCAATAGCGGCCCTTTCAACGATCCGTCGCGGACCATGTCATGCATCATCGCAATGTCGCCGCTGTCAAACAGCTCGATTTCCGGCTTCACACCGAACTCATTCATCACCTTCGCCATCCGCCGCGCATTGCCGGGCGTGTTGATCACCACCTGCTTGCCCGAATTCATGGTGTTGAGATCCAGCGTGGCGATCTCGGGCTTCAAAGTCGCGATATGCGCCACCCGCTCCTCCGGGTTCATCAGCGTGGTGCCAGGGCCAAACCGCTTCGGATCATCATGATCCGGCACAAACCGCCCGCCTGGGCCGGTCGTAATGTTCAAGATCAGCTGCGTGTTCAGCTTGCGAATGCGTGCGACGACATCGAGGTAATACTCAATCTCCATAGAAGGCTGCCCGGTCGCGGGATCGCGCACATGAATATGGGCAATAGCCGCCCCTTCCTCCGCCGCCCCCAGGCACGCATCAGCGATCTGCTCGGGCGTGATCGGCAGATGCGGGGTCTGGTCCGGCGTGGTCAGATTGCCGGTGACGGCACAGGTGATGAAAACTTTGTTGAGGCGCTCACGCAAATTCAAAAATCCTTCAGAGAGCCCGGCCGCCATCGACGATCAGGGTGGAGCCAGTGGAAAACGTCAAATGCGTGGCGCAGGCGAGAATGGCAGACGCCACATCCTCAGGCTGCGCCACCCGCTTCAGTGGCGTGGTGGCAGCGGTCTTGGCGTTGAACTCCGCCCCGCGTCCCGGCACGAAGCCCGTCTCCACTACACCAGGCGATACACCCAGCACGCGGATTTCAGGAGCAAGCGCGCGCGCCAATGATTTCGTCATCACGTCCGTCGCAGCCTTCGTCGCCCCATAAACGATGGACGACCCCGCCCCGTTCAGCCCAGCGATAGACGACACTGAAACAATCAGACCATCGCCTGACGCCTTCAGCAGCGGCGCAAAGGCCCGGATGGTGGCGAACGGGCCGCGCCAATTCACCTGGAACATCAGATCGATCAGCGCGTCATCGAGCGCATCCAGATCGCCGTGCGGCACCGGCGTGGTGAAGCCCGCCGTGTTGACCAAAATATCGCAACGTCCATAGACCTGCTCAACCTTCTCGCGCAGCGCCGTAAGCGTGGCACTCTCAGCGATGTCGGCGGGATAAGCGAGGTGCCCCACACCCACCAGCGTCGCCAACACCGCAGCGCCTGCTTCTTCCTTGCCCGCCCGGTGCGTGATCACCACACGGCAACCAGCCTTGGCAAACATCCGCGCCGTCGCAGCACCAATGCCACCGGCACCGCCCACGATGACAGCAACTTTATTCTTCAGATCAACAGGCGGGGCCATTCGGGCTCTTTTCGGAAAATCGGCGTTCAGCCAATGGGGGGGGTTGGCAAAATCGCCTCGCCTTGGATCATCACCAGTGTGCACTCCACGCTATACCAGGCACCTTCAACGTCGCTCGCCGGTGGCGCAACAGTGTGGCGCTCAAAATTGCCAATCAGGTTTTTGGTAACCCCAAACGTCACGTCATCGTAAAGGCTCTCATCATCGCTGACGAAAATCTGGCTGATCAGCGTTTTGAAGCCGTGCTTGAACGACAGGAAATGCAGATGCGCCGGCCGCATCGGCGCCCTCAACTGGGCGGCGAGCAACGGCCCGGTGGGGCCATGCACCGGGATGGGGTAGCCAACCGGACGCACCGAGCGGAACGAGAAACACCCATCGGCATCGGTGATGAACTTGCCGCGCATGTTCATGTCAGCCTGGTTCTCGTCCTGCACGTCATACATGCCGACGGTGGAGGCATGCCACACATCCACTTCGGCCCCAGCAATGGGTGCGCCGTTGGTGTCAACCACCCGGACTTTGGCGAACATCGCAGGCCCCGGCGTGGGTGAGCGGATGATGCTGCCGCCATGCTCGGTCAGTGGCTGGTTCAGCCGCCAGAACGGACCGAGCAAAGCGGTCGCAGGCTCCAGCGGGCCGGTGCCGCCATTGTTCAGCATTGTCACGATGGTGGAGATGCCGAGAATATCAGAGAAGATCATCCCCTCATTATGGCTCTCATTGGTCGAGGCCCCGATGGCGTTGAGGAAGGCGATGCCCTGATCAAACTCCGCCTCAGTCGGCTTCACCTCGCGCACGAACTCATGCATGTGGCGCACGAAAGCGGCCATCACCTCACGGAGCCGGTCATTCGGAGCACGCCGCATGGCTTCAAGCACGATGGGCGTAACAGATTCCTGGGTGTCGATCAGGCGTTTTGTTTCAAGCATGCTCCTGGCCCCCTGCGATTATGGCGACGGTACGGACTGGCACGGTGCGCGTCAAATCAACCCAGGGTCAGTCTGATATTCCCAAACCCATCCAGCGCCGCCGAGCATCCCGGCGGAACCACGCAGGTTGCATCGTATTCCTGAATGATCATTGGCCCCGCCCGAGGAACGTCCGTCAGGCTGCCGCGTGAGATCACGGGCGTTGCCGTCCAGCCCACACCATCAAACCAAGCCGGGCGATGACCGGTGGCCATTGGCATGGAAGGGGGAATGCCCAACGGCAGGCGGCTTTGTGACGGAACACCACGTGCGAGCAGTGCGAGCGACATGATTTCCACCGGCTCACCCTCGGGAGCCCGGAAGCCGTAGAGCTTTTCATGCTCCGCAGCGAACGCCTCCGGCAGGGCCTGCAATATCTGCGCGGCAGTCCCAGGACGCAGAGCCACCGCGATCTCGCTGCTCTGCCCAGCATACCGCGCCATTGCCGAAATACGCGCCTCACGCTGGCGTGGGGCAAAACCCTCCGCCTCAAGCCTGCTCTCGCCCTCACCGAGCAAGCTCGTAAGCTGGGTCTGCAGCATGTCAGGCGTGAGCGAGCGACCAGGAAGCGAGCGGCTGAGATGATGCTCGGTGTCGGCCAGCAACAGCCCAAACGCACTGAACAGACCCGGCATCGGCGGCACAATCACCGACGTGATGCCAAGTTCGCGCGCAATACTCGCCGCAAACATCGGCCCGTTGCCACCGAATGCCATCATCGAACAAGCCCGCACATCGCGCCCACGCTCCACGCTCACCGCGCGAATGGCCCGCATCATCGTCGCCGTCGCAATGCGCAACATACCCATCGCTGCCTGGGGAACCGACAACCCAAGCGGACGCGCCAGTTTCTCCTCAATCGCAGCCGTCGCCGCAGGCACATCCAGCGCCACACTGCCACCCGCCAATCCTGCCGGGTCGAGATAGCCGAGCACCAGATTGCAATCCGTGATCGTAGGCTCCGTGCCGCCGCGGCGGTAGCAGACCGGGCCAGGATCAGCGCCTGCCGATTGCGGCCCCACCTTCGGAGCGCCACCCGGATCAATACGGCAGATCGAGCCACCACCGGCCCCGACTTCGGCCAGATCAACAGCCGGCAGCTTCAACATATAGCCGCCGCCCACCAACAGCCGCGCGCCGGACAGCACACCAGCCCCAATCTCCATCGCCTCGGTCCGCAGCACCTGACCGTTCTCAACGAGGCCCGCCTTCGCTGTCGTCCCGCCCATATCGAACGTGATCAGCTGAGGCGCACCGATCCGCATGGAGAGTGCAGCAGCCCCCACAACGCCCGCCGCCGGACCAGATTCCACAATCCCAGCCGGGCGGTCCTGCACCCAGTCAGACGACGCCAACCCGCCGTTGGACTGCATTAACCGGAAAGGCGCCGACACGCCCATGCCCGCAAGCCGCGTCCCAAGCGAGGCGAGATACGCCCGCACCACCGGCTGAATGGCCGCGTTGATCACCGTTGTGCTGGTGCGCGGATACTCCTTGATCTCAGGCAAAATCTCGTGGCTCACGCTCACCGCCATATGCGGCATCAGCTTACGCAAAGCCGTGGCCACAATCTTTTCGTGCTCAGGATTGGCGTAGCTGTGCAGCAGACACACCGCCACACTCTCCACCTTCTCCACCGTCAGCGTGCGAATGATCTCCGCCAGCGAGGTGATATCGAGCGGCACCGCAATGCTTCCATCAGCACGCGTCTTCTCTGTGACCTCCAGCCGCAAATGGCGTGGCACAAGCGGGGCGGGCTTGGTCCAGTTGATATCGTAAAGCCTGGGCATGCGCAGATCGCGGATTTCCAGCACGTCCCGAAACCCGCGCGTGGTGATCAGCGCGGTGCGTGCCGTCTTGCCTTCGAGAACGGTGTTCGAGCCGATGGTGGTCGCGTGCAGCAACTCGCTCACGACCGCGTTCGGCCCAGCCGCGCGCAGCAGCGCCTGCAACCCATCGACAATGCCGATGGAGTAATCAGCAGGCGTAGACGCCGTCTTGTAGGTGCGCACCTTGCCATCGTCGCTGATCGCAACAAGATCAGTAAATGTGCCGCCAATATCGATGCCGATGCGCATGGTCAGACCGGCTCCCCAGCGCTTGTTGCATCGGGCTTATTGATAATATGCAATGGCTGCCAAGCCGGGCTCGGTGCAATCCCGCGCGCCGTCTGCAACTCGGCACGCAACGCAGCTGAGGCCTCAAGGTTCACCGAAGCCGGGCTGCCCAGGATCACCACGCCGTAATCCCGCAGCGCACCATCAATAGAAACCTTGCCCTCCCGCACATCCGCCAGCACCGCCTGCGGATCACGCGAAAGTGGGCTGCCCCAGCCACCCGCACCCGGCAACTCGTGCCGGAACACCTGCCCGGCCTTCAGCGTCATCGTCAGCTTGGCCGCCAAAAGCGTCTCCTCCGGCGTGCCGGGATTGAGCAGATTGCGGCTGGACGTGCCGGGACCACCGCCTTGCAGCCCATACGGCAAATGCGTGGCGCGATCGGCACGAACCTGCAAAATACCCTCATCCGCCAGCATCCGCCACGTCCGCCGCAGGCTCACGCCGCCACGGAACTGGCCGGGGCCGCCAGTGTCCGGCAGCATCTCATAATCGAGCACCTCAAGCGGGTTCTCTGCCTCGATCACCTCGACGGAGAAGCTGGCCATGTTGGCGAACATATTCGTGTTGCCATCGAGCCCATCCCGCGTCGGCCGACCACCCCAGGCACCCGACAGGAAATCGACGTAAATATACGGCTTCCGGTCCTTGTCTGTCCCACCGATGGTGATGCCGGTGTTCCCACCGTCGGACGCTGCGAACACGCGATCCGGATAAAGCTGCGCCAACGCACCGAACGCACAATCGGCCGCCCGAAACCCCGTAAGCCCGCGCGCCGCGCAGGCAGCGGGCGGCAGCGCGTTGGTGATGGTGCCCGGCGGTGCGATCACCTCAATGGCGCGAAACACGCCATCATTGTTCGCCATGTTCACCGACATCACGCACTTCGCCGCGCAATAGCTGGCACCCGCGGTATAGCTCCAGGTGTTGTTGATCGCGCCCTTCACCTGGGCGCTGGAGCCGGTCCAGTCGAACACCATCTTGTCGCCGGTTTTGCGCACCGTGCAGACCAGTTTGATCGGCACGCCCGCATCGATCTGGTCGTCATCGATCCAGTCGGTGAACGTCGCCTCGCCATCCGCAAGCTCAGCCAGGCAATGCCGCGCCAGACGCTCGGAATGATCCATGGTCTCGGCCAGCAGCACCTGCAGTTCAACCACACCGTGGCGGGTCACCAGATCAGCCATGCCGCGCAAGGCGATCTCACACGCCGCCAGCTGCGCGCGAATATCACCCATCACCCGCCCCGGCAGCCTCACATTGCGATCAATGATGCGCAGCAGAGTGTCGTTATAGACGCCCTTCTCCATCAGCTTCAGCGGCGGAATGCGCAAACCCTCTGCAAAAATCTCAGTGCTGTCCGAGGCATTCGATCCCGGCACCCGGCCGCCGACATCGGTGTGATGGCAAACGGTGGTGGCCCATATCAGCGGCTTGCCGTCCCCGCCCTTCACTGGAAAGAACGGCCGGAAGATGAAGATGTCCGGCAGATGCATGCCACCCTCGTAAGGGTCATTCATCACCAGAACGTCGCCCTCGGCGATATCGTCTTTGAAATGCGCCAAACACGCCCGCAGCGCGGTTGGGATCGAAGCCAAATGGCCCGGCAGTGACAAGCCCTGCGCCACCAGCCGCCCTTCAGCGTCACAGATGGCGGTGCTGTAATCCATGATGTTCTTCAACACCCCGGAATAGGCGGCGCGGTAGATCGTCAGCGCCATCTCGTCCGCCAATGCCACAATGGCGTTGCGGAACAGTTCCGCCGTGATGGGGTTGGGACCTTGGGCGGGCACAGGGAGAGTCGAATCGTTCTGCATGGCTGTGCAGCTTAACGATGGCTTGGCGGCATGGCGATCCGCCCGCATGATTTTTGCAGCCATTCTGGAAGGAAATCCGCGCCATGAAGCTCTACGGCATGACGGTCTCTGGCAATTGCTGGAAAGCCTCGCAAATTCTGCGCCTGACCGGACATGATTTCGAATGGATCGAAACGGACACTCAGCGCGGTGACACCCAAACGCCCGCCTACCTGGCGCTCAATCCACAAGGCGAGGTGCCGATCGTGGTGCTGGATGACGGAACGGTGCTCACCCAGTCCAACGCCATCCTCTGCCATTTCGCAGAAGGCACTTCATGGCTTCCCCCAGCAGGTCTGGCCCGCACCCAGGTGCTGCAATGGCTGTTCTGGGAGCAATACAGCCACGAGCCCTACATCGCCGTCGCCCGCAACCTCGTCACCTATCGCGGTCAAAAACTTGCGCAGGCCGAGCGGCTGAAGCAATGCGCCGAGCGCGGTGCGAAGGCGCTCGGTGTGATGGAGCGCCGCCTGTCAGGCCACAACTGGCTCACCGATGCCGGCCCGACCGTCGCCGACCTCGCCCTGTTTGCCTACACTCACGTCGCTGATGAGGGCGAGTTCGCGATGGCCGATTACCCCGGCGTGCAGGCATGGGTGGCCCGCCTGACCGCCTTGCCCGGCATCACCACCCTGCCCCGCCCGGAAGGCTTCAGTTCAGCCACTTCGCGTTGATGCGAGCAATCGCGCCAGTTTCCGACAATATGTGCAGCCATTGGTTCACATATTGCTGGAACACGATGTCACGCGGCAGCAGATAGCCCTTTTCGTCGAAATCGAACGGGGCCTCTGGGTGAATGGCGCACAGCTCCGGATGCAACTTCTGCTGCAACTGCGTCTCGACATTATCCGTGATCATGACGTCGGCATGGCCTGCGATCAGCTCGTCCCACACCACCAGATTGTTGGGTGCCAGCACGATTTCGGCGGACTTCAAACGTGTGCGATCAAACGTCTCGTTGGTGCCGCCCGGATTGGTGATCACCTTCACACCCGGCTTGTCGATCGAAGCCAGCGTCGGGAATTTCGCCTGCGCGTCACAGCGGGAAATGGCCGATTTGCCACCACGCATGAGCGGCGTGGAAAACAGCGCCGTTTTCTGCCGGGCAAGATTGATTGAAATGCCGCCCATGCCGATATCGAACTTATCGCTTCCAATATCGTGCAGCAGATCAGCCCACTTGGTCGGCACAATCTCCAGCTTCACCCCAAGCGACTTGGCCAGATTTTCTGCCATATCGACATCGATCCCGCTGATCTCAGCCGTCGCCGCATCACGCAGAGCAAACGGCCGGTAATCGCCAGGCATTCCCACCCGGAGCACACCGCGCGCCACAACAGCGTCAAGCCGGTTCGAGGGAGCCTGTGCCTGGGCCATAACGGGCATCACCAAGCCTGCCAGCAAAGCGCCAAATGCGAAAATACGGTTCATGTCGTTGCCTCCATCAAGGCAATGACTATGCAGGCTACCCCAGCGCTCGGCAACGTGATGCTTGACGATCAGCAAAAGGCAGCGGATTGAACGCCGCCACACCGGGGCCTCAACGGGACGTCAAGCAATGTTACTGCCGAACAGCATGAAATACATCGCCCACACCGCAGGCGGACCGGAGGCAATGACACTCGCCGAGGGGCCATTGCCAGTGCCGCGTGAAGACGAAGTACTGATCCGCACCCATGCCGTGGGCGTCAACCGGCCAGACGTCGCGCAGCGCGCTGGCTCCTACCCGCCACCCCCCGGTGCCAGCCCGATTCTGGGCCTGGAAGCCGCCGGTGAAGTCGTGGCAATCGGTGCCGCCGTCATGTCCTACAAGGTCGGCGATCACGTCTGCGCCCTTACCAACGGCGGCTCATACGCAGAGTATTGCGTGGCACCCATCGCTCAAACGCTCCCTTGGCCCGCGGGCTTCAGCGCCCTGCAAGCAGCAGCCCTTCCAGAGACGTATTTCACCGTCTGGGCCAATCTGTTCATGATCGGCAGGCTCACGGCGGACGAAACCGTGCTGATCCACGGTGGCACCTCCGGCATCGGCGTCACCGCCCTGCAATTGGCCAAGGAATTCGGGGCCACCGCCTACGCCACCGCAGGCTCGGACGACAAAGTGGCTGCCTGCGAAAAGCTCGGGGCCACCGCCGGCATCAACTACCGCACCGCTGACTTCCTTGAAGAAATCCAACGCCTCACCGAAAAGCGCGGCGTGAACGTGGTGCTGGACATGGTCGGCGCGCCCTATTTCCCCCGCAACCTGCGCTGCCTCTCGCTGGACGGACGCCTCGTGCAGATCGCCTTCCTGCAGGGCTCCAAGCTCGAAGCCTTCGACCTTTTGCCGATCATGGCGCGCAGGCTCACCGTCACCGGCTCCACCATGCGCCCGCGCACCACCGCGCAGAAGGGTGCCATTGCCGACGAACTCCGCGCCCGCGTCTGGCCGGTGCTCGAAGCCGGGCGCTGCCTGCCGGTGATCGACAGCGTCTATCCGTTCGCCGACGTGGTGGAGGCGCATCGGCGCATGGAATCGAGCGCCCATATCGGCAAAATCATGCTCACCCTCATTCCGTGATCCTCACCGGCACCGATATCGGCTCGGGGCAAAACGTCGCACTTCTGCACGGCCTGTTCGGGGCCGCCGCCAATTTCGGCACGGTGCAGAAGCGGCTGGCGGAGCGGCATCGTGTGCTTGCGCTCGATCTGCGCAACCATGGCTCCAGCCCGCACACGCCGTTCATGTCCTACCCGGCGATGGCGGAGGACGTGCTGGAAACCCTGCGCGCCCGCAACGCCTTGCCCTGCACCCTGATCGGCCACTCAATGGGCGGCAAGGTTGCGATGGCCGCGGCCCTCGAAGCCCCCGGTGCCATCACCCGCGTGCTGGTGGGAGACATCGCGCCCGCCGTCTACCCGCCGATCTACCGCGCCTATGCGCAGGCGATGGCGACGCTGCGCCTTTCCGCCGACCTCACCCGCGTCGCCGCCGACCGGGCGCTGGCCACCACCATCGAAAGCCCCGCCATCCGGGCCTTCCTGCTGCAAAACCTGCGCTTCGGTGCCGAGCCAAACTGGCGCATCGGGCTAGACGCCATCGCCGCTGGCCTGAACGTGCTGGAGGGCTGGCCGGACCTTGAAGAAAACGCCTATCTCGGCCCCGCTTTGTTCGTGGCCGGCAGCCGGTCCGACTACATTCTCCCCGAACACCGCCCGATCATCCGAGCCATGTTCCCCGCCGCCCGCTTCGCCGTCCTGAAGAACGCCGGCCACTGGCTGCATGCGGACAATCCAGACGGCTTTGTCTCGCTGGTAGACGCATTTATGTCTTAGGGCCTGTCTCTGATTGATGGCGGAAGGTCTGTTTTCGACCCGTTGCGGTCCTTCGTTGCCCAGGCTCCTCTGGCTGAGATCTGCAGAATGCTACCAGGCGGTTTCAGTGTGGGCGACAGAAATGCAGACGTATCGATCTAGGGTCTGTTGAGAATTAGGGGATTCCCTTGATCACGGCGTCTGTGATTCAAGCTCTGAAAGGAGTTTGGCATGGATCGGTTCAGCAGCTACCTGTGCAGGAATTTGATTAAACTTTATGTCAGTACCTTCTTTAAATAATCTA
>CAIJTR010000073.1 GCA_903823665.1 uncultured Rhodospirillales bacterium
GAAATCTATGATCCTAGAGCAACTTAGCCTCGATCAGATCGAACCGGTTCGGTTCAATCTGATCGGGCGTTGCTCTCAGGTGGTGCAGGTCTGCACCACCCTAGGAAACTCCAATTCAGACTAACCACCCAGTCTCGCGATGAGACCTACGAAACCTTAGATTGTTTCGGGAAATCAACGGCAACGATATCGCTCAACTCAATAGCCTCGGGGTCGTCTTCGCCGGTATGAGGGCGAGCCTGGAGCACAGACTGCCAAAGGACGGGGTGCGAGATGTCCTCCGAAGACCAGACAGCTTGCACCGGAGGGAGGTTACGGGCAAACCAAACTTCCCCCCACCCCTGCGAGATCATGGCGTGACAGTCTGCGTTTTGGTCACCGTGGTGGAGCTGTTGGCAGGTATGGCAGTTGTTGGAACCATCACCGTTGAGCTGCGTTCGGTCGTCGTGGAGCGCTCGGTGCTGCCAGATGAGCAGGCACTGAGCAAGCCCGAAGCTGCTATCATTGTAACAGCAAAAAGAAGCCGGGCAAATTTCGACGAAGACCCAGCGGTTTTTAGTTCTTTTGATATAGCCATTATGTTGTTCCTTAAAAGCATATTTTGAGTATCAAGCACGTTTCTGGCGATTATTTCTTTATAACCGTCGTCGTTGAGGAGTCCGTGGTCGATGTCATCGGCGGGGCAGGAGGCGGCACGGTGATGGTGCGTGTGACTGTGTCATCTGCGACACCATTGGTGTTGTGGTAAGTCGTCTCGTTGGTCTTGGTCCGTGTGCCGTCGGGTTGCAGCGAATATTGTGTTCGCGTGGTACTCAGCGTACCTGACGGCGGAGCAGGCAATGATGGTGCCACGATCACCGGGCCCGCCGGGCCCGTTGTCGTTGTCGTGGTCTGAGACACGATCGTCTGGGCAAACGCGCCGCCTGCGATCAAACAATATACCGCAAGGCCAACTCCTAGTATTCCACGCATTTCTCATGCCCTCGACAAAGATAGCGCGGATTGCGCATTCCGAATGATGGTTTGACAAATTTTTATCTAGGCTCAAAGCGTCGGATATTACTCATTTCCCTCAGACGTGCGACATCGCGGCCGGGGATAGAAACAACGTGTTGAGACGTCGCTGCCACACAATTCCAGTGTCCAACCAAAACCGTTGGAGCCGTTGGAGATTTGGCTAAAACGTTGTGGCAACGCCAGAGTGCTATCTACCCATGATGATCCGCTCTCGCCCCTCTGTGCTGCACCTATTGATTGCGATGCGCGGCTCTCTCCTGCCAACCATCGCCCCACGCATCGTGCTGGTTGCGGTGTGGTCTGCCATCGTGGCCTTCCTGCAGCAGCACATTCCACAGCACTTCCCGGAACTGACCTTGGTGTCGGTCACCCTGATCGGCCTCGCGCTGTCGATCTGTCTCGGTTTTCATACCAACGCAGGCGGCGATTGCAATTTGGTCCCCCCCCCCCCACGCCGTTCACCTAAACTCTGCTGCTGCGCCGAACAGTCTGGCTGTTCTGCCTGCTGCTACCATTAGGATCGGCCAGCACGTTGGGCCTCGCCACACCGATCGTGACAATCATTCTGGCCTACTCCTTATTCGGGCTGGATGCGTTGGCAGATGAGTTGGAGGAGCCATTCGGGACCAGCCAGAACGCCCTGCGTCTCGATGTGCTGGCAGCCTGTCGGATTGAGGTACCAAACTTTCTCGGCCAGCAGCTAAGAATCGGTTTACGGCGACATTCATCCCCTTCAACCACGACCAACGCTTCCTTCTGCCGCCCGACCTAGAGAAGTGGCTTGCAGAGGAAGCTTGCTTTACGATTTGGCGGGCAATCACTTAGCATTTAAATAATAAATAAGAAGGAGCTCCCCAATGCGCCGTCGCACGTTGCTCACAACCGCTGCCGCTTCTTTCATCGCTGCCCCGGCCGTCGCCCAGCCTGCCAAAACGAGCATTTTGCGGTTTATCCCGTAGTCCAATCTAGTGTCGCTCGATCCGATCTGGACAACAGCCACGGTGACAGCAAACCATGGCTACTACGTCTACGACACGCTCTATGCGGTGAACGGCAAGATGCAGCCTTCACCTCAGATGGCTTAGGGGCATGAAGTGTCTGCCGACGGTCGGACGTGGCGCATCAAGCTGCGTGACGGGTTAAAATTCCATGATGCCCAGCCGGTGCGCGCGGTTGACTGCATCGCGAGCCTGCAGCGTTTTGCCGCAGTCGATGAGTTCGGCAAACTGCTCGGCAAGGTGGTTGATAAGTGGGGAACCGTCGACGACCGCACCCTTGAGATCAAGCTGAATAAGCCTTTTCCACTAATGCTGGATGTGCTCGCCAAGTCTGACAGCCGCGTGCCGTTCATCATGCCGGAGCGGCTGGCCAAGACACCGGCCACCACTCAAATCACCGAGGTAATCGGCTCCGGTCCGTATCGCTTCCTGGCCAATGAGTTCAATTCCGGCAATCGTGTGGCTTATGCGAAGTTCAATGACTACGTTCCTCGCACCGAGGCCCCAAACTGGGCATCGGGTGCCAAGATCGCGCATTACGACCGCGTTGAATGGAACATCATTACCGATGCTGCCACGGCCGTTGCAGCGTTGCGCAACGGCGAGGTGGTTTGGTGGGAGGCACCAACTGCTGATCTGATCCCGATACTGAAGAAAAACAGCCGCATCAAGACGATGATCCAGAACCCGGCAGGGAACTGCGCCGTGATGCGGCTCAACAACCTGCAGGTCCCGTTCAACAGCGAGGCGATGCACCGTGTGGTGATGATGGCCGTCGATCAAGAAGACTATATGAGTGCCGTCTATGGGACTGATGACAAGACCGTTTGGCAGACGTGCTTCAGCCTTTTTCCATGCACTACGCCCTATGAATCGGAGGACGGCGCTGCGTTGCTGAAAGGCACACACGCGCCGGATGCGGTCAAAAAGGCGCTGGAGGTCGCTGGCTACAACGGTGAGCGCGTTGTCATTCTGAACCCGACCGATTTCCCGCCCATTGGGCCGCTGGGACAGGTTACATATGCCGCGCTGAAGAAGGCGGGCATGAACGTCGAACTGGCCGAAAGTGACTGGGGCACGGTGATCCAGCGCCGCGCCAATCGTGAGGCCCTGGACAAAGGCGGCTGGAGCATCTTCCACACCTGGGGCGCTGGCACTGCTTGGGCCACCCCTGCCGTTGCCGCCACCGTACGTGGCCTCGGCAAGGACGGCTGGTTCGGTTGGTGGGACAATCCCGCTGTGGAAACAATGGTGGCGCAGTGGCTGGAAGCACCAGACGATGCTGGTCGCAAGCGGCTGGCCGATGCGATCAACAAGGCCGCCCTCGAAGGCGTCGCCTCCATTGCGCTCGGTCAGGCCTTCATCCGCACAATGTTCCGCGACAACGTGACAGGCATGGCAGAGGGTGGCGCGCCCTATCCTTGGGGCATCAAGCCGGCCTGATCAGAGGATCAAGCAGGGAGTGGTCTCAGCATCTAGCGGCCAGATCGGTCGCTGAACTCGCATGTATGGGATGCGCGAGTAGTCACGAGGCAACGGCCCATCGCTGTCAACATAGAGCACTTTCTCGGCAATTGGGCCGAACGCCGCGTGGAAATGGTTGGTCGATTTCACCACCAGCAATTTCCGTTCGGTTGGCTCAACCCCCACATTGCGGAACAGTTCGAGGCCGAGTGCCTGGGTGCGATTGCTGATCAGCACGATCTCGACGCCGCCGATTTTTATGCAGGAACAATCTCCGAGTTTCACCTGCGTTGGGCCGAAGCTCTGCTGACAGTTGCGGGCAAGCCCGGTGACAGTGACATCGGCATCGACAGGCGAGCCCGACGCGGGGCCGGTTTTGCCACCGAAACGCAGCGGGAATGTCGCACCGAGCCCAGCATCGAAGTACAAACGCACAGCAATGGGGTCCCATATTGGACCAAGGGCTGCGTCCTGCACATCGCGCGCGATCAGCGCCTTTAGCACGGTGGCATTGTCGGTCGGGGCACCACCGCCCGCGTTGTCCGCCGGATCAGCAACGACCACCGGTGAGCCGTTGATGCCGAGGGCTGTGGTGATGGCCGCTTCAACGCCGAGATAATCCGGTGCCGTCTTGCCGCGCATGGACACAAATTCCTGACCGATCTCGGTCGCCAACCGGTCCGCCTGCTTCTTGTCGCCGTCCACGACAACCAGGACCCGCCCGGTCATTTCGGGAACGTCGGCGTATGGGAAGCAGTGGCCGATTGAGACCGAGAGCACACCGCCCTTCCCTTCCATGGCACTGGTGCGATCGACGAAGCTGCGCATCAGCGGCAGTGTGGTGGGGTAGGAACCCACCTGCCGGCAATCATACAGCGACATCACCGGGCGAATTTCACCACGCAGCGTGCGGAGCATGAGCTTGAGCAAATCTTCCGCACGCTCAACCACGTCGGTGTACGGGAACTCTTTGTATAGGACAATGATGTCCGAAAGCCTGACGCGCTTGATGGTGAGGTGGCAATGCGGGTCAAGTTCCACGCCGATCACCACCTTGGGGCCGACGATCTCGCGCACATGTTCGATGACATCGCCTTCCACGTCATCATAACCGTGTGCGACTATCGCACCGTGCAGGCCAAGCAACACACCATTCACCGGCAATGCGGCCTTGAGTTGATCCAGAATTTCATCACGCATTGTCTCGTAATCGGCACGGTTGGTGATCCCGGCCGGGCTGGAGGCAAAGCAACTGCCTTCGATGAGCTCAAAGCCTTCCGCCTTGGCTCGCTTGCGGGCGACGAACAATGGTGCAGTGCACATCAGCGCGGTGTCATCAGGATGTTCGCCGGGGCGGAGAAATACACCTTCCTGATAGGCGGCCATAGAGGTTGGCAGTGGCGAGAACGTGTTGGTCTCGGTTGCGATGGCGGCGGCGAACAAGCGCATGATGTTCTCCCCAAAACGATCGCAAGGATCAGCGCATTAACTGAGGTGGGTGGTCAAGATGCCCAGAAAATTCCTGCAGTATTGCGCTTAGGGCTTCAGCCAATCACGCAAGAGTGGATCGCACGTTGGGATATCTGTTCGAAATCCCATGCAATCCCGAGCCCCGGCGTGGCAGGCGGCACGGCATGGCCGCCAATGATCGCCATGCCCTGGCTTGTGATGTCATCGAGTTGCGGGATGTATTCTACCCAGCGCCCGTTCGGCACGGCGGCCGATCTGGCACAAACCGCCCTCGCTCCCGCCGCCAATGCCCAGGCAGCCAGCGTCAACTACTGGCACCATTTTACCTCCACCACCGAATTCAAAGGGCTGGAGAAAGTCATCGGCCTGTTCGCCGCGAAATACCCGAACATCAAGCTTGTGCAGGAGAATATCCCCAACCCTGAATACATGGCGAAGATGACGGCAGCAACAATGGCAAATGCCCGACCCAACATTGCCATGGTCACCGCCGAGCGCCTGGATGATCTGGTGGCGATGGGTGCCCTCACCGACCTCACCGACCGCATCAAATCCTGGCCCCGCTATGGCGAATACCCAGCACAGGCTTGGGCGGGTGTTACCAAGGCCGGCAAGATCTACGGCGTTCCAGCCTTCACCTTTATCGATTGGATGTACTATCGGAAGGACTGGCTTGACGAGGCGGGGCTCGCTGCTCCGAAAACAATGGCCGATTTTGCCGCCGCCGCTGTGAAGTTCACCGACCCATCCAAGAACCGCTACGGCTTTGCTCTGCGTGGCGGCCCGGGCGGGTATAAGTTCGTCCTTGATCTGTTCGAGGCGTTTGGCTCGCCCATTGTCAAGGACGGCAAGCCTGCCATCGACAAAGCTCGCACCACTGAGGCGCTGCGTTTTTACACGGAGCTTCTAACCAAGCAGAAGGCCGTGCCACCCAGTGCTCCAGGCGACGGCTATCGGCAGATCATGGATAGTTTCAAAACCGGCCAATCCGCCATGGTCTGGCACCACACCGGCTCGTTCACCGAAATAGACGCCGCGATGAAGAAAGGCACATGGGCCACAGCACCCATCCCCGCTGGCCCCGCCGCTCACATTGTGCGCATGTCGTATCAGTTCAACGGTCTCTCGAACCCGGCCAACGCGGATGCAAGCAGGAACTGGATCAGCTTCTGGGGTGAGCCGGACGCTGCCATCGCCTTCCTGCAGGAAACTGGCTACTTCCCGTCCTCGCCGCAGGTGGCCGCGGACCCTCGCATCACCGGCAATCCACTCTACGGAGCCGCCATAGAGACCACCAAATTCGGCCGCCTGCCGGTGGCTTTTACCGGTGTTGCCGGCTGGTCAGACAATGTGGTGCAGCCCGAACTGCAAAAGGCACTAACCGGCCGCTCAACCCCGGCGCAGGCGGTGGACGCGATGATCGCTGGCCTGGAGCAAGCCTTCTGATGGACCGCGCTTTTGCCCTCACGCCGGGCGATGTGGAAACCTATGAAGGGACGGCATCGTCTATCCCTACCACGTGCTCAGCGACGCCATCCGTGATGCAGCGTTGGAAGCGGTGGCGCGGATTGATGCGCAGCCGACTGATCGTCGTACAGCACTGCTGCGGCATCGCTCACACCTCATCTCCGCCACGCTTTCGCAAATCTGCTTCATGCCAGAGATTCTCGACCGCGTTGAAGCGCTTATCGGCCCAAACATTCTTGTCTGGGGTGCCAACTTTTTTCTCAAGGAACCGCACTCCAGCGCCTATGTCAGCTGGCATCAGGACGGTACTTACTGGGCGATGGAGCCGGCCGACATTGTAACCGCCTGGATCGCGCTGACCCCGAGCACGGTGCAAAGCGGTTGCCTGCGCGTGGTGCCGGGCTCGCATCACTGGCCAATCCTGGCGCACACAGAAACGTTTGCCGAAGGAAACCTGCTCTCTCGAGGCCAGGAAATGGCAATCGATGTAAATCTCGCAACTGTTCGTGACATCCCACTGGCACCTGGTGAAATGTCACTCCACCACGTCAAAATGGCGCATAATTCAGAGCCCAACCGGGCCGACCATCGCCGCATCGGCTACGCCATCCGCTACGTTGCAACCCATGTCAAACCTGATTCAATTGATACCGCTATGCTGGTTTGCGGCACGGATGAGTATCACCACTTCTAGCACGAGGCCCCGGCGAAAGGCGAGATGCTGTCGGAGGACTTGGCACGCCATCACGCCTCTCTCGGTGCAAGCCGTATCGCACCGAAACGGGGTATGTGATCGATGCAGATCACCAACATCTCCTGCTTTGTCATTGAGACGGACCACCCGCCACACCCTTTCCGCTGGCGGAACGGGCTGCCCGGCTCTGGTGACGGCACGCCGCTAGATCGCCGTCCACTTCAGGCCGTTTTGCGGATGGAGACCGACGAGGGGATCACTGGCGCCATCGAAATCGAGGCCGGTCAGAAGCACGCCCTGGCCGCCATGAGCCTCACGGAGCGCCGGCTGAAAGCGCTCATCGGTGAGAACCCGCTCAACACGGAACGATTGTGGAAGCGCATCTGGGAAATCGACCGTGTCGAAGAGATGCCGATGACGCATCTTGGTCTCGTCGATCTGCTGGCGTGGGACATCAAGTCGAAAAAGGCCAACATGCCGCTGTGGCAAATGCTTGGCGGCTACGATCCGGCGGTGAAGGTCTATGCCTCCACCGTAACCTGGAACACGATGGCCGAATACGAGCGCCATATTCACCATTGCATTGATGTCGGCTTCACCGCCTTCAAGCTGCACGCCTGGGGAGATGCCCGCGAAGATGCTGCCCTGTGAAAGAATCTTCGCAAATGGACAGGACCAGACGCAGAACTGATGTTCGATGGTTCTGCTGGCTGGGACTACGTCACCTCAATGAAATTTGGTCGCGTGTTCGAAGGTGAGGATTTCCTCTGGTACAAGGAGCCGATGCGTGAGTTCGAACTCGGCAGCTATCGCAAGCTTTGCGACGCGCTCGACATCCCGGTGCTCGCCGCCGAAACCTCGGATGGCTGCCACTGGAACATGGCAACATGGATTCAGATGGGAGCGCTCGATATGACGCGCACGAACACTGGCATGAAGGGCGGTATCACAGGGGCGCTAAAGATTGCGCATTTGTCGGAGAGCCATGCGTCGCGCTGCCAAGTTCACGGGATGGGCCTCGCCAACGCTCAACTATGTGCCGCCATTCCCAACAATGACTATTACGAGCAGTTGGTGATGGGGACCGAGCAGATCGACAGTCTGCGCAACAACGGGCCACTGGCCATCAATGGTGGCGTGCTGACCGTGTCCAGCGAACCCGGCCTC
>CAIJTR010000074.1 GCA_903823665.1 uncultured Rhodospirillales bacterium
CGATGTTGCGATCATATTCGATCATCGCGTTCATCGAATCCTCGATGTCGATGTCTGGGCTGAACACGCATTTATCGCGCAGATAGCCGTCAATATGCTCGTTCTCAGCATAAAGATCGGACAGGTGCGCACTGGCCGCCACATCAAGCCGGAAGCCGCAGCGCTCGAACGCCGGGCAGCCAGTGCAGCGCTCGCCACGGTCCGTGAAACCAAGCGCATCACCCATTTCCGGCCGGTAGAACACCCGCCGCCCCAGCGCCGTCACCCGGCGCGGCACCGAGCCCAGCCACCAGTTCAGCAAATCGAAATGATGCGTCGCCTTATGGACGAACAACCCGCCGGAATTGGCTTTGGTGCGATGCCAGCGGCGGAAATAGTCAGCCCCGTGATGCGTGTCGAGCAGCCACTCGAACGTTGCGGATTTCACATGCCCGATCATCCCGGACATCAGCACCTGCTTCACCAGCGTGCGCACTGGTGAGTAACGATAATTGAAGCCTACCAGCACCGAACGACCGGAGCGCCGCCGCGCTTCAACAATCCGCGCGCAGGCTTCGGCGTTCATCGTCAGCGGCTTCTCAGTGACCACGTCACAACCGAGGTCAAGCGCGCGTTCGATGTAAAATGCGTGGATGTTGTCGGGCACCGTCACGATCAACCGGTCCGGCCGGGTCTCCGCCATCATCCGGTCAAATGCCTCGGCGTTGAACACCGGAACGTCAAAGCCGCGGCTTTTGGCCACGCGGGCAGCGGTCTCAGCGCGGCCGATATTGCTGTCGCACAGCCCCACCAGACGCCCATCCGCCACGTGCGGTCCCGTCAGCGCGTCGAGATACATGTAGGACCGGTGGCCGAGGCCAACGATGGCGTACGTCTTCATTGTTTCGCTCCCACATGCTCACACCGCGATCGATCATGCCGCAATCTTGCTTGTCAAGCACGCCGCAGTGCGTGAAGCTCCGGGTAACCTGTCGGCGGCAACAGCCGTCGAATCAAACAAGATGCTCCGCCACGTGGCAGGGGCGCGGAGGGGGACGAGATGCGCAACACAGGTCTCAATCGGCGGAAAATCCTCGGTGGCGCTGCGGCGATGGGTGCACTGGCAGGCCTCCCGCCACGCGCCAGCGCCCAGGGGGCAACACGCATCCGGACGTATTGGTGGGGTGCGAAGGACCGCGCGGACCGCACCAACAAGGTCAACGAAATGTTCATGGCCGCCAATCCCGGCATCACCATCACCGGTGAAACGCTGGGGTGGGGCGATTACTGGACGCGCATGGCAACCCAGGCCGCCGGCCGCAACCTCGCCGATCTGATCCAGATGGATTATGGCTACATCTTCGACTATGCCCGCCGCCGCGCCCTGCTGCCACTCGACGGATTCGTCGGCCACGAGCTCAATCTGAGCGGCTTCGCCCCAGCCTCGGTCGATGGCGGCAAGGTGGACGGCAAAATCTACGGCGTAAGCCTAGGCCTTAACTCAACGTCATTGATCTTTGACCGTGAAACCTTTCAGCAATTCGGCATGGAGCCGCCGAACTGGCCAATGACATGGGACGAGCTCGGCACCCGAATGGCAGCGCTGACCAAGGCGGCAAACCGGCCGGGTTATTGGGGCATGACCGATTCCGGCGGCTCTGGTCCCGCATTCGAGGTCTGGCTCGCTGAGCGTGGCAAGGACATGTATACGCCCGAGGGCAAGTTCGGTGCTGACGCCGACGATATGGCCGACTGGTTCGGCTACTGGGCCCGTATGCGCGCCCAGGGCAGTTGCCTTGTACCCGAGGTACAGGCGCTCGACAAGCTCGACATCGACACCAACGGCGTGTCGCTCGGCAAATGCGCGCTGACCTTCTCCAACTCCAACCAGCTGGTCGGCTTTCAGGCGCTGAACCGCCGCAAGCTTGATATCGCGATGTATCCGGCGGGTGCGTCCAAAACACGGTCCGGCCAGTATCTCAAGCCGTCACAGATGTGGAGCATCGCCGCCACCTCCAAGGTGCCCGAAGCGGCTGCAAAACTGCTGAGCTACTTCGTGGCCGATATCGAGGCCGGCAAGGTGCTCGGCGTGGAGCGTGGCATTCCCGCGTCCACGCCCGTCCGCGACGCCATTGCACCGAGCCTGGATGATCTGGGCAAGCGGGGGGCCGCCTACATCGCCTTCATCTCGGACAAGGTGCGCGATCTGCCGCCACCGCCGCCGCGTGGTGCGGGTGAGGTTCTGGCGCTCATGGTGCGCACGAACGAGACAATCGGCTTCGGCAAGCAATCTGTCGCCGATGCCGCCAAGCAGTTCATGCGCGAGTGCGACAGCATCATCGCGCGCGGCTGACCGTCCTGGACGTCTCGGTTCCTTCGATCGCAACCGCGCCGCAGCAGACGCGTGTGCGACGACGACGACGGCCGTCGCTGGCGGGGTATCTGTTCCTGCTCCCTTGGCTGGCCGGATTTTTCGGCCTGACCATCGGGCCGGCGCTGGCGTCGCTCTATCTGTCGTTCACCAATTACGATCTGATCGGCGCGCCGCAATTTGTGGGCCTTGCGAACTATGTGCGGATCATGACGGCCGACAGCAAAGTGGCCGATTCCGTGCATGTCACTCTGCTGTACGTTGCGATGTCGGTCCCGTTGAAGCTGGGGTTCGCGCTGGCGATTGCGATGATCCTGAACAAGGGGATCATGGGCCTGCCAATATATCGCGCGCTGTTCTATCTGCCATCCCTGCTGGGAGCCTCCGTCGCCATTGCAACCCTTTGGCGGAGGGTGTTCGCGGGGGACGGGCTGCTGAACCACGTGCTGCTACAGTTCGGCGTCGTGGGGCCAAGCTGGGTGTCTGATCCCAACACCGCGCTTTACACCCTGGTGGCGCTCAGCGTGTGGCAGTTCGGTTCGCCGATGATCATCTTTCTGGCCGGTCTGCGCCAGTTGCCGAAAGATCTCTATGAGGCCGCGAGCCTGGACGGCGCCACACCGCGCCAGCAATTCTGGCGCATCACCTTGCCGATACTGACGCCGGTGATCTTCTTCAACATGGTTGTGCAGACAATCGACGCCTTCAAGGCCTTCACGCCCGCCTTCATCATCAGCGGCGGCTCCGGCGGCCCAATCAACTCCACGCTGTTCTACACACTCTATTTGTATCAGGAGGCGTTCGGCTATTTGCGCATGGGCTATGCCTCCGCACTCGCCTGGCTGCTGGTGCTGGCGATTGTGGCGGTGACGGCGATCGCGTTCGTCACCGAACGGCTCTGGGTGCATTACGATGATTGATCGCGCGCCCCGCCGCCCCGTCTATCGGAGCTTGGGTTTCCACGTCGTGCTCTGCGGCGCGTCGTTGATCATGCTGTATCCGCTGCTTTGGATGTTCGCCAGTTCGGTCAAGCCGAATGCGGAGATATTCGAATCCGCCTCGCTCTGGCCGGCGCATTGGAATTTCACCGCCTATCCACGCGGCTGGAACGGCCTTCAGGTCAGCTTTGGGCGCTTCTTCTGGAACTCCATGGTGATCTCGGTGCTGTCGGTGTGCGGCAACGTGCTGTCCTGCTCGCTCGCCGCCTACGCCGTCAGCCGGCTGAAATTTCCCGGCCGCAACACATGCTTCGCGCTGATGTTGGGCACCTTGATGATCCCGTATCAGGTGACACTGGTGCCGCAATATATATTGTTCCTCAACCTTGACTGGGTGAACACCTGGCTGCCGCTGGTGGTGCCGAAATTCATGGCCGTCGATGCGTTCTTTATCTTCCTGCTGACCCAGTTTTTCCGCGGTCTGCCGCGCGAGCTTGATGAGGCGGCGGTGATGGACGGCTGCAGCCCGTGGCGGATTTACTGGAACATCATCCTGCCGCTTTCGGTGCCGGCGCTGGCCACGGCTGCGATCTTCACCTTCATCTTCACCTGGGACGATTTCTTCGGCCCGCTGATCTACCTCAGCGACATTGAGAACTTCACAGTACAACTCGGCCTGCGCGGCTTCCTTGATTCCGCAGGGCAGTCCGACTGGGGTGCGATGTTCGCCATGGCGGTGCTGACGCTGCTGCCGGTGCTGGCACTGTTTCTGTTCTTCCAGCGGCTGCTCATCGAGGGCATCGCCACCACCGGAATCAAGCGTTAACGCCATTCAAGAGAGACCCATGAGCATCAAATTCGCGGTCATCGGCATCAACCACTTCCACATCTACGGCCAGGTCAAACTGCTGCTGCGGGAGGGTGCCGAATTCATGGCCTTTCACGCAATTGAGGACGAACTCGCAGGCCCATTCGCCGCTGAATTTCCGCAGGCGCGCAGGGTCACGCATCGAGATGCCATCTTGAACGATCGCTCCATCGCCATGGTGCTCACCAGCGGGATCAGCGCGGAACGCGCACCGCTCGGCATCGATGTCATGCGGGCGGGGAAGGACTTCATGTCCGACAAGCCAGGCATCACCTCACTTGGGCAACTCGCCGATGTCCGCCGCGTGCAGGCCGAGACCGGGCGGATTTACTCGATCTGCTATTCTGAACATTTCGAGGTCCGTTGCGCTGTTAAGGCAGGCGAGCTTGTGCATGCCGGTGCCATCGGCAAACTGGTCAACATTGTCGGCGTCGGCCCGCACCGGCTCAACCGCCCGCGCAGGCCTGCCTGGTTCTTCGACCGGGCAAAGTATGGCGGCATCCTCACAGACATCGCCTCGCATCAGGTCGAACAATTCCTGTTCTTCACTGGGGCGGCGGATGCCGAGATCGCCTCCGCCTGCGTCGCCAACCGCAACAATCCGGCCGATCCGGGATTCCAGGATTTCGGTGAGATGCTGCTCCGCACGCCTGACGCCACCGGCTATATCCGGGTGGACTGGTTCACGCCGGACGGAATGCCGAACTGGGGCGATGGCCGCATGATCCTGATTGGCACGCACGGAACAATCGAATTGCGCAAATATCTCGATCTTGGCGGCGAGAACGGCACCGACCACTTGTTTCTTGTGAATAACGAGGGTGTGGAACGTATCGACTGCAGCCATGTCGAACTGCCATACGGGCGCCAGTTGATCCATGACGTGCTCCACCGGACTGAAACGGCGATGCCACAGGCGCGATGCTTCAAGGCAGCGGAAATCGCCCTCACGGCGCAGGCCATGGCGGAGGCACGCGCATGAGCCGCCGCTTCAAGGTTGCCGTCATTGGTGCCGGCATCGGCCGGGCGCATATCGCCGAGGGCTACAAAAACCTGCCTGATCTGTTCGAGATCGTAGCACTTTGCGACATCGATCCGGTGCGGCTCGCCGATGTTGGGCACCAGTTCGCCATTCCGCGCCTCACCGCCTCCTTTGCCGATGTTCTCGCAATGCCCGACATCGACATCATCGACATCTGCACGCCACCCGGCCTGCATCTTGAGCAATGCCTGCAGGGGCTGGCATCGGGCAAACACCTGGTGTGCGAGAAACCGCTGGTAGGCTCTCTGGCCGATGCCGACCGCATCATCGCAGCAGCTGCCACGTCGCGGGGCAGGCTCATGCCGATCTTCCAATACCGGTTCGGCAACGGCCTCCAAAAGGCCCGGCACATCATTCAAAGCGGCCTCGCCGGCAAGCCGTTTCTTGCCACCATTGAGACCGCATGGACCCGCGATGCCGCGTATTACGCTGTGCCCTGGCGCGGCCGGTTCGCCACCGAACTGGGCGGCGCACTGCTCGGCCACGCCATCCACGCGCATGATCTGCTGTGCTACCTCCTGGGTCCGGTCGCCTCGGTGTTTGCGCGCACATCCACCAGGGTCAATCCCATCGAGGTCGAGGACACAGCAGCCGCCAGCCTGGAGATGCAAAGCGGCGCGCTGGCCACGCTGTCGGTCACCCTCGGCTCAGCCCGCGAACTATCGCGCCTGAGGCTCTGTTTTGAAAACGTGACGTTTCAAAGCGCGTTGTCGCCCTATGCGCCGGCAGACGACCCCTGGCACATCATTCCAGCCTCGGCGCAATCTGCAGCGGCCATCGATGCGGCACTGGAAGGCTGGCGCTTTGTGCCGTCACGCTTCAAGGGGCTGTTTGCGGCCATGCACACCGCGTTGGATGAAGGCTCAGAACTCCCGGTCACCCTTGCGGACGCACGACGCTCGCTGGAACTCGTCACAGCGCTCTACGCCTCCGCCGAGCAAAGCCTGCCCGTCGCATTGCCGCTGGCCTTGGATCACCCGTCCTATCGCTCGTGGCTGCCGCAAGCACTGCGCAACGGGTAAGCTGAGCGCGTCCCTCTCGAAATGACCGAAGCCAAAAAGGGTTAAGACATGAAGTTCGGCGACTTCCCAAAAATCCAGTCACTCCACACGGTCGCCGGGCTGCGTGCGCATCTTGAGACACTGGGCCTTGATATGCCGTGCGATGACATTGTCGAAAGTGGGCCGCACTCGCCGCTGGCCCAGCCAATCACCTGCGACGGCCTGAGAATCGGCAACCGCCTCGGCATCAACCCAATGGAAGGCTGGGACGGTCAATCGGACGGCAATCCGACCGAGAACACCTATCGCCGCTGGCGCCGGTTCGGCGAGAGCGGCAGCAAGCTGATCTGGGGGTGCGAAGCGGTGGCGGTGCGTGCGGATGGACGCGCCAACCCAAGGCAGCTTTATCTGGCCGATCACACAGAATCGTCCATCGCACATCTGCGCGAGCAATTGGTGGCGTCGCATAAAGCAGCGATGGGCCATGATGACGGGCTCGTCATTGGCCTGCAGCTCACCCATTCCGGCCGGTTCTGCAAGCCGAACGACAACACCAGGTTTGAGTCGGCCATCGCCTTCCGGCACCCCATCCTGGACCGCAAATTTCACTATCCCAACGACCGTCCGATCATGTCAGATGACGACCTCAAGCATCTGGTGGATGACTACGTGCGCGCCGCCAAACAGGCGCAGAATTGCGGCTATGACTTCGTGGACATCAAACACTGCCACGGCTACCTGCTGCACGAGATTTTGGCAGGCCACACAAGGCCGGGGCCGTATGGCGGCTCACTGGAAAACCGCACGCGCATCCTGCGGGAAATCGTGGATGGCATCCGCGCTGTAGCCCCAGGCCTGCGCATCGGTGTCCGGCTGAGCGCGATTGACCTCATCCCGTTCCACGCCGATCCCGCGCGTTCCACACCCGGCAATCTGGGGCCGGGCATGCCGGACAGCTTCGATGGGCCTTACAAATATGCATTCGGCGTCGACCAAGCCAATCCCGCCGCCTACGACCTGACCGAGCCGAAGGCGTTCCTCGCCATGCTGCGCAGCATGGGCATCCTGCTGGTCAACATCACCGCCGGCAGCCCCTATTACAATCCGCATGTGACCCGTCCCGCGTCCTATCCGCCATCAGACGGCTATCATCCGCCGGAAGATCCGCTGGCCGGCGTGATGCGGCAGATCGAGGTGGTGCGAGATCTCAAACAGGCGTTTCCGGACATGCTGATCATGTCGTCCGGCTTCACCTACCTGCAGGAATTCCTGCCCAACGTGGCGCAGGCCGTGGTGCGCAAGGGTTGGACGGATGTGGTCGGCATCGGCCGCATGGTGCTGTCCTATCACGACCTGCCGCGCGACGTGATTGAAGGCCGCGGCATACAAAAGAAGCGCCTATGCCGCACCTTCAGCGACTGCACCACAGCACCACGCAACGGTCTTGTCTCCGGCTGCTATCCGCTCGATGCGCTCTACAAACAGTCAGCAGACTTCAAAACGCTGGCCGCCATCAAGAAACCAGCCAAAATTGCGTAACCGGGCGCGATTGATCCGCCAACGTTGATTATGGTCATATGCAGCAACAACCGGCGAAGAACCGGTGTGCAAAGGGGGGTTCGATGAAGCTCGTTTCCTGTCGTGCCGTTCTGCTCGCAGCCTGCGCGATGCTCGCTGCGGCACCCGCCTACGCGCAATGGGCACCATCACACCCGATCAATCTTATCGTGCCCTGGGCCGCCGGCGGCTCGACCGATCAAGCAACGCGTGTTGCCGCCGCTGAGCTTGAGGACATGCTGCACACCAAGATCGTCATCATCAATCAGGCGGGTGCGTCCGGCTCCATCGGCACCCGCAGTGCGATGGACGCTGCCAAGGACGGCTACACCTGGACCGCTGGTGCAGCGCAGGATTTGGGAACCTATCAAACCCTCGGCATGCTCAACACCGGCATCAAGGATTGGCACCTTTACCTCACCGTCGCCAACGTAGAGGTGCTGTCGGTGGGTGCTGACAGCCCATACAAAACGGCGAGGGAACTGATCGCAGCCATGAAGGCCAAGCCCGGCCAGATTTCCGTGGCAACCGCGGGCGTGCAGTCCTCCGGACACAGTGCCATGGAGCGCATCGCCGCAGCGGCGGGCGTGACCTACAAGAACGTCACCTACGATGGCGGCGCACCCTCCGTGGTCGCCACGGTTTCCGGCGAGACGCAAGCCACAACGCAGCTTGCGGTCGAGCAGGCCGACATGATTGTCGGCAAGCGCCTGCGGCCACTGGCGGTCATCAGCAACCGGCCGGTGACCATCGAAGGCTACGGCACCATTCCGCCGCTGACCGACGAACTGCCCAATCTGCAAACGCCGATCAATTATTTCGGCATTTTTCTGCCTCCGGGCACACCCGCCGACGTGGTCAAGACGCTCGACACCATCTGGGCGACCAAAATGCCCGATAACGCCGCATTGAAGCAGTACGCCACCAAGCGCGGCGCGCTGTATGCACCGTCATTTGGCGAAGCCGCGCAAACCGCTGTGATGCCGGCCGTGCAGGCCAATGCCTGGCAGCAATTCACCAGCGGCAAGGCCAAGGTGTCGCCTGACACACTCGGCATCCCCAAACCCTGACGGGATGCCAAACGAGCCTGCAGCGCACACCGAACCCGGTTCGGACGCCCGGTCTGATCTGATCGGTGGTCTGGCATGGATGGCGCTTGGCATCGTCATTCTGGTGATGTCCTGGCAGATGGACCGGCTCGAGGATCAGGACATCAACCCCTACACCATCCCAGGTCTGGTGCCGGGTCTGCTGGGTGCCGCCATGATGCTGCTGTCCGGTGTGATGATCCTGCGCGGCGCAAGGCGGGGAGGCTTCAGCGCCGATGCAATACCCGCTCCGCAGCTCGACTGGAGCAGGCTCGGATTGGTGGTGCTGCTCTGCGTGGGCTTTGCCGCTGTGCTGCTCGGGCGCGTGCCTTTCTGGCTGGCCGCCTGGATGTTCGTCTCCAGCAGCATCCTCGTGCTGCGCTGGCGAGAGATTGCCGCAAGCCGGGCGCGCGGCATTGCAATGGCCTGCGTGATCGGATTGTGCACCGGGCTTGCCGTCTCGCTGGTGTTCGAGCGGCTCTTCCTCGTCCGCCTGCCCTGAGGGAGAGAGCACGTCGTGCAAGGTCTCGAAATGCTCGGCCACGCCTATCTGGGGTTCTTCACCCCGTGGTCGTTGATCTATGCGCTGGCCGGATCGTTCGTCGGAATTTTGGTCGGCTGCCTGCCAGGACTATCCGCCACGTTGTGCATCGCGCTGCTGACCACGCTGACGCTGAAGCTGCCCGCCAATGACGCCATCCTGATCCTCATCTCATCCTATGTCGGCACGCTCTACGGTGGCTCCCGCTCGGCCATCTTGCTGAATATTCCAGGTACCGCCGCCAATGCCGCCTCCTGCGCCGATGGCTACGCGCTGGCAATGCGGGGCGAGGCCGGGCGCGCCATCGGCATCGCCACCTCCGGCGCCTTCTGCGGAACGCTGTTCGGCGTGATCTGCCTCGCCGCCTTCACCCCAGTGTTGGCCAATGTGGCGTTATCATTCGGTGCGTTTGAATTCTTCTGGCTGGCGATGTTCGGCATCGTGATCTCCGGCAGCCTCGTCGGTGACGATCCGCTGAAGGGATGGCTGATCGGGCTGCTGGGCCTGTTCGTGGCGCA
>CAIJTR010000075.1 GCA_903823665.1 uncultured Rhodospirillales bacterium
CCGCAGCCTGCTCGGCAGCCTGTTCGGCAGCAGCCAGCCGGCTCCCCAGCCCTACCCACAACAACCCTATCCGCAGCAGGCCTACGCTCCGCCGCCACCGCAATACGCCCCCGGCTATGCCCCCGGCATGTTCCAGGGCTCGGGTTCCGGCTTCCTTGGCGGTGCGCTGCGCACGGCCGCCGGTGTGGCTTGCGGCGTGATGGCGGCGAATGCGCTGAGCGGCCTGCTCAGCGGCGGGCATCATGAGCAAGAGAACGCCTCGTTCGGCGGTGCCGGCGGTTTTCTGCCGCAGCAGTCCTTCCCCGGCGAAGCCGCTCCGTGGGCGGGGCCGGCCGCGAGCACATACGACTCCGGTGATCAGGGTGGAGACGCCAAAACCTATGCCGCCCCGCAAAGCAGCGGCTGGACGGACAACAGCGCGTCTACCGATAGCGGCTGGACCGACACCAGTTCGTCCAGCGACAGCGGCTGGTCAGACACCAGCGCATCAGACCAGACCTAATATGCGACTGGCCCAGCCGGGTTTATCCGGCTGGGCCTTCCCGCTAGGCTTCTTCCCGAGGCGTGCTGCTAAGGGGGAAAAACTCATGCGTCGTCTTCTGTTCGTCGTGCTCTCGATGGCCTACGTGGCACCTGGCGCCGCCCAGTTGCCGGATCGCTATTACAAACCCGTCAAGGAGGTAGCCCCGACTCTGCTGCCCTTCACGGCGAACGGCGTGTCAGCAGCGCTTCCGGTCTACACCTCCGTTGACTGGAATGTGCCGCACCCGGAACTCACCCGTGCGGTGCTGATCTTCCATGGCCTGCTGCGCAATGCCGATGTGTATTTCGAATCCGGGCTGCAGGCGCAGTCGGCGGCTGGCAAAGAGGGTAGAAAGGCGATTGTGGTCTCGCCGCAGTTTTTAACGGATTACGACATCAAGGCGCACAACCTGCCCGCCATGACGCTGGGCTTTGGGCCAGATAGTTGGGCGGGAGGCGAGAATGCCATCACGCCGGGGCCAGTGAGCGGATTTGCCGGAATCGACGCTGTGCTGGCGCATCTGGCGGACCGAACGCTGTTTCCGAACATCAACACCGTTATCGTCGCTGGTTTCTCCGCCGGTGGCCAGGTGGTGCAACGCTACGCCGTGGCGGGCGAGGGCGAGGCGGCGCTGACAAAGGCGGGGATCGCAACGCATTACGTCGTCTCCGACCCATCCTCCTACCTCTATTTTGACCCAGCACGGCCAGATCCCAAACCCAGCTGCAAAACGCAGAACAGCTGGAAATATGGCTTCGACGCAGATGTGCCGCCCTACGTGACCGCGACACCTGCGGCACTTGAGGCGCGCTACGTCACGCGCTCGGTGGTCTATCTGGTCGGCGGCGACGACACCGACCCCAATCACCCGGTGCTCGACAAATCCTGTGCCGGCGAGGCGCAGGGGCCGCACCGTTTCGCCCGCGCGCACGCCTATTTCAGCATGATCCAGCAGCGCCACCCCACCGGCATCAACCAGATGCTGATCGACGTACCCGGCATCGCGCATGAGGGTGGCAAGATGTTCAACACCACCTGCGGGCTGGCGGTGTTGTTCGGAACCAAAGGTTGTGCCGCGCTGGACGGGGCGAAGTGAGATGAGTTTCAAAGGCTTCAGACCAGAAGCAAACGCGTTTCTCACCGAGCTTGCCGCCAACAACAATCGCGAATGGTTCCTGGCGCACAAGGCCGTCTATGAGGAGGCGGTGGTGGCCCCGTTCCGCCTGCTGCTGGCCGACGTGATCTCCGCCCTTGCCGCTCGTGACCTCCCGATCACCGGCGATCCGCAAAAGGCGATCTTTCGCGTCCATCGCGATGTGCGCTTCAGCAAGGACAAAACGCCCTACAAAACCCATGCCGGTGCGGCACTCAGCCGTCCCGGCGGCGGCGTGCATGGCGGCGTGATCTACATCCATGTCGAGCCCACCGGCAGCTTCCTGGCCGCCGGCTTTTGGAACCCGGAACGCGAGGCACTCGGCGCGTTGCGGGAGGCAATCTACACCCAGCCACAGCGTTTTGCGGACATCGAGGCGGGGCTCGCGAAGGCAAAACTCAAGATCGACGCCACCGAAAGCCTTACCCGACTGCCGCGCGGCTTCGAGGAGGCTGAGGGCGAGGCGTTGCAGGCGGCGTTGCGGCTGAAATCCTTCACCCTTAGCCGTCCGATCACCCCCGCCCGGCTTTCGAGCGCCAAACTGGTGGGCGATATCGTCACCTTCACCGAACAGGCGCTGCCGCTGTTACAATTCGGCTGGAATGCGCTGTCGGTGCTTGATCCGACGGATTTGAAGCGACAGAAGCGGTAGGTGTCGCTACTCCGCCGCCTTCGCGCGCATCCATTCCGGCAGCACCGCTACAAGCGTGGCATTGCCGCATCGCAGGCCGTCCGCACCTATGGCGTCGAGACGCAGCAGCGCCATTGCGGTATCGCCGACGCCGAAGCGCAGCGTGCCGACCTCCTGCTCACCGGCCATGACCGGCTCACCGGGCTCGGCGAGGTGACCCGCCACCCGCACCGGTACGAGGCGACGCTTCAGCAGGCCGCGGTATTTGGTGCGGGCGGTGAGTTCTTGGCCCATATAGCAGCCCTTGGTCCATGAGACGCCGCCGAGCTCGTCGAAGCCTGCTTCCAACAGCACGCTTTTGTCCGCCTCCATGTCGCGCGATCCGTCCGGCAGACCGAGGGCGATGCGGTGGGCGTGCCAGTCCGCCACGATCGCGGTGTCACCAAGCGGGGACGCGGCGAGCACGCGAAATCCGGCAGCCGGCAGACGGGGGTCGGGGGCGATGATCGCGTCAGCCAACACCGGAATTTCGCCCCACACGACATGCACAGCGAACTCCGCACTCACGTCGCGCAGTGCCACCTTGGAGCGAAGGCGGTAGCGGCTGAGGGTTTTGGTGAGCATGGCCGCATGGCCTGCCTCGCATTCGAGCAGCAGGCGCTCGCCCTCGGCCATGATGAAGAAATCAGCCAGCCACTTCCCCTGCGGCGTCAGCAAGGCCGCCCAAACGGCGCGGCCGGGTGATGCCAGCGCCACATCGTTGGACACGAGGCCTTGCAGGAACGACACGCTCTCCGCCCCGGTCACCTCCACCACGCCACGGTCTGTCAGCTGCACGATCATGCGATTCTCCCTCCCCCTGACATGGCAAGCACGCGATGGCCATGCAAGATTGCCCCACCGTACAGCCTGGCCAAGGAGTCTCCCATGCAAGCCCATTTCGATCTGATCCTGCGTGGCGGCATCGCCGTCCTGCCCTGGGGCGAGATTTCGGCCGATATCGGCGTGCGGAACGGTCGCATCGCCGCCATTGGCGTGCCCTCCGACGCGACCGCTGAGACGGTGTTCGACGCCACCGGCCTGCACGTGCTCCCCGGCCTGATCGACCCGCATGTGCATCTGCGTGACCCCGGTGACGCCGCCATCGAGAGCATTCCCACCGGCACCAAGGCCGCGGTGCTGGGCGGGCTGACTGCCGTGTTCGACATGCCCAATACCAATCCCTCCATTACAAATGTGGCGCAATTGGAATGGAAGCAAGATTACGCCGAGCACAAGGCGTGGTGCGACATGGGGCTCTATGTCGGCGGCACCAAGACCAACATTGCCGAACTGGCGAGCCTGGAAGTGCAGCGCGGCGTATGCGCGATCAAGGTATTCGCGGGGTCTTCCACCGGCGATTTGATGGTGGAGGATGACGAGAGCCTGGAGAAGCTGATGCGCGCCGGCCGCAGGCGTATCAGCTATCATTCCGAGGATGAATACCGCCTGCAGGCGCGCAAGCCGATGTTCAAATCCGGCGATCCCTATAGCAGCCACATGGAATGGCGCGACGTGGAGGCGGCGTTTCTGGGCACAAGGCGCCTGATGGCGCTGGCCCGCAAAACCGGGCGGCCCGCGCATATCCTGCATGTCTCGACGGAGGAGGAGCTGGATTATCTCAAAGATTTCCGCGACGTGGCGACCGTCGAGCTGCTGGTGAACCATCTGACGCAGGTGGCCCCGGATTGCTACGACCGCCTTGGCGGCTTTGGCGTGATGAACCCGCCCATCCGCGACCAGCGCCACATGGATGCGGCGTGGCGAGCCGTTGCGGATGGCACGGTGGACACCATCGGCTCCGACCACGCCCCGCACGCACATGCCGCGAAGCTGAAGCCGTGGCCGGAATGCCCGGCGGGGCTGACCGGCGTGCAGACGCTGGTGCCGATCATGCTCGACCACGTGAATGCCGGACGGCTTTCCCTCGCCCGCATGGTCGATCTGATGTGCGCCGGGCCTGCAAGGGTGTACGGCGCGGTGGGCAAGGGGCGCTTGGCTGCCGGCTATGATGCCGATTTCACCCTGGTGGACATGAAGGCGCGGCGGACGATTGAGAACAAATGGATCGCCTCACCCTGCGGCTGGACACCGTTTGATGGGATGAGCGTCACCGGCTGGCCGATGGCGACGATTGTGCGCGGGAATGTGGTGATGCGCGACGATGAGGTGCTGGGCGAGCCGAGTGGGAAGTTAGTACACTTCGCCTAGCCCGCATCGCACTCGGGCGACGCAGGGGCTCGACCTCGTCGCCCGATAATTTTCTATCAACACTCAAATTCTGTCGGGCATGATGCATTAAGGCGTTATCCACCAATTCCGGTATTTGGGAGAGAAAGGGCGATGCCCGACAGCTCTGTGTGGGACCAAAGGAAGGCGACAGCCGGGGCATCGCAACTGCCTCGGGTCAGCGTGGTGATCGTCAACCACAATTACGGCCGGTTCCTGGCTGAAGCCGTCGCGTCCGTGCGAGAGCAGAGCTATCCCAACATCGACTGTGTGATCGTCGATGACGCATCGACCGATGACAGTGCAGATGTCATTTCTGCGATCACAGCACATGATCCGACTGTGCGATCAGTGCTTCTCGCGCGAAACAGCGGCCAGACCGTTGCAAGTTTTGCCGGGCTGGCTGTGGCAGATGGGGACTTTGTCGTGTTCCTCGACGCCGATGATTTGCTGATGCCGGACTGCATCGCCACGCATATTTACGTCCATCTCTCCAGCAGGCGGCATGTGGGCCTAACCTGCGTTGACATGGTGCAATCCCGCGATGGCCGCGTTGTTGTGGCCGGGTTGGAAGCGATGGCGCATTATCTGATGCAGTCGGGGTTCCGCCCGGCGATGGAGTTCCGGCCTGCCGATGCCACCGGCGTATGGCCGCTGGGGCTGCCGGGCGCTTCCATATTGCAGCACGTGGCGTATGTGCCGCCGGGCCGGGTGGGGTGGTGCTGGTCGCCAACGTCTGGGAATTGCTACCGCCGGGATGCGCTGGCGCTGCTCGAAGGCATCGCCGGGGTCGAGCAGTTGCGGCTTTCGACCGACGTGTTGTTCTGCGCGGGCATCAGCAACCTCACCGGCAGCCTGCTGATCGACAGGCCCATGGCGATCTATCGCCTGCATGGGGCCAATCAGGGAACCCAGGCACCGCAGCTTGATCATATGCGCGCCATCCGCCCCGAGAATGAAATGTCGCGCATGGCGCTCAAAATGCTCGCCGACCACATGGTGCTGCGGGCAGACGAAATGGTGCGGCGGTTTTGGGAGACAGACTCGTTTCTGCGGACCATTGCAGCGTTTGATGCGGTCGATGGCTTCGACGAACTGATTGCGGGCAACCGCGAGCCGCTTTCGCGCGCCGTGGGGGCAGAGGCATTCGACGCATGGGTGCGGCGATACGACAAAGCGCCCGTCGCTGTTCCGGAGCCTGTGGCGGAGGCGTTGCGCGTGGACGAACCAGCCCCACTGCCAGAGCCACTGCCAGAGCCACTGACAGAGCCACTGACAGAGCCAATACCGGCGTGGCCGCGGCGCGTGGCACGGCGGGCAATCAGGCGTGTGGCGCACGCATTGAGGGCGATCTGATGGGGATGATCCAGGCGTTGCGGCGGCTGCGGCTGTGGGGTTTGTCGGGGGCTGACGCACCACAGGAAGCCGCGGGACAGGCTGAAGGCGCGTGGACGGGTGCGCCACGCTATCTGTTCCTGCTGATCAACAAGCGCTGCAATTTGCGCTGCCAGCATTGCTCGTTCTGGCAAGACAACGATGACGACCGGGCGAATTACCTCGACCGTGACGGGCGCAGGCGCGTGCTGCGCGAATTCGCCGCCCTCAACCCGCGCGGTGCCGTGGTGATCTGTGGCGGCGAGAGCATGCTCGACCTTGAGGATTACTTCGACGTCTCGCGCACCTGCCGCACGCTGGGGCTCACCTGCATCTCGGTGGTGAACGGCACCCGCATCCGGGACGTGGCGATGGCGGAGCGGATGATGCATGAGGGGCCGCACGAGATTTCCATCTCGCTGAACAGCCACCGCGCCGAGCTGCATGACCGCACGCGCGGGGTGGATGGCGCGTTTGAGAAGGCCACGAGTGCCATCCGGCGACTGGTGGAGGCGCGCAACCGCCTGGGTGTGCCGACGCGGATTTATGCCATGGGGCTGGTGTTTGATGAGAATTACCAAGACCTTGAGGGCTTCTATGATTTCGTGCTGAACGATTTGCACGCCGACAAGCTCAAGCTGAATTTCCTGCAACCGAGCTTTGGTGACACGGTGGAGGACGTGTTCTTCGCCGAACACCACCGGATGGACGCCGATGCGCTGGCCGAAATCATCCGCCGCTGCGATGCGCGGTTTGGCCTGGGGCTGCGGCCGGAGTGGCTGGAGGTGGTGCAAATGTATCTGCGCTCGCTGTCCGGCATGAATGACGGCGTGCGCGGCTGGGCCTCTGGCACCCGAACGTCAGCCCATATCTGCAACACCTATGAACGCAACATCATGGTCGACCATTACGGCATGGCACGTCTGTGCTTCTCAACCGAATTCCGCGGCGAGAAACTGGCAGCGGAGGGCGATCTGCGGCGGTTCTGGTTCGGGACGGATGACGTGCGGGCGGAGATGCGCGGGTGCAACCGGTTGTGCGGGATTAGCCATAGTGTGCGGAGGCTGAGTTCGACGGTTGCGCCGGCGGGGCATGGGGTTGGGAGTGGGGGTTAGGAGAGGGCGCATCTGAAACAGGACGTGTTTGCGCGCTATCTCAGCCTCACGACCGGATGTGTTTCGCAGCTTGAGCACGGGGGGCGAAGCAACCGAGGGAGCCGGCGCTGGGTTCTGGACGTGATCCGGCGCAAGGGGATTGAGGCGATTTTGTAGAGAGGCCATGTTGACGCGCAACGATACAGTGCAGAACAAGCTATGCGAGGCGAAAGCACGATTGGCGCGATCTGTATAAAAATATAATATTTATGCCAAAGCTCGGCCCTAGAAATAAAAAGGCACCAAAACACATGTATCTCAAGCAAGGTTATATCGAAAATAATGGCCCTCTTCTGCACTTTGACATAAATCTAGAATTCTCAAATGAAGGAACTCCAAAGCCGTTAATTCTTGTAGGCGCTAATGGAACAGGGAAGACAAACTTATTATCACTCATTGCTGACTCTTTATTTGAAGCTGCTGCCACTCATTACACGGATGTACTCCCAACCCAAGGGCTGGGAAGGGCTTGGTTCAGACTCGTTGGCGGCCTCACTACAACTACAGGCAAGGCCGGCGGCTTTATTGCACTGAGGTTCGACGATGCAGGTGTTCCCCGCTTCTACACTGAGAAGGCAGGAAGTGTGGAAGCTGTGGATGCACGGTCACGCGCGCCCCAAGATTTTATTGACCAGATCAATTGGCCCACTGAAGGGGCCCACAAGCTATTTGGCATCGATCAAAAACAGTCTCAAGATATATTTCAATCAGGTGTCTATACATATTTTCCCTCTAGCAGGTCCGAGGTTCCATTTTGGCTAAACCGTGAGGCGACACCTACGACTGAGTTTGACGTGATATCCAGAATCTCAAATCGCCTCCGAAAACCAATATACATTGAACGTGCGCTCGACAACATTAAACAATGGATTATTTCAGTAATAACCGACGCAAAGATTGATATCGGAACTGCTGCTATGCCATCCCTTTTTCTAAATCATACATCTGTAGAAATACAAATGGCAATGAGTTCTTACAAAATATATATGATTTGCAATAAAATATTACAACTTATAATTGACGACGATCAAGTTCGTTTTGTTTGGCTAGGCAGAACGTCCAATGAAAAAGTTGGAGTAGCACGTGGGGCTGATATTCTTTTGCCAAGCCTTGACTGCCTGTCAGCCGGGCAATCAATCTTGTTGGGCATGTTTGGTACGATTTTGAGATATGGGGATCTTTCTCAAAAAGGTTATGATATTGACTTGAATAATCTAGAAGGGATATGTCTGATAGATGAGGTTGACGCTCACATTCACATCGGACTTCAAAATAAAATTCTTCCTAATTTAATCAGACTATTCCCAAAAGTACAATTTTTAATATCGAGCCATTCGCCTATTTTTGTTTTGGGTATGGAAAGGGAGTTTGGTTCGGATGGTATTCAGGTCATAGAAATGCCACATGGCCTTCCGGTTAGCTCTGAGAGCTACGCGGAATTTGGAAAAGCATTTGATGCTTTTGCCGCAACGAGAGCCTTCTCTGAGAAGGTGGCACTTGAAGCGCGCTCAGAAGGAAAACCAATTGTCTACGTAGAAGGTGAAACTGACCTACCATACTTACAACGCGCAGCATATTTATTAAATAGATCAGATATTCTTGCGAGATGTAATATTGAATGGATTGGAGCTAAAGATCAAAGTGGACAAGCATTCCACACTGGGAAAAATGCACTCACGCACACCCTTAATGTAATGCGCGCTAATCCAAATCTTATTAAACGGAGAATTTTGTTGCTTTACGACAATGACTGCCCGGGTCCAGAAATAAATTATGGGCTCTGCTCTGTTCGTAAAATCCCCAAAAACACAAATAATACGAAAATAAAAGCTGGAATCGAAAATTTATTTCCAGAAGAATTATTCACAGAAGAATTTTATCAAAGAAAAGAGGATTCGAAAGATAATGGCACTACAAATATTACAATAACACTTCGGAAAATGGAATTTTGCAAAAAATTATGCAAAGATGGCACTGACAATGATTTTAAATATTTCGAAAATGTTTTCGTTATCATTGACGAGTTCTTGAATTCAGAATAGAGAACCAGTCCGCGCGTTGTATGATGTACGTTGAAAGTTCTATCACGCAACAATCGGGCACCACCTGCTGCAGCCCCCCTACCCCGCCACACACCCCCAGCTCGCGGCATCCATCACATCGCCCTTCCCGTCATACCGTCCCTGCTGCGGATACGGGCAGAGCTTGAGGTGATGCGGGGCGGCTGCGTCTGGCTTGGTGTTGGCAACGATGGCGGCCGGGGCTTTGCCGTGTTCTACCCAGGCTTCGAGGGCCGAGAGGGTGTCGAACTGGTCGGGGCCGGGGCCGCCGCCGCAATGGTGCATGCCGGGGACGAGGAACAGGCGGGCGCTGGCGGGCGTGGCTTTGCCGTGCAACTGCGACAGCTCGCGGTAGAAGGCGATGGATTGCGACGCTGGGATCGAGGGGTCGCTGGCACCGTGGTAGATGATCAGCTTGCGGCCCTCGGCGATAAAGCGCTTGAGGCGGGCGGGGTCGCGTGCCTCTCCCTCGGCATAGGTTGCGTGCATCATGGCCAGCATTTTGTCGCTGACGGTGTTGGTGCGCGGGTCAATGTCGAGCTGCGTCACGTCGGCATTGGCACCAAGGCCGAGATAGCCCGTTAGCATCTCCTGCACCAGCGCCCAGGAGCGCGGGGCTTTGGATGCGTCCGCCTTCCAGGGGTTGGACAGGGTTGAAAGGTCGGGCTGTGCCTGCCCGGTCACGTTGTAGGCAACGCCCTGCGCGCCTGCGAGATCGGTGATCGCCCAGGGGCCAAACACGGTCTTGCCGTGCCGGTCGTGGAACGGGGAGGTGTAGGTTTTCACCACCTGCATTTGCTCCGGATTGAGGCAGGCGGCGGTCTCGCCGGGTTTGCACAGCAGGTCTGGCGCCTTGATCGGGCAGGCCGTGGGGTTCTGCACAAGGCCGTCCTTCGCCCCGTCAATGGCGTCACACGTGGCGCGCACGCGGGTGTCGATCTCGGCGAGCAGACCGGGGGAGATGTAGGCCTTGGGCGAGGAGAGTGCGGCCTTTTGCACCACGGCGCGGGCGGTGTAGGTGTTGAAGCTCATCATCGGGTCACCGGAGATGACGCCGTCATAATCCTCCGGGTAGCGCTCGGCCTCCATCAGCGCCATGCGGCCGCCGGTGGAGCAGCCGTCGAAATAGGCGTGGGTGATTTTGCCGGAGTAATAGGCGGAGGCAAAGGCCTTGCCCGCGACGGTGACGTTGTGCGCGGCGCGGTGGAAGAAATCGACCATCTTCACGTTGTCCGCCTTGCCATCGGGCAGACGCGTCCATTTCGCGGTCGTGCCGTCGCCGACATGGCCGGTGTCGGTGAGGATGGTGGCGTATCCTTTGCCCAAAGCCTGCGCGCGATCGACGGGGTTGGCGGAGGGGTTGAGGTTGCCCGCATTGCCGCCGACGCCGAGGAAGAGGAACCGGCCCTCCCAATGCTCCGGCAGTTGCATGGCGAAGCGGGCGAGGCCGTTGGGCTGGTTCGCGCCCTTGGTGACGACGGTGCCTTGCACATCGCAGTAGGCGGGGATTCCGTTGGCGGCGGGCTTGGGTGTCGCCTCGGTGACGGCGAGGTCTGGCACTGTCAGCGCCTTCAATGCCTCGACCGTGCAGGCAGGGGCCGCCTGGGCAGAGGTTGCGGCAAGGCACAGAAGGCCGGCGGCCGGAAGGGCAAGGCGCATGATCGTTTCCCCGTTTGGTCTTTTTGTTGTTTTGAATCTGACACGGGTTCGCCCGGAGTGACAAGCGCGTCATCCCTCAAAAATCAGCGCAAGCCGTGCTCGTCACCAATCCCACGGATTTCTGGCCGAAGCGGGCGATGTAGTCCTTGCGCACCGCGTCCAACCTCGCCTTCAGATCCGGCGCTGCGGGGGCGAGGATGAGCAGAACGGTTGAGGGCTCGTGGGTGATCGTGCCTGCTTGGCTGTCGAGCCATTGGCCTTGGCCGTCCAGCGCTGTCAGACCGTCTGGGAAGCGGGGCGTGACGGATTTGGCGAGAAAATCCGCCCAATCCTCCGCCCCGACGAGGCCGCCGGGCTGGCTTCGGCCGAACAGCAACTCGGCGTGAACCATCTCGGTGCCGCCGTATGCGTCGCATGACGCGGCATAGGTGGGCGTGGCCATGAGAAGTGTCAGAATGAGAACGAGGTGCTTCATGCGGCGGCCAGCCTGCGGTGCAGCAGCCAGAACGGGATGGCCAGCCCCGACAGCGCTCCGGCACACAAGAACGCGCCGGATGCGGAGCCCATCGCATCAGCAGCAGCTCCGCACAGGGCCGGGGTGATGGTGCCACCGACATAGTAGACCGTGTAGAAAATCCCCATGCCCACCGCCCGGTTCTCCGGTTTGGCTGAAAGTGTGCCGAGGGCTACGATAATCCCGGCATGCATGGTGGCAAACGTGCCGAACAGCACGCTCCATGCCAGCGGCCAGTTCGCCAAGCCCATGCCGCCCACGGCCACCACTTCCAGCACAGCGCCGGCCAGAAACACCGGCATCATGCCGAAGCGGGCTGCCACCGCTCCGCCCAGCATCATGGTGGGCAGGTTGCCCCAGGTCGCCATGAAAATCGCCACATCGGCCACCCAGCCGGGCTGATTGGAATGAGCGATGACGGTGGGCAGATATCCCAGGAAGTTGAAATAGCCGGCGTTGAAGAACGTCCAGATCATACCGGCCAGTACCATCAGCGACATCTCGCGCCCGCTCGGCCAGCCCATTGCGCGGCTGGTTCGCGCGCCGACGTTGCGCCAGGTCAGCCACAGAATGACGGCGGCGACGGCGGCAAGCGCGGCACCGGCCACGAACGCGGCGGGCCAGCCGAATGCTGCGGCAAGTCTGCCCTGAGTGAGCTGGCCGAGGCCGATTCCCATCGGAAAGGCTGCGACGAGAATGCCCATCGCCACGTTGAAGGGGGTGCCGGTGAACCGGTCCGCCACCGCTTTCGGCTGCAGCACTGTCAATGCCACCGCGCCAAATCCTGCCACCACACGGCCCACGCCGATGCCGACCGGCCCGTGTCCCCAGGCTGAGATCATGCTGCCGATCACCATGGCGAGCATGCCGCCGCAAATCACCTCGCGGTCACCGAACCGACGCGCCATGAAGCCGGACGGGATGGCGGCGACGATGCCGGGCAGCTGCATCAGGCCCATCAGGGTGCCGAGCAGCGCGAATTCGATGCCGAACGCCGCCTGCAGTTCTGGGCCGAGGCTTGCCACGGTTTGGATTTGATAGCCGAAGGTGATGCGCGCCAGCACCATGGCGGCGAGCGTGCCCCAATGCGCCCTAGAGGTCGCAGTCGTTGCAGTCGTTGCGGACACGCGTGGGCTCCTGCGTCAGCCGAGCGGCTTTTCCATGTCCACCCAGGTGGGGTGGTTGAAGCCATCATGGGCGTGCAGCGTGGTCTCGGCAAAGCCCAGAGTGGCGAACAATTGGCGATTGCTGACCAGCGCCAGCCGCGTGGCCAAATGAATGCGCGGCATCCCACGACGCCTCGCCTCTGCCTCCGCGGCCTGGATCAGCGAACGGGCCACGCCACGCCTGCGAAACTCCGGGCAGACCGAGACACGGCCGACATAAAGCCCGCCGTCGCGCTCGTCCCATAGGGCGGAGCCAACGAGGCGGTCGTCCGTTTCTGCCACCACGCCGCCGCCTTTGGCGATGGTGGTCGCCACCGTTTCTGCCGTCTCGCGCAGGGCGGAGGGCGGCGGCACCAAAGGCGGCGAGATGCCGGCAAAAGCGGCTCGAACCAGGGTGGCCACGGCCTCTGCGTCATTTTGTGTGACCGGCCGCAGCCGGTATGCGGAATTCATCATGCGGCGCACGGTAGCCCTGCGCGATGCTTATGCCTATGCTTGCGACATGGAAGATAAACCCGCCTTTCTCGACAGCGGGCGCCCGGACGTGCCTGATATTGCAGTGCCACGTGGCGTCACCCCGTTCCACCTGCCGCTTCGCCCGGTGCGGGGGCGGCTTGTTCGCTTGGGCCCACTGGCCGACGCGCTGCTGACGCGACATGACCATCCGGATTGCGTCTCGTCACTCGTTGGTCAGGCAATGGCGCTGGTTGCGGCACTTGCCACGGCGTTGAAGTTCAACGGCTCTTTCAGCCTGCAGATCAAGGGCGATGGCCCGGTGCGGATGCTGCTGGCCGATTGTACCGACACCGGCGCGTTGCGCGGCTATGCCAGTGCGACATCCGATGCACTCGGCACGTTGCTGGAGGCCACGCCCTCCCCCACGGCGCGGCAGTTGCTGGGCGAGGGCTTTCTGGCCTTCACCGTCGATCAGGGTGCGGACATGGACCGCCACCAGGGCATTGTCTCGCTGACCGGGGACGGGCTGGAGGAGATGGCGCTGCATTATTTCGATGTCAGCGAACAAATCCCCTGCTTTCTGCGGCTGGCCTGTGAGCGCACCGCGCATGGATGGCGCGCTGCAGCACTGGTCCTTGAACGCGTCGCCGGCACCGGCGGTGTGGACCCGACGCTGGATGCGATGGCGCTCGATGAGAGCTGGGGCACGGCGATCATTCTTGCCAGCACGGTGAAGGATCGTGAGTTGCTGGACGACAATTTGTCCGCCGATCGGCTGCTCTATAATTTGTTCAGTTCGGAAGGCGTCGCCGCTGACCGGCCGCGTCCTTTGAACTATGGCTGCCGCTGCTCACGATCCAAGCTGGTCGATTTGCTGGGCACATTCGGCGTTGATGACATCGAACACATGCAGACTGATGGTGCCATCACGATGACGTGCGAGTTCTGCAATCTGGCGTTCAACTTCGCCCGCAGCGATATCAGGCTGGCCGGCGTGTCGCAGGAGTCTCTTGGGTGATGGCAGTCTCAATCCGCTCCCCATTGATCGCATTGGCGGCCTGCGTGGGCCTTGGTGCCTGCGCCACGCGGGATGATCCACCGGCGGTCTACGCCAAGCCCAGCTATGACTACCTGACCAAGTTGCAGCTCAATGTCGCCAGCATCGACATTGATGACAGCCTGCCGCCCAATTCCGACCCGCGCGACCTCAGCAGCCGTGCACCGACGCCGCCGGTCGAAGCGCTGCGGCAAATGGCGCAGGACCGGATTCTGGCCAATGGCACCTCCGGCCATGCGGTGTTTGTCATCGACAGTGCCAGCATTGTTCAGGTGCGCGACCGCTACGAAGGCAAGATGACAGTGCATCTGGACGTGACCAGCGGCGACGGCAACAGCAGCGGCTATGCCGAGGCGCGGGTGACGCGGACCGCAGGCTTTGAGAAAGACACGCCCAACGCCGTGCGGGCCAATCTCAACACGCTGGTCTCTCAGATGATGGAGAGCATGAACGTGGAGTTTGAATACCAGGTTCGCCGCTCCCTGCGCAGTTTCATGCAAACGAAGCCAAACACCGCACCGGCCCCAGCCCCGATTGAGACGGAAGAGCTGACAGCACCTCCCAAGCTCTGAGCGGCATCAGGCCGCCATGGCCTGAGTTGCCTCTTTCACCTTGTGGGTTGCGATATCAGCGGCTTGCGCGGCGTTGGCGATCAGCATCGTGCTGTTGCTGATGCTGGAAACCGAGTTTGCGGCGATCTGCATGTTCGACGACATTTCGCGCGCCACGGCGCCCTGCTCCTCCACAGCCGCGGCAATGGCGGTGGCGATCTCGTCAATCGAGCTGATTGTCTCGGAAATCTGGCGAATGGCCTGAACCACCTTGGACGTAGCGGCCTGCACGCCCGCAATCTGGCCTGCGATGTTCTCGGTGGCGCGGGTGGTCTGGGTGGCGAGGCTTTTCACCTCGGTGGCGACCACGGCGAACCCCTTGCCGGCCTCCCCGGCGCGGGCCGCCTCGATGGTGGCGTTGAGTGCGAGCAGATTGGTTTGGCCTGCGATGCTGGTGATCAGTTGCACCACCTGTTCGATCTCGGCGGTGGCGGCCAGCAGGCCTTCCACGATGGCGTTGGTGTCCTGCGCCTGATGCACCGCGAGATTGGTGGTGTTCGAGGCATCGGCGGTGCGCCTGCTGATCTCGGTGATGGACGAGACCAGCTGCTCCGACCCGGCGGCGACGGCCTGGACATTCTCTGATGTCTGCTGTGAGGCCTGGGCGGCACTGCAAGCGGCGATGTTGGTGGTACTGATGGCCTCGGCGATGGCGGCGATGTCGGTGTCCACGTCGCGGACAAGGTTTGCGCGACGGGCGTGGTGCAGGTGGCTTTGCGTGATATCACTGGCGAATTTGATCACCTTGATCGGCGTGCCGGACGGGTCCAGCACCGGGTTGTAGCTGGCCTGCAGCCAGACCTGCTTGCCCGCCTTTCCCACCCGCTCAAATTCGCCGGATTTGCTGCACCCGGCCCGCAGATCGTCCCAAAAGCCGAGATAGGTGGCTGCGCCCCTATCAGCGGGTTGGACGAACATGCGATGATGCTGGCCCACGATCTCCTTCAGCTCATAGCCGACAGCGTCAAGAAAGTTCTGGTTGGCGGTGATGATCGTGCCATCCAGATTGAACTGAATAATCGCCTGTGTGCGGTCAATCGACGCCAGCTGGGCGTCTGCCTCGGCGGCCTGAAGCACCTGTTGGGTGATGGTGGTGGCGTATTTGACCACCTTGACGACTTTGCCGCCCACGACAATCGGGTTGTATGAGGCTTGCAGCCACAGCGCCTCTCCGGATTTGGCAACCCTGCGAAAGCGCCCGGTATTGAAAATGCCGGCTGCCAGATCCTTCCAAAAGTTTTGATACTCGGTGCTGGCCTTGGTTGTCGCATCTACGAAGATGCTGTGGTGGCGGCCCACAACCTCTGGGAGCCTGTAGCCGACGGCCGCAAGAAACAGCGGATTGGCGGTGAGAATGGTACCATCGGTGGCAAACTCAATCACGGCCTGTGACCTGTTGAGCGCCGCAAGCTTTGCCTCTTTTTCCTGCAAAGATGCGATCAATCGCAACATCCCGTATTCTCCGCGTTGCCTTGCTGCACGATCATCGGTTCGGGCGGCGCACTGTCTTGCTTGCAGGCCGCGTCGTTGCTCCGGTTGCCATGGGCTTAACGCACAAAGATGAATCTGGTGTTACCGATTGCCCCAACTGAGGCCCCGGTCCGGAACGGCTTTAAATTCCGCGCCAACAGGCGGATGCTGGCGGGATGACCGATGCATCCGAGCCAGCGCCCCCCATCAACACCCCCACACGCCGCACCAGCCCGAAATTGACGGCGCTGATCGTGGCCAGTGCGTTGTTGATGGAGCAGCTGGACGGAACGGTGCTGGCCACCGCATTGCCGACGATGGCACACAGCTTCAATGTCGATGCGCTGCACATGAACGTGGCGTTGACGTCGTATTTGCTCAGCCTTGCGGTGTGCATTCCGGCGAGTGGGAAAGTGGCCGACCGGTTCGGCACCCGCACCGTGTTTCGCGCCGCCATCGCGCTGTTCACCATCGGCTCGATTTTATGCGCGCAGGCCCCGTCCCTCGGCTTTTTGGTCGCCGCGCGCATTCTTCAGGGTGCCGGTGGCGCCATGATGGTGCCGGTGGGGCGGCTCGCGTTGCTGCGCTCCGTCTCCAAGGCGGAGCTGGTGTCCGCCATGGCCTGGCTGATGATCCCGGCGACGATTGGGCCAATCCTCGGTCCGCCCGTCGGCGGATTTATCGTCACCTATCTTGATTGGCGTTGGATTTTTTACATCAATGTACCGATTGGGATCGTGGGCATCGTGCTGGTCACACTCTACATCGAAGAGGTGCGCGAGACCGGGCGGGTGGATTTTGATGTGCTCGGCATGGTGCTGTCCGGCATCGCACTCGCCTGCCTGATGAGTGGGTTAGAGCTGTTCAGCCGCGGCGTCGGCTCGATCACGTTGGCGGGAGTGCTGGTGGCAGCGGGCATTGTCGCGTTTGTCCTTTATTGGCGGCACGCGAACCATCATCCGCAGCCCGTGCTGGATTTCAAGCTGATGCGTGTGTTCACGTTCCGCTACTCCGTGCTGGCCGGTGCCATGTCGCGGGTGGCGGTGGGGGCTATGCCGTTTCTGCTGCCGATGATGATGCAGATCGGATTTGGCAAATCGGCAGCCGAAAGTGGGCTGATCACGTTTGCGGGCTCCATCGGCTCGCTGGCAATGCGTATCGCCGCACCCAAGCTGTTGCGACGGCTGGGGTTTCGTAACGTGATGATCTGGGTGGGGCTGATCTCCACATTGCTGCTGGCCACCACAGCGGCGTTCCGGCCGAGCTGGCCAATGGCGATGATTTACGGCGTGCTGATCGTCGGCGGGTTTTTCCAGTCGCTGCAGTTCATCGGCTACAACACGATTGCCTACGCCGACGTGCCGCGCCCGCAGATGAGTGCTGCCACGAGTTTCTACACCACGTTCCAGCAGCTCTCGCTGACCACCGGGATCGCGATATCAGCCGCCGTGCTGGCCGCCTCGATCGCGTGGCACGGACATTCCGACGCCGCCCTGATCGACTTCTCAGTCGCCTATCTCGCGGTCAGTGCCTTCGCCATCATGGCCCCGCTGATGAGCACGAGGCTGCCTGCCGATGCGGGCGAGGAGCTAAGCGGGCATCATTAAGGGCAGATATAGCCGTTCGCACCTTTGAAGCAGCCGACTGACTCGGGGAACAGCTCGCGTGGCAGCCATAGCACGATGCTGGGGAAGAAGATGGTGAACGCGATGGTTGCGAAGAAGATCACGTAAATCGGCAGCGACGCCTTCAACGCTGTGCTGAAACGCACGCCGACGAATTTCGACGCCATCAGCAACGCGAGGCCGTAAGGCGGCGTGATCAGGCCGAATGCCAGCGTCACGATCAGCACCACACCCATATGAACGGGATTGATGTCACCCTTGTCCGTCAGCTGATTGACGACCGGCATGAAGATGATGATGGCAGGGATCGGCTCGATGAAATCGCCCACCACCGTGAACACGATCACCAGCGCGAACATGATCATGGTGGGATCAGTGCCGGCAAACCCCTCGATCCAGCCGGATACCACCAGCGGCCCGCGCAGATAGGCCAGCATCCAGCCGAAGGCCGAGGCGGCGGCGATGGTGATGAGCGGGAGCGAGAAAATCAGCCCGGCCTGGATGAAGTCGCGCGGCACATGCTTCAGATGCGACGGGCGTAGGATCGGGATCACGATCAGAAGGATGTAGGTGATCGCGATGACGCCAGCTTCAGTCGGCGTGAAGAAGCCCGAGAGGATGCCGCCGAGCAGAATGAACGGGATCATCAGCGGCAGCGATGCGGCACGGGCAGTGGAGGCAAGCGTGGCGAGCGTCGCGCGCGGCCTGCGGAACCCGGCGGGGCCGAAGAAATAGCAATAGATCATCAGGCCGATGCCGATCATCAGGCCCGGCACGATGCCGCCGAGGAACAGCCCGGCAATCGAGACGTTGCCGATGGCTCCATACACCACGGCCATGATGGAAGGCGGTACAAGGGCCGCGATGGTGGAGGCGGCGGCGATCAGGGAGGCCACAAATTCCGGAGAATAGCCTTCCGCTGCCATCGGTTTGGCCATGGTGCGACTCAACACCGCCACGTCCGCCGAGGAGGAGCCGGACATGCCGGAGAAGAACATCGAGAACACGGTGGTGACCTGCGCCAGCCCACCGCGGATGTGGCCGACCAGTGCCTGGCTGAACTCGGCGATGCGTATGATGACGTTGGCCGACGTCATGAGTTCGCCGACCAGCAGGAAGAACGGAATCGCCATCAACGCTTCGCTGTCGATACCGTTGAACATCTGGCCGATCATCGACTGGTAGCTGATCGACGTGAAGCTGGTGCCCACCAGCACACCGGCCATTAGGCTGAACGCCACGGGCACGCCGAGATAGCCCAGTGCCAGGAACAGCACTGTCATCACGCCCAGAATGAGCGCGTTGTCAGTGCCCATCGGTGCGAATCCCCTGTGTGTCGTCAACAAAGCCGTTCTTCAGGCCGCAAATGATCTGCTCAGCGGAGAACAGCACGATGAACACGCCGCAGAGTGGGATCGGCCAATAGAGATAGGCGATCGGCGTCATCGACGGCATGCGGAAGGAGTGGAAGCCTTCGAGGAAATTGGCCCAGCCGAACACCATCATGGCGACGCCGATGAGCAGAATGACGACGCGATTGAACGTCTCAAACCCCTCGCGCAGCTTTCCGCCCATCAGTTCGGTGAGGGCGGAAAGTTGCAAATGGTCCTGCCTTCGGGTGGCAACCGCCGTGCCGCAGAAAATGCCATAGGTGAAAAACGCGCTCGTCACCTCCTGCAACCACAACCAGGGTGATCCGATCTCCCGGGTCAGCACGTCCAGGAACACCGACACGGTGAAGCCCGCGAGGCACAGGCCACAGCAGATCATCAGCGCGTGTTCCACCCAGTCGAGCGACCGCCATTTCAGGTGGCGGTCGCGTTCGAGAACCAATCCATCCATGCAGAAGGCCTTATTCGGACGCGCGGACGACGGCGAGAATTTTCTCGGCGTTCGGACCAAGACCCTTGGCGATGCTATCCTGCATCGGCTTGGCGATATTGATGAACTCGTCCTTGCGCACGTCATCGACGACGGTGACGCCGAGCTTGATCAGCTTGGCCTTGCTCTCATGCTCCAGCTGCAAGGCCAGCGCTGGCTCTTTGGTCGAAACCTCGCGGGCCGCCGCCTGCACCCAGCCCTGGGCCTCCGGCGTCAGGCTGTTCCAGACTTTGTCGCTGACCCACATGACGCTGCAATTCGCCTCGTGCTCGGTCATCGAGATCACGGGAGCCACTTCGTAATGCTTGTTGGCGAGATAAACGTTCAGCCCGTTCTCAGCGAAGTTGACGACGCCGGTTTGCAATGAGGTGTAGACGCTGCCGAACGGCATATGCACCGTCTGCGCACCGTAAGCCGGGAAGATCGCATCCTCTGTGGCAGTTGCCTGCACGCGGACTTTTTCACCCTTGATGTCCACCAGCCCATGCACCGGCTTTTTGCCGTAGAGATAGCGCAGCCCAAGCGTCGCCATGCCAAGGACGTGCGCGCCCTTCACTTTTTCAGCGAACATGGCCCCCACCGCGTCGGTTAACGCCGGGTTGGCCAGCGCCTTGATCATGTGGCCTTCGTTTTTGAAGATGTAGTGAACCGAGAGCATCCCGGATTCCGGTGCCACGGTTGCCGAGTTCGCGGTGGAGACGATGACGAAATCAACATCGCCGGTGCGGATTTTCTCCAGCAGCTGCGGCTCCTGGCCCAGCTGGGCACCGGGGAACTGGTCGATGGTCATGGTGCCCTTGCTCAGTTCCATGAGCTTGGCGTTGAACATGTCGCCCGCCACGCCGTAGCCGGTGGTGTGCGGTTGATCGTAGCCGAATGTGTAGTGCTTGGTTTGCGCCGCAGCCGGCAAAACGCCGAGAGCGGTGCAAAACAGGGCGGAAATCGTAGCTTTGGCAATACGCGACATCAGCTTCTCCCCTTCGCTCCGCATCGTTGGCGGATTGTTATTGTGACAGGCTAGGGTCTCGTTGCGCGCATGACCAGAGCCAAAAACACGCTTTATCAGAAGGATTGCACAGAAATGGCGGTGATGATCACCGGCGGCACCGGCTTTGTGGGGCTGAATGTGGCCGAGGCGCTCCTGGCGCGAGGCGATGACGTGGTGGTGGTGGCGCGTGACCGCGTGCCGGTGGCGGCGCGCACCGTGTTCTCACGTCTGCCGGGACGGATGACCGAGGTGCAGCTTGATATCCGCGACGAGGCGGCGCTGCTGACCCTGATGCGCCAGACCGGCACCACCCAACTGCTGCCGTTCGCCGCCATCACCTCCGGTGCCAGCCGTGAGGCCGAGGGTCCGGAGGCGGTGATCGAGGTGAACCTGCTCGGCTTCATCGGGCAGCTGCGCGCGGCGCGGGACGCGGGCGTGAGCCGCATCATCGCCCCCGCGTCCGGTGCGGTGTATGGCGAGAGCTTCTACGATCATGCGCTGCTCGATGAGGTCAGCACGCCATGCCGCCCCACCGGCATTTATGGGGTGACGAAATACGCGGTCGATCGCACGGCGCAGCGGCTGGCGGCGTTATGGGGGCTGGATGTGGTGGTGGCGCGGATTTCGTCCGTGTTCGGCCCGTGGGAGCATGACACCGGGTTGCGCGATCTGCTGACGCCGTATTGGGGACTGGCGCGGGCGGCGGTGGCCGGTGAGGAGGCGGTGCTGCCTGCGGTGCTGCCAGACTATGCATGGATCTACGCGCGCGACATCGCGTCCGGCCTGCTCCATCTGCTCGACCTTACCGACCCTGCGGAGCGCGTGTTCAACGTCTGCTCCGGCGAGGGCTGGGGCACGGCGCTGACTGGCTTTGCTGACCGGTTGACGCAGGACTTCCCGGAGTTCCGCTGGCGGCAATCCGATGACCTGGCTGAGGTGACTGTGCGCCTGACCGAAAGCCGCCCGCGCGGACGGATGGATATCGCGCGGATCAAGGCGACCGGGTGGAGCCCTGCGTTCGGCCCGGTGGCGGCACATGAGGATTATGCGGCATGGCTACGCTCGCATCCCAAGGCTTTATAGCGGCCCAATCTGGCGAATCACCTCGGCCACAATCACATCCGGCGCCAAATCCACCGCCACGCTGATCGGATGCTCGTCCGCACCCGGCTCCTCCAGCGTGGCGAATTGGCTTTGGATGAGGCTGGCCGGCATGAAATGGCCCTGGCGCGCGGCTTGGCGGGTGGCGATCACATCGTAGCTGCCGTGGAGGTAGACCAGGCGCACGTCCGCCCTTCCGGCGAGCAACCGGTCCCGATACACGCGCTTCAGCGCCGAGCACGTGACCACGCCGGGCCGCCCCGCGCGCGCCGTGTCAATCCAGGCTGCAATGATGTCGAGCCACGGCCAGCGGTCCTCATCGGTGAGCGGTGTGCCGGACTTCATCTTGGCGACGTTGGCCGCTGGATGCAGATCGTCGCCATCGGCAAAGTTCCAGCCGAGCCCGCCCGCAAGTAACGCCGCGATGGTGGTTTTGCCGGAGCCGGAGACGCCCATCACCACCAGAACCTTGGGTGAAATCGTAACATCATCTCGACATTTTGTTAAATTATCCGTCATCTTGCTCCCACACGTGCCGGTACCACATCCTCGGATACAAATCTCATGGCAATTTACAGCTGGAAACAAACCGGCAGCAATTTCGGTAGCAATGCCAGCTGGACTGACGGTGTAACCGACCCAGCCGCGAGCGCGCCCGGCAGCGGTGACGATACCTATATAAGCGGGCAAGGCGTGATCGCCGGTAGCGGGACTGTGAACTCGATCACGTTTCTTGTCGCCAACTATACCCTTGCCATCGGCGTTATCAGCGCTGGGACAATCCTCACCAACAGCGCTTCTGGTTCAAGCGACAGTATCACTCTGAATGCGGGCACGCTGCGCGGCACGGTGGAAACGACGTTCGATCGGAATACCACATTTACGATCGACGGTGGGGCCACGCTGGATTCAAGCACGTCTGGCATTATCACCAATGATGGCACGCTGTCCGTGATCAACGGCACGATCAGCGGCAACAACTTCGCCAATTTCCGAAATGCCACAATTTATGCAAATGGCGTGGTGTCGGTCACCACGATGAGCAATTCCGGCTACACCGACTTGAACGGCACCACGCTTGCCATCGTTCCCGGCACGCTCGACGTCATCGGCAAAGTCTCAACCACCAACACGGTGCTCGGCACACTGACGGGCGAGACCAGCGTGGCCACAGTGGAGACGGGCGGCAGTTGGAGCTCCACCAACACCATGATCGTGGGCGAGCTTGGTACTGCCACGCTGGAGATCAAGGAGCGTGGCAGCGTTACCGCTACCGGTGGCGGGCACCCGCCTTTGTTGTCGGCGAGACGGTGCAAAACTCGATTGGCGTGGGCCATGTCAGCGTCACCAATGGCATAACCGCCGCCGGCACGCTCAACGTCACCGGAAAGGCCGTGGTGGGCGGCAACGTCGAGGGCGACATGACCATCGACGGCGCCGGCGCGGTGGTGAGCATTCACGGCACGCTGGATGACGGCGCGCAATCGGGCGGACTCGGCGGGCTCTCCGTCACTGGCAGCGGGGCGAAGCTTGCGATCGACAATGACTGGATCATTGGAGACGCTGGCACCCACACCGACAGCATCATCCGCGGCAGCGGCGGGGTGAGCACCGACACGGTCGGCGGCACGCTGACGCTGGGCAACCAGGGCAGCGGCGTCGGCTCGCTCACCATCTCCGGCACCAGCCAGGCGCTGACGGCGGGTAAGGATGTGATCGTCGGCGGGGCGGGCACCGGCACGCTGATGGTGGAAAACGGCGGCTCGTTGCTGGTGAGCGGCGGCGTGGTGAACGTGGGCACGGCGGGCGGTGGTGGCAGTCTCGATGTTGGCTTCAACGCGTTCGTGACCGCGGTTGTATCGCAGGTGGGTGGCGTCGGGCGACTGAGCCTCGCCGGCGGTATTTTCGATGCCACGACATTGACCGTGCAAGGCGAGGTGAGCGGGTTTGGATCGTTCACCGGCATCACCGAGAACGATGGCATCGTGAAGGCCAATGGCGGCACGTTGGTGCTGCAAAAGGCTGTGACGGGAACTGGATCGCTCAGCATTCTGGCCGGGGCCACGCTTGATCTTGGTGGTGCCTCCAGCACCGGGCAGACGGTCACGTTCAACGGCAGCGGGCTGACGCTCGAACAGGCGCATGTGACCAGCGCCACGTTGTCCGGATTCGGTGCCGGCAGCGTGATCGACGTGAAGGGCGTCGTTGCGGCAGATCGTAGCTTCTCCGGCGGGGTGCTGACACTTTTCGACGCCACAAGCGCAGTGATCGAGACCCTGAAATTCAGTGATGCGTTCGTCACGCAGAACTTCGTTATCGCCTCTGATGGTGGCACCGGCACGGCCGTCACCTATGCGCCGTGCTTCGCCGCTGGCACGAGGATCGCCACCGATAGTGGCGAGTTGGCGGTGGAGCAGTTGCGCGCCGGGGATTTGGTGCGCGCCGCCTCAGGCTCGTTGGTTGCAATCAAATGGATCGGCACGCGGCGCATGACACGTCTGCATGAGCACCCAGAGCAGAGCGCCGTGCAGCCGCTTTGCGTCGCGAAGGGCGCATTGGCGCAGGGCTGTCCGGCTCGTGATCTCATGCTGTCGCCTGATCACGCGCTTCTGCTGGAGGGAAAGCTGATCCCGGTGAAGGCGCTGATCAACGGTCGGTCGATTCGTCAGCTGAGCTGGGCCGAGGTGACGTATTTCCACGTCGAGTTGCCTCAGCACGACATTCTTCTCGCTGAGGGTGCGGAGGTTGAAAGCTACCTCGACACTGGCAACAGCAGCGCGTTCGATAATTTTGGACCAGCGGTGCAACTCTACCCGGAGTTCTGCGCAAGATCGTATGACATTCGCCGCTACGCGCCATTTGCCGAACAGGGCGTGGCCGTCGAGGCGGCGCGCCGGGCAATTCTGGCGCGAGTGGAAGAAGCGGCGACTGAATTGGCCGCCTGATCGGCTACGCCATCACCACCTGAATGGGTGAGGTGGCGTTGCGGATCACAGTTGGTCCGCCGGAGAAGGCGTCGCCGTCGGCCTGGGTGCGCCGGGTGTTAATGCGCACCTCCTCGGCACGTTGCAGACGAATGCCGGGCATGCGGTTCAGCATGTTAAGCGGCAGGGCGGCACCATATGCCAGGGCGGAGAGTGGACCGGCGCGGTCGAACAACGCCACGGTGAAGCCCGGTGCCATCGGCGTCGCATCGGCGGCGAGTGTGTGGCGCCCCGCGTAATAGCGGCCTTTGGTGACGATCACACTGCCCGCTGCCGTATCGACGCCGTCAATGCTGATATCGATTTTGGGGAAGTCGTAGCGAACCGATTCGCGCATGCCCTGCAGCACGTAGGCTCCCTTGCCGATGGCGCGCTTCAGGCGGGGCGAGACGTGGTGCACAACCTCGGCGTCGAATCCTGCACCGATCATCTGCACAAACACCTGCTCACCCGACTCGGTGTGCGCAACGCCCGGCCAAAGCGCCCTGGTGCGGCCGAATGCCAGGGCTGCGGCCACCGCGACTGGGGAGAATGGGAGATTTAATTCATGCGCCAGCACATTCGCGGTGCCGAGTGGGATGATGCCAAGTGCGGTGTTTGAGCCTGCCAGCCCCTGTGCGACCTCGGCGATCGTACCGTCACCACCGGCGGCAACGACGAGTCGCCGCCCTGCGTTCGCAGCATCGCGCGCAAGTTCCGTTGCGTGACCCGGATGTAAAGTCTCAGCCAATTCAAGCTTGACGCCGTTGTGGACCATCACATCGAGCACGCGCCACAAGCGTTGCGCGCGGCGACGTCCAGCGGCGGGATTGTAGATGATCAGCATGCGAAGGTCATTGCAGGTTTGCGCTCAAGCAAAAGCCGTCATATGCGCGTTCAAAGTTGCATTCGCATGACAATTCAGGGTCAACTTGATGATCTTCTTGTAAGCACTTGAAGAGCGCCGCAGTCATCGAATTTTCACATGTTTAATTCGACAGGTGGCGTATTCCCTCCCGAACGCCTTGCGGATGCGCCGCGCGGCTGTGGTTATATGGTGAACGGTACCGCATGAACGTCCTCGCACCCTCCTCGCACCAGCGCTACCGCAGCATTTTCATCTCGGATCTGCATCTGGGAACCCGTGGCTGCCGGATCGACTTCCTCGCGGATTTCCTGCGCCGCACAAGCTCAGACAATCTGTATCTGGTGGGTGACATTGTGGACGGCTGGCGCCTCCGCAAAGCATGGTATTGGGACGACGGTCATGACGAAGTGCTCAAGCTGATCCTGAAAAAGGCGCGCACCGGCACCGCCGTCACCTACATCCCCGGCAACCATGACGAGATGCTGCGCCACTGGCTGCCGATGGGCCTTGAAATCGGTGGCATCAAGATGCGCCAGGAAGCAGTCCATGTGACCGCTGATGGCCGCAAGCTGCTGGTGATGCATGGCGACGAGTTCGACAGCGTTGTGCGCTACGCCAAGTTCCTGGCTCTGCTGGGGGACTGGGCCTACACCGCCGCCCTTTCGGTAAACCACTGGTTCAACGTGGTGCGCCGTCGCCTTGGATATCCTTACTGGTCGCTGTCCGCCTGGCTGAAGCGTCAGGTGAAGGAGGCCGTGAAGGCGATCGACCGCTTCGAGACGGCGCTGGCTGGCGAAGCGCGCCGTCGTGGGTTGGATGGCGTGGTCTGCGGCCATATTCACCACGCTGAAATGCGCGAAGTGAATGGCGTGCTCTACATCAATGACGGTGATTGGGTGGAAAGCTGCACGGCCCTGGTGGAGCATTTTGACGGCAGGCTGGAGCTGCTGGATTGGGCGGCACTGAACCGCTTGAGCTTCTACGCACCGCGCATCCCGGTGGCCCAATCCAAGGCAGACACGAAGGTCCCCGAAGCTGCCTGATTCCCTGCCGCCCACCCAAACAGCCGCCATGACGTCTGACGAAATCAGAGCCCGCCTGCTTAGCGTGGGACCTTTGCCTGCGCGCATCATGATCATTTCGGATGCGTGGCACCCGCAGGTGAACGGCGTGGTGCGCACGCTCAACACCACCGCAAACGAATTGCGGGCGATGGGCCACACGGTCGAGGTGGTGGGGCCGGACCGCTTTCGCACCTTCCCGATGCCGACCTATCCAGACATTCGCATCTCGCTGTTCCCGCGCCGCAAGTTGAATCGCATCATCGAGAGCTTCGCGCCGGATGCGCTGCATATTGCAACCGAGGGCACGCTTGGGCTGTCCGCGCGCGGCTGGGCGCTGGCGCGGGGATGTGCGTTCACCACCGCCTTTCACACCCGTTTCGCCGAATACCTGCATGCCCGCACCCGGGTGCCGCTGTCCTTCAGCTACGCGGCGCTGCGCCGGTTCCATGCACGCGGCCAGGGCATGATGGTGGCGACGCAAAGCCTGCGCGAGGAACTGGCGGAGCGTGGTTTTGGCCGCATCCGCACTTGGTCGCGTGGCGTTGACCTGGATCAGTTCCGCGTCGAACTGCGCGATCAGCCAGACCCAGAGTTGGACGATCTGCCGCGCCCGCTGTTCATCTATGTGGGCCGGATTGCGGTTGAGAAGAACATCCGGGCGTTCCTCGATCTCGATTTGCCGGGATCGAAGGCCGTGGTCGGTGGAGGGCCACAACTGGACGAGTTGAAGCGCGCGTATCCAGACGTCCGCTTCACCGGCGCGCGTCACGGTGAGGATTTGGCGCGGGCCTATGCGCATGGCGACGTGATGATGTTCCCGAGTCTGACGGACACGTTCGGCCTCGTGCTACTTGAGGCGCTGGCCTGTGGCACTCCGGTGGCGGCATTCCCGGTCACCGGCCCCAAGGACGTGCTGGCCAATCCTGATGGCTCCGGCGTCACCGTGGGTGCGGTGAACACCGATCTGCGCGTGGCGGCGCTTGAGGCATTGAAGGCCGATCGCGCTGCCTGTCGCGCACATGCCGAAACGTTCAGCTGGCGTGCATGTGCCGAGACGTTCCTGTCGCATCTGGTCCCACTCGGCGGGCATTGACCGCCCGCGCGGCGCTGTGGCCTGCTTGGCTGCAAATCGCCATTGGGGTACGACGAATGCGGCTGAGTTTGGTGATGCGGGCGGCAGCGCTCGCGCTGGCTGCAATGGCCCCCATGCATAAGGCACTCGCGCAAAGCCAGGTTACGATCACCAAGGCGCTGAGCGAAGTCGTGGTGCAGCCGGACGGCAACTACGTCGAGACAGACGAATACGTTAACACGTTCAGCACGGACAGTGCTGCGAGAGCCAACGCACAGCAGGGCCAGACCTACTCGCCGAGTCTGGAAACCCTTGAAATTATGAGTGCAGAGACGCGCAAGGCGGATGGGCGGGTGCTGCCGGTGGCGCTGGACAGCATTCAGGAGCGTCTGTCCCCCGCCGCAGCCGGGGCTGGCTCGTTCGATGACCGGCGCAACAAGATCATCATCTTCCCCGATGTCCAGGTTGGCGACGCGATTGCAATTCGGACGCGGCGAACCAGCCTGCGCACGCAATTCCCCGGTGTGTTCATGTATCGGCTGGCACTGAGCCGGGATTTCACCTGGAACGCGTTCGACACCACCATCACAGTGCCGCTGGCGATGACGGTCAATGTCGATGCGCAGGATATCAGCCTTGATACGCGTGAGGAGGGTGACAAGCGCATCTATCACTTCCACCGCGAACATCTGCCGTTCGACATCGTTGTCCGCGCCCTGAGCATTTACGACACCGCGCCGCATGCCTTCGCCACCAACGTGGCCAGCTGGGATCAATACGCAAAGGCCTACACCGATCTGGCAATGCCGAAAGCGGCTGTCACGCCTGAGGTGCAGGCGCTATCGGACAACATCACCCAAGGGGTGACGGACCGCCGGACGCAGGCGCAGCTGATCTATAACTGGGTCAGCCGCAACATCCGCTACGTCAATGTCGTGCTCGGCATCGGCGGCGTGGAGCCGCATTCCGCCAATACGATCCTGACCAACCGGTATGGCGATTGTAAGGACCACGTGGTGCTGCTCACGGCCTTGCTGGCAGCTCGTGGCATCCCGGCGGAGATGGTGATTATCAACTACGGCAATGCCTATGCGCTGTCGGATGTGGTGAACGGCGCGCAGCACAACCATATGATCAGCTACCTGCCTGAGTTCGAGCTGTATCTGGACACCACGGCGGAGGCGCTGCCGTTTGGGTCGCTCGATTTCGAAGAGTCGGGCAAGCAGGTTCTGCATCTCGGCAGCACCGGGCCGGTTCGTCGCACCACGCCGCTGCTGACCCAGCAGGATGTGATCAGCTCGCTGCGCACCACGGCAAGCCTGCGCGCAGACGGCACGATCATCGGCACCAGCGTCACCACCGCGAGCGGCACCGAGGCCTTGGCGTTGCGCAACCGGTCCAAGACGTTTCAGGCGGGCGGCACCAAATCCGTCATCGAGCGTTTGCGCAACATCGGCGAGCCAGGATACGGCACGATGATCCGCAATGATCCCACGACGCAGGACCCCACGTTCACGCTGGTGGGCAACTTCACTCTCGACCCAAGGCCTGAATATCTCGACGGCGCGCCGTTCGCCCCCCCGGTTGGATTTCAGGTACTGTCCCGCCCCGGCGATTTTCTGCTGGGCCGGCTATTTGACCGCACCATCGGCCCGCGGGAGACCATCGCCTGCTGGTCTGGCCAGCAAAGTGAGGAAATCTTGCTTACGTTGCCGCCCGGACGACGTGCGGAGCGCCTGCCGAAGCCGGTGGATTTGGACATGGCGGGGATTGTTTATCACTCCGTCTGGCGTCAGGACGGCGATACAATAAATGTGTATCGGAATTTGCGCGCCACGATGTCGTCCGCCCTATGCAATGCCGCGCGACGTGCGGAGATGGCTCCGCTGATGGACAAGATCCGCGCCGACCTCACACGCGGAATTCTGATTGCCGATCTGCCTTAGGGAAGCCCCGCTTGGTGCTGGCCTCGAATCGTCATTCGGTTTACGTGACGCTTTGAAGTCGGAGGCCAGCCCATGCCCAAATCCCCCCGCCCGGTGATGCTTGTGATCCTCGATGGCTGGGGTGCCAGCGACATTGAGGCGGACAATGCGGTGCGGCTGGCGCATACGTCGAATTTCGATAGGCTTTGGGCCGGAAATCCGCATGCGTTCCTGAAAACCTCCGGCCTTGATGTGGGCCTGCCAGATGGGCAGATGGGCAATTCCGAAGTCGGCCATCTGAACATCGGCGCGGGTCGGGTGGTGATGCAGGATCTGCCGCGGATCGGCACCGCCATTGCTGACGGATCGCTCGCCGCCAGGCCTGAACTGCAGGCGCTGATTGCCGCTTTGAAGCAGTCCGGCGGCACATGCCATTTGATGGGTCTGGTCTCCCCGGGCGGTGTGCACGCACATCAGGATCATGCGGTGGCGCTGGCCGATATTCTCAGGCGGGCGGATATTCCAACCGTGGTGCATGTGTTTCTCGATGGCCGTGACACGCCGCCGCAATCCGGTGCTGAAGCGCTGCAGAGTTTGCAGTCGAACCTGCCAGACGATGTGCGCGTAGGCAGTGTTTCAGGTCGTTATTATGCCATGGACCGTGACAAGCGCTGGGACCGGGTATCGCGTGCCTACCTCGCCATCGCCGAGGGCGACGGCGCTGGCTTCGCCGATGCGATCTCGGTGGTCGATGACGGCTATGGCAAGAACGTGACGGATGAGTTCATTGTGCCAGCGGTGATCGGCGGCTATCGCGGCATGAAGGACGGCGACGCGCTGCTGTGTTTCAACTTCCGCGCCGACCGCGCACGTGAGTTGATGACGGCGTTTGTGGACCCGTCGTTTGACGGCTTCCATCGCCCGCGCGTGTTGAAGCTGGCTGGTGCTTTGGGCATGACGCGATACAGTGACGCGCTGGCCCCATTCATGTCCGCCATCTTCCCGCCGCAGACGATGGACAAGCTGCTGGGCGAGACGGTGGCCCATGCCGGTCTGACGCAGCTTCGCCTCGCGGAGACGGAGAAGTATCCGCACGTGACGTATTTCTTCAATGGCGGCGTTGAGGTGCCCAATCCTGGTGAGGACCGCGTGATGGTCGCCTCTCCGAAAGTGGCGACCTATGATCTGCAGCCGGAAATGTCGGCAGCCGAGCTGTGTGACCGCGCGGTTGAGGCCATTGCGGCCGGGCGGCACGACATGCTGATCCTCAACTTCGCCAACCCCGACATGGTTGGCCATACCGGGATTCTCGCGGCGGCGATTGCGGCGGTTGAGGCGGTGGATGTGTGCCTGGGGCGAATTGCCGATGCGGTGGCGGCCCGTGGCGGAGCACTGCTGGTCACCGCCGATCACGGCAATTGCGAGATGATGCGCGATCCCGAGACCGGGGCACCGCACACGGCGCATACCACGAACGAGGTGCCGGTGATGTTGATGAACAGCCCGGGGCCGCTGCATGACGGAAGGCTCGCCGACATTGCACCCACGCTGCTGGCGTTGCTCGGCGTGAAGCAGCCTTCGGAGATGACGGGGCATTGTCTGTTCACGACAGCAAATCCGTAGGGTGGGATGCGCTTTGGCACCCCACGACCTCACCACGCGGAGAGATGCTGGGGTAGTAAGGCGCACCCCACCCTACGGCTTGCTGGCGTTGCTGCTGCTGACCGCCGCAGCACCGCCGGGCCCCGAACAGTTGCAGGACGCCGAGCGTGCCCGCGCCGCTTTGCAACAACAGCAGCGGGCTGCGCAATCCAAGGCCAAAGCGGCCAATGCGGACGAAAAGCGGCTGGCGTCTGACCGCGCGGCCACCGCTGCCGGGCTGCGTGCATTTGAAATTGAATCTGCGCGGGCGGCCGATCAGGTGGCTGACCTGGCGCAGCGCCGGGCTGAAAGCCAAGCGCGCCTTGCTGAACGGGCGCGCGCGCTGGCGCCGTTTCTGCCGCTGATCCAGCGCCTTTCCCTCTACCCCGCTGAAACATTGCTGGCGGTGCCGGAAAGCCCCGAGCAATCCGTGCGAGGCATTTTGGTGCTCGGCGGGCTGACCCGGCAGTTGGAGCAGGATGCGCGCGCATTGCGAACGGAGCAGGAGCAGTTGGCCGCTTTGCAAACCCAACTCGACTCGGCTGGGGCAGAGCTTGCCAAACGTCAGTCGGCGCAGAAGCAGCAGGCGGCACTGCTCGACCAGCAACTCGCTGATGTCCGCAACCAACGCCGCGCTGCTGAGAGCGAGGCGAATGACTGGGCGCGTAAGGCCGCAGCAGAAGCCACCCGTGCGGACAATATTCGCGCTGCCATCGCCCGGCTGGAGGCGGAGCGCGCGTCCGCCGCCGCACGGGAGGCTGCGGCTGTCCGGTCACACCCGGAAACGCCCGCCCGCGCCGCCTCCGTGCCGCCCCTGGCAGGCGGACGGATTGCCGGGCTCGCCGTGCCCGTTGCAGGCAGCATCGTCCGCCAATTCGGTGACAGCATCGATGGCGGCTCGGCCACCGGTGTCACCTATCAGCCGCCGCCCTCAGCCCGCGTGGCAGCCCCTTGTGGCGGGCGCGTGGTGTTTGCCGGACCGTTTCGCAGTTTTGGTCAGCTAATGATCATTGATTGCGGCAGCCAGTATCACGTTGTGTTGTCAGGTTTTGACCATATCGACGCACAGCTCGGCCAAACCGTGAAAGCCGGCGACCCCGTCGGTGCCATGCCGGGCTGGAACCCATTGGCGTTGCTGCGCAGGCCCACGCTGCAGCTGGAACTTCGCCATGATGGGGAGCCGACCAACCCCGCGCCGTATTTGCGGACGTCATCCTGAGGTTGTCGTTGACGGCAAGGCTCGTGCCGTCCTTACACTGTCGATTAGCGTCATCTGGCATGCGGCTGCCATGGACGTGCAGGCATTGGACTGGCAAACCGTATTTTGGTGACCATGTTGGTCGCAGCGTTTGGGGATGATTGGGATGAAGCTTCGCACGGGCCTGCTGGTCACGACCGCCTTTCTGGCCGGCATCACCTCGGCCCCTATTGGCGGCATGGTGGCGCGCCAACTGGGCCTGCAGTTTCTGTCGCCTGCCTTTGCACAGGATGGCAGCCGCGCGGACACTTATCGCCTGCTGACGCTGTTCTCGGACGTGTTCGAGCGCGTCCGCGCCGATTATGTCGAGCCGGTCGTCGATCGTGACCTCGTCGAGAACTCCATCAACGGCATGCTCACCGGACTTGACCCACATAGCAGCTACATGAATGCCAAGGCATTCGCCGACATGCAGGTGCAGACAACCGGACAATTCGGCGGTCTCGGGCTGGAGGTTTCGGCCGAGGGCGGGCTGATCAAGGTGATCTCGCCGATCGATGACACACCGGCTTCGCGTGCTGGCATGAAGTCGGGCGATCTCATCCTGTCCATCGACGGGCTGTCGGTACAGGGGCTGAGCCTGAATGACGCGGTGGACAAGATGCGCGGGGCACCTGACAGCGTCATCAAGCTCGCCGTGAAGCGGATCGGCATCGACAAGCCGATCGAAGTGGTGATGAAGCGCGAGGTCATCAAAATCCAGGTTGTGAAGTCGCATCTGGAAGGCAATGACATCGGCTATATCCGCCTGACCCAGTTCACCGAGCAGAGCGACACTGGCTTGCGCAAAGCCTATGCCGATCTCAAGGCGAAGGCAGGCGGCAATCTGAAGGGCGTTGTGCTCGACCTGCGCAACAACCCCGGTGGGTTGCTCGATCAGGCCGTGGCGGTGTCCGATGATTTCATCCATGACGGCGAGATTGTTTCTACCCGCGCGCGGCACCCCGAGGACAGCCAGCGCTGGAATGCGCGCGATGGGGATTTGACGGACGGGCTGCCGCTGGTGGTGCTGATCAACAACGGCTCCGCCTCGGCCAGTGAGATTGTGGCCGGTGCGTTGCAGGACCATCGCCGGGCCATTTTGGTGGGTCAGCGCAGCTTCGGCAAAGGCTCGGTGCAGACGGTGATCCCGCTCGCTGGAAATGGCGCGATGCGGCTGACGACGGCGCGCTATTACACCCCGTCTGGCCGCTCGATTCAGGGCCTTGGTATCACGCCGGACGTTGAGGTGGCCGAAAGCCGCGAAACCGGGCCACGCTTCGGAACCGACCATGAGAGCGACCTGAAGGGTGCGATCACCAACAAGGGCGGCACGCCGGAGGCAACCCTGCCACCGCGTACGGATCTGCCGGCCGTGGCAAAGAACATCCCCAAGCTGCCGCCCGAGAACCAGCCGGCGTTTGATCCGCTGAAGAGCGAGACGGATTTCCAGCTGCAGCAGGCTTTGGTGGTGGTGCGGGCGATGCAGCCGATGAAGCGCGCCTCGAACTAGGGCACGTTTCGACCAGATGGAATCATCTGGTCGAAAGTTCGTGCTCTAGAAACATATGAC
>CAIJTR010000076.1 GCA_903823665.1 uncultured Rhodospirillales bacterium
ACCCAAAAAAATCGCCATCGTCGCTGTCATGCGAAAGCTTATCGTGCTCGCCAACGCGTTGCTCAGGGACCACCGCCACTGGACACCGAATAACGCTTGATCAAGACGGATACTCTAGCCTTCGATCCAGGCCCGAGTCTCGCGCTTGATGAACGCAGCATCGTCCGGAATCACCGCCGGATTGCCGGCGCGGTGGCCCCAGATGCTTGGAATCACAGAGAGCTTTGCGTGCTTCAGCACCGCCAGTTCCGCATCGTGATCTGCAACACGGAAATACAAATCGGTCTGGCCGGGCATCAGCAACACGCGGGCTTTGATTGCCGACAAAGCCACTTCAAAATTACCATTGTAAAGCGCATTGGCGCTGATATCGCCGTGCATCCACGTCACAGCCTGGGCATACAGGTTGGCGGCAGGGCGTGCCTGGAAGCGCTGCGCCCAGTCTCGTTCTAGGAAGGTCTCGAGGTCGGGTGCACCGAGGGCAGTCATATAGAGTCTGGCACGATAGAAATCCTGGCTCAGCCCCCAGCCTGCGTAAATGTGGCCGAAGGCGCGCTTGGCCAACATCGGCTCCGCATTGAAGCGACCGTCCCCAAGATGCTCGGGGGCGGCCTCCAACGTGCGCAGCAGGCCTGAGAGAAACACTTTGTTGTGGTCCGCCGTGCGCGCACTGCCGCAGATGATCACCGCATGATCGATCTGGTCCGGAAATGCTGCGGCCCAGTGGTAGGATTGCTGTGCCCCCATCGAGAACCCAAAAGCTGCGTGAACGCGGGAGACACCGAACTTCTCCTGCAACAAACGCATCTGCGCCTGAACGTTGTCCCAGGAAGTAACGACCTTCGGAAAGGCGGGGTGGGTCGCAGCAGAACTCGAAAACCCATTGCTGAACATGTCCGGAATAACAATAAACCAACGCGTTGGATCCAAGATCTTGTCCGGCCCGATCAGCCACTCGAGGTCTGGGTGCTGCGCGCCATAGCTGGTCGGGTAGATGATCACGTTGTCACGCGCAGCCGACAGCGTGCCGTGCGTTTTCCACTCCAGCTTGGCATCGGTGATCACCTCACCGGACTGCACCGTAAAATCGCCCAGGCTGAAGGTTCCGCGTGCCTGCGGCCAGGTACCTTCGCTCATTTGCCGGCCTTCTTGGTTGATGCTGCAAGTTTTGCCCGCAGATCTTCGATCTCTGCACGCAGCGTGGCCAGTTCTTCTTCAACCGCCTGACCGGCTGCCTGATTGGCGGTAGGGCGTGGCACCTCGCTGCCATCATGCGGATAGAACGGTGAGAACAGGCTCATCGCACGTTCCATCATCGCCACATTCTGCCGGCCTACCTCATCCACCTTGAACGGGAAGAAGGTGCCCATGGTCTGCTGCATGGCCAGACGCATCTGCTCCTGCTGGCTCGCGAAGCTGGCCATTGCCTGCTCCAGATAGCTGGGTACGAGGCCCTGCATCGAATTGCCGTAGAAGCCGATCAGCTGGCGCAGGAAGCCGGTGGGCAGCATAGCTTTGCCCTTGCCCTCCTCCTCGACGATGATCTGGGTGAGCACACTGCGCGTGATATCATCGCTGGTCTTGGCGTCATAGACGACGAAGTGACGCCCCTCGCGCACCATGTCGGCCAGCGTATCAAGCGTGATATAGCTTGAGCTTTCAGTGTTATAGAGCCGCCGGTTGGCGTATTTCTTGACCACAACGGGCTTCATCTCGGCATCGGCCTGAGATGATTTGGCGGCTTCCGACATGACGACCTCACGTTACGTAGTTGACGAACGATAGCACGTGTCTGCTCGCTGCCAATGGTGCGATGCAGCGCCGCGTATAGCACTGCTTTCACGCAACGCGGTCCTGGCCTATGTTTTGACAAACAAGCCCACCGGGAGATGCTAAAATGGAAGACGTCGTCATCGTATCCGCCGCGCGTACGCCGGTCGGCAGCTTCAATGGTGCCTTCGCGGCAGTGTCTGCGTCCACGCTCGGCACCACGGCCATTCAGGCCGCCATCGCACGCGCCGGTATCGAAGCTGCCGATGTTCACGAAGTCATTCTCGGCCAGGTGCTCACCGCAGGCCAGGGCCAGAACCCGGCACGTCAGGCGGCGCGCAATGCCGGCATCCCCGACAGTGCGACGGCATTCGGCATCAACCAGGTCTGTGGCTCGGGCCTGCGCGCGGTGGCACTTGCCGCCAACCAGATCCGCAGCGGTGAAGCCAGCATCGTGCTCGCCGGCGGGCAGGAGAGCATGAGCATGTCCATGCATGCTGCCCATCTGCGCGCCGGTCAGAAAATGGGTGACCTCGCTTTCATCGACACCATGATCCGCGATGGCCTGTGGGACGCCTTTTTCGGCTACCACATGGGCACGACGGCTGAGAACGTGGCGAAGGCGTTCCAGATCACCCGCGAGCAGCAGGACGAATTCGCCGCCCACTCGCAGGCCAAGGCCTCGGCCGCACAGAAGGCCGGCAAGTTCGAGAGCGAGATTGCGCCGGTAACGGTCAAAACCCGCAAGGGCGATGTTGTTGTCAGCGCTGACGAATACATTCGTCATGACGCGTCGCCCGACGGTATGGCAAAGCTGCGCCCCGCCTTCAGCAAGGACGGCACGGTGACGGCAGGCAACGCCTCTGGCCTGAACGACGGGGCCGCCGTGCTGACCATCATGTCCGCCAAAGAAGCCAGCCGCCGTGGCCTCACGCCGCTCGCCCGTATCGCCAGTTTCGCCACCGCGGGTGTTGATCCGCAGGTGATGGGTACCGGCCCGATCCCGTCCAGCCGCGCCGCATTGGAGCGGGCCGGCTGGAAGGCCGCAGATCTCGACCTCATCGAAGCCAATGAGGCTTTTGCTGCCCAGGCCTGTGCCGTCAACAAAGACATTGGCTGGGACACGGGCAAGGTGAACGTCAACGGCGGGGCCATCGCAATTGGCCATCCGATTGGCGCCTCGGGCGCTCGCATCCTGGTGACATTGCTGCACGAAATGGCAAAGCGGGACGCGAAGAAGGGTCTTGCCACGCTATGCATCGGCGGCGGCATGGGCGTTGCCATGTGCATCGAGAGGTAATGTGTATCGAGAGGTAGAGCCACTTCTCACCGCCGACCCGCAGGCCAGCTTCATCTGGCTGCGACCGTTGCTGCCGGGTGACCTTGGCTGGGTCATCTCGCAGCACGGGCTTATCTATGCTTCTGAATACGGACTGGACCGCAGCTTCGAGGTTGCGGTGGCCGAGATCGTTGTCGAAGTGATGCGCAGCTTTGATGCCGCGCATGACGCCGCCTGGATCGCCGAATACCAGGGCCGCAAGGTCGGCTCGGTGTTTGTCGTGGGCGTTGAGGACAAAACCGCGAAGCTGCGCATGCTCATCGTAGACCCATCAGCGCGCGGACTGGGTGTCGGTCGCCTGCTCACTGAGGCTGCGATCGATTTTTCCCGCCAGCGTGGCTACAGGCGCATGGTGCTGTGGACCATGAGCATGCTCTCCGCCGCACGCGGCATCTACGCCAAAGCCGGGTTCCGCCTGATCGCCAGCGTCTCAGGCGTGTCGTTTGGCTGCCACGTCACCGACGAGACTTGGGAACTCGACCTGACGTAGCCCGCCCCTTGCGACGCTTCGGCCTGTGTGCCGCCCGCATGTGCTGCAACCGCCGCCATCCGTATCGCACAAGCAAAACCATCGCCACGGCCGCTGTGATCAAAAGCAAGGTGCGAACGCTCACCCCGCAATGACCAGTGACGCAGGTCGCCCCAAGTCGCACCAGCGCCACCGTGTCGAACAGCCAGAACGCCACGAACACCAATGCTGCCAGCAGAACGGCCAGCCAGCGCATCATCCCACTGATGGAAACACCGGGGCGCCATACGGATAAAACCGGCCGAGATCGACATTGTCGTAATGCAGCGCATCCAGCCGCACGGTGCCCATAAACGGCTCAGGCGGCTCCACCAGCAGAATGGTCTTGGCAAACCCGCTATCGTCAAAACCCCGGCGGAAATGGGCGCGGGATTTGATGACGAACACGTCGAAATCACGCAACACAATCCCAGCTGCCTCAAGCTGCGACGGCTCGGTAATTTGCACCAGGAACGGGCTCACAATCAGCACGCATCCATCGCCGAACTCCACATGAACCCAGGAGCGGGCGGAGTCAATTCCTATTATCCGCCCCTCGATGCGCACGGGTTCACCGGCCGAAATATCCACCCGGCCGCCCACCAGCATATTGAAGGCATCCCCCGGTTTGGCCCCGCTGGCGAGTATCTGTGCCACCGCTTCGGCATCCATAACGCTGGCAATCAGCACGCGCGGTAGCTTCTCCTGAACGATCTCACGCAGCAGGAACGTGGCGGCACCCGAGCGATCGGAGTAATCCGCCAGCACAACCGGCTTCGCCGCATCACGTGCATGCGCCACGGCATCCGGCACGCTGAACAAGGTGATGGTGTTGAGCAACGCCTCCCGCTTGCGCCACGCAAATCCTGCCATGTCATCGGCAATTTTCTGTGCGAGGTCAGGCTTGCCGTTGCTCATCACCTGAATGGTCATGCCCACATCCGGCACGTCCGACCACGGAAAACCGAAGAATACGTTCACGTAGACATCAGGCTCCCGCGCCTCCCAGGTCAGCGCGCGCTGCACAAGATCGCTCCAAGGCGATGCACCCGTCCATTGCACCACGGTGGGCGAGATAATCGGCACTTCAACCGTAACGGTGCTCGGCGCGTAATCGCCCCGGATGCTGCGCACCAGCATCCGCGCGGCGCGCTCGCCCTGCAGATGCATGTCGTAATGCGGGAAGTATTTCACGGTGAACGCCATATCGGCGTGGCGCAGGAACTCGCCGTCCTCGTTGCCGTGTGGGTCGAACGTGCCGGCAATCCGGGCAGACGCGCCAATCACCTCCCGCACCCGCCGTGCCAGTTCCGCCTCGGGCCGGTCCACCCCACGCACCGCCATTGCGCCATGCACGCACAAATAGATGCCGTCGAACGGACCCTGCGCGCGCAGCTCCCTCATCATAACGTCTGTAAAATGCTCGAACGCCTCTGTTGTCACCCAGCCGGAGCCGGTGCCAGTTTTTGGCCAAAGCGGCGACTCGATGCCCACCAACTCCACACCAGCAAACTCACGCGCCACCTGCACGAACCCGCCCATATAGCCGCGCGGATCAAACGCCAGCAGCGCCTCCCCCGAGCAGGGTGAACCCGGATAGACGAAATCTTCCAGCGTCGTGTCGGCCGGCAGGAACGTCACGGTCTCGTGCGAGAAATGCAGCACGGCAATTCGCATAGGTCTCACTCCTCAGCGTGCCACCGGCTGGATCACCCGGCGAATGGCAAAATTGGACTGAATGCGCGCCACACCCGGCAGACGCGACAGCAGATCCTTGTGGATACGTTCGTAATCCCCCGTATCTGCGGCCACAACGGTGAGCTGATAGTCGAACGCGCCGGTCATCAGATAACATTCGCGAATTTCAGCCACCCGCCGCGCCGCCTGCTCAAACCGCGTGAAGCACTCATCGGTCTGCCGCTCCAGCGTGATCTGCACGATCACCACAGCGCCTTCACTCTCCGGCACCTGATCAATGATGGCGGTGTAGCCACGGATCACCCCGCGCGATTCCAGCAGCCGCAACCGACGCAAACATGCCGAAGCCGACAGCCCCACCTGGGCTGCCAAATCGGCATTGCTGATCCGCCCATCCGCACGCAACACGCGGATCATATGCTCGTCCAGCCGGTCCATGATGCCCTGACAGATTCTGCGAACACGTCAATTATCCTGCGAAAAAACACCCCACAAAGCAACAAGCATCGAAACAACGCACAGAAATTGGCCTGCCTCTTGCGTATCATCGTTAGATGGACACAGCCTCGATCCAAACGCTGAACGATGCCGACCGCGACGCCATAGGGGCTGCCGGTGGGCTGTTGACCATCGACCTCAACGCCATTCGCGCCAATTACCGCACCATGCGCGACAAGCTCAGCCCTGCCACCCATTGCGGCTGCGTGGTGAAAGCCGATGGCTACGGCATGGGCGCATCCCGCATCGCCACCATGCTCGCCGCCGAGGGATGCCGCTGGTTTTTCGTGGCCCACCTCGCCGAAGCGATCGCGCTTCACGCCGTGCTTCCGGCTGATGCCAAAGTTGTGGTGCTGCATGGCCCAACGCCAGGCGCTGAGCCCAGTTTCGCGGATCACGGCATCATCCCAGTTCTGAACAGCCCGGAGCAGGTGGCGGCGTGGCGAACCCTGGCGGCGGCACGCGGCAAAACCCTTCCGGCACTGCTGCAATTCGACACCGGCATGTCCCGTTTCGGCCTGCCGGAAAACGAGCCGCTTGATCTCACCGGCATCGACGTGCTCGTGGTCATGAGCCATCTCGCCTGCGCCGACACACCGGAGCATCCGGCCAACGCATCGCAACTGGCCGCCTTCCGCCGAATAGTCCGGCGCTTCCCCGGCATTCCCGCCAGCCTCTCGGCCACCTCCGGCATTTTCCTCGGCCCTGACTATCATTTCGACATCGTCCGCGCCGGTGCCGGGCTCTACGGCGTAAACCCGCAATCCGGCAGCCCCAATCCGCTCCACCCCGTCGTGCGACTGCAGGGTTTGGTGATGCAGGTTCGCATGGTCCCAGAAGGCACGGCGGTCGGCTACGGCCACACCCGCATCACCACCCGTCCAACAAGGCTTGCCACCGTGGCCGTGGGTTATGCGGACGGATTCCTGCGCAGCACTGGCCCGCAAGGTGCCGCCTACATCCACGACACCAAACTCCCCGTCATGGGCCGCGTCTCGATGGACAGCATCATCTTCGATGCCACCGACGCAGAGGTGCATGTCGGCGATCTCGTTGACCTCATCGGCACCCATCATGATCTCGATGCCGCCGCCACCGCCGCCGGCACCATCGGCTACGAACTCCTCACCACCAGCCTGGGTGCCCGCTACGCCCGGCGCTACATCGGGGGCTGAACCATGCGCATCCTCATTCTCGGCAGCGGCGTCGTTGGCGTGACCTCCGCCTACTACCTCGCGCGCGAAGGCCATGAAGTCACCGTCATCGACCGCCAGCCTGCCGCCGGCATGGAAACCAGTTTCGCCAACGCTGGCCAGGTCTCGCCCGGCTATTCCGCCCCCTGGGCCGCCCCCGGCATTCCCATCAAGGCCCTGAAATGGCTGATGATGAAGCACTCGCCTTTGGTGCTGCACCCGCTGATGGACACCAGCCTCTACGCCTGGGTCGCCCGCATGCTGGCCAACTGCACCGAGGACGCCTATGCCCGCAACAAGGGCCGAATGGTGCGCATCGCCGAATACAGCCGGGACCGGCTGGATGATCTGCGGCAAGCCACAGGCATCCAATACGATCACCGCACCGAGGGCACACTCCAACTCTTCCGCACCCAAAAACAACTCGACCATGTGGTCGATGACACCCGCGTGCTCGACGCCTCCAACGTGCCCTACGCCGTGCTCGACCCCGCCGGTTGCATCGCAGCCGAACCCGCCTTGGCCCACGCCGCCGTCCCCTTCGTCGGCGGACTTCGCCTTCCCGGTGACCAGACCGGAGATGCCCATATTTTCACCCAACGCCTCGCCGCCATCGCAGCCGAGCTTGGCGTCACCTTCCGCCAGGGCGTCACCATCCAGGCCCTTCGGCATGAGGCCGGGCGCATCACCGGCGTTGTCACCTCGGAAGGCGAATTCACCGCCGACGCCTATGTGGTGGCCCTCGGCAGCTACTCCGTAGCCCTCCTCCGTCCACTCGGCATCAACCTGCCGATCTACCCGGTGAAGGGCTATTCCATCACCGTTCCCATCACCGATGAGCACGCCGCACCCCATTCGACGGTGATGGACGAGACCTATAAAGTCGCCATCACCCGGCTTGGCGACCGCATTCGTGTCGGCGGCACAGCGGAACTGGCGGGCTTCAACCTCAATCTCTCCAGCCCCCGCCGCGCCACGCTGGAGAAATCCGTGGGTGATCTGTTCCCCGCCGGCGGCGATGTCAGCCGCGCCACCTTCTGGACCGGCCTGCGCCCCATGACGCCAGACGGCACCCCCATCATCGGCCCCACCAAACTCAGCAACCTCTGGACCAACACCGGCCACGGCACCTTGGGCTGGACCATGGCCTGCGGTTCCGGCCGGGTGCTGGCGGATCTGATGTCCGGCCGCAAACCCGACATCGAAACCGATGATTTCGCCGCATCCCGCTATACCAGCGCCGCATAGTGGGCTTACGTTACGGTATTGCAACGAAATAGACGCGCATCTCCCACGCTCAATCTTTGAGTTTTACGTATCGAGGCCCCCGCCAGCGATAACATCGGAACACCCAGCGAGGCCCAGGCGCGCCCGGCTTGCGCAAAGGGATGTCGATGTAACGTGGCTGCCGCGGCTTGCGTGGGCGAGGCACCCTGATCTTGCGTGGCAGCCCCAGCTCCTCGCTGGAAATCCCGAATGCCCGGCAGATCGGGCGCATTTTGCGCGCCGCCTGGGGAGACGCCGCCAGATATGCCACCACCTCCGGCAACTTCAGCACCTCTTCCCACCACTGCCGGAACGGCTGCGTCTGATACCCCATCCGCTTGAGCAGCCAGCCAAACCGAGAGGGCCATAGCTTCGCCGCTGCGGATCGAATGGCGGGTTCTTCAACCCCACCTTCCGCCTCCGCCGGATCAGCCTCCACAACCGCCGGCGTCGCCTCCCTGGGCCGTCTCCGCCAAAGCTTGCCCGCTTGGAACCTTTGGAAATGCGCCCGGATATTGCCCAGCCTGCGGCAGATCAGCTGCGCCAGCTCGTGCTGCAGCGCGCCGCTCAATCCCCAACCGCCCACGGCATTCATGATCGCGTTGATCACGTCGAATATCGTGCGCTCGGGATAAGTGGGTTGATCCGTTATCATAACTGACACAAAGCAACGCCATCTGGCTCAACACCAGACAATAAATCGTCAAACCTTGCGATCACGCTCTATTAACGCCACCCACGACCTACGATCTGAGCGCCAACGCCCTCGCATAGACCTGCTTCCGCGGCAGCCCCGTTGCCGCAGTGACCGACGCCACGGCCTGCTTCAGCGACGCCCCCTGCAACGCCTCCACCAACAAAGCATCAACATCCGCCTCCTCGGTCACCTCGTCAGGGGACGGGCCGACCACAATAGTGATCTCGCCCCGAGCCTCCGCTTCGGCGTAAAAGGCTGCCAGCTCCACAAGCGTGCCGCGTCGAACCTCCTCAAACCGCTTGGTGAGCTCCCGAGCGACGGCGGCTGGCCGAGGCCCAAACGCCTCCGCCATATCGGCCAGCGTCTCCGCGAGCCGATGCGGACCCTCATACCAAATCGTGGTGGCGGACAGACCCGCCCGCTCAGCAGCGCGCAGGCCCGCGAACAACCGGGCGCGCGCCGCCTGCCGAGGTGGCGGAAAGCCATGAAATAAAAATGGCTGCGGTGGCAGGCCAGACAACACAAGTGCGAGCATCGCAGCATTGGCACCGGGAAGTCCGCCCACCGGCAATCCCTCCGCCAGCGCCGCCCGCACCAGACGGAATCCGGGGTCTGAAACCAGCGGCATTCCGGCGTCAGAAATCACCGAAACCCGTTTGCCCGCCCGCAACATCTCCAACACACCGGGAATACGGCCTTCCTCGTTGTGATCATGCAACGCCCCCAGCGGCGCGCGAATATCATACGCCGCCAACAGCCGCCCGCTGGTCCGCGTGTCCTCGCACAAAATCAGATCGCTCGCCTTTAAAGCTGCCACCGCCCGCGGCGTCATATCGCCAAGGTTGCCGATGGGCGTGGAAACCAGCACAAGACCGTTCGGGGGAGCCGAGAGACGCGGTTCCAGTGGGGTCGGCTGCAAAGGAAAGTCGGATGGATCAGCTTCGGCAGGGTTGGAGGCAGTCTCGTCGTTTTGGGGCATTGGCTCTCCTGGTCGTTACTCTAGCACTGCCCGGCTGCGGTGGGGCCAATGGCTATTACACCGCCATGGACGACTATGCGGCAACGCGCCTGCCTCACACTGAGCCGCAGATCCAGCCTCGTATTCCCGCGCAAGGTGACGCAGCCGCTCCCATGGCAACCGTGCTACCTCAGCCCGCGCCTTCTGGCACCCGGATCGCTATGCTGGCCCCGCTCACGGGTCCGAACGCCGAACGCGGGACCGCACTGGCGCAAGCCGCCCAACTTGCATTGGCCGCACCGGGTTCTCCGGCGCTGGATGTCATCGACACCCATGGAACGCCGGAAGGTGCCGCCGACGCCGCCACCCAGGCTATCTCTGGTGGTGCCACCCTGTTGCTGGGGCCGCTGACATCTCAGGAAACCGCCGCTGCCACTGCACCGGCCACCGCGGCCGGCGTGGCGATGCTTGCCTTCACCAGTGATGCCGCCCAGCAGCGCCCCGGCGTTTGGGTGCTCGGCCTCACGCCAGCCCAGCAGGTCCGCCGCCTCGTTGCTGCCAGCACTGCGCAGGGCAAGCAGCATTTCGCAGCCCTCCTGCCACCAAACGAATTTGGCCATGCGTTATCTGACGCGCTGCTGCAATCCACCCTCGCAGCCGGAGCAGGCAGCCCGGATATTCGCACGGTGGGAGAAGGAATGCAGGCCGCCAATTCTGCCGTGCGCGATCTTTCACACTACGCTGCACGCCGCGGCCCGTTCGATGCGCAAATCAAGGCAGCGCGCGCGCTCGGGACGCCGGAGGGTCGTAAAACCGCCGCTGAGTTGTCCAAACGCTCCATCCCGTCGCCACCGTTTGACGCATTGCTGCTCGCGGCCACCGGCGATCATTTGGGCGAAATCACCAGCCTGTTGCCGTACTACGATGTCGATACGCCTCCGGTGCGGCTGCTCGGCCCGGCCTTGTGGGCCAATCCAGCCGCTCGCGCCGGTGCAAGCCTCAATGGTGCCTGGTATGCCGCGCCGGACCCTGCTTTGCGCTCGGCGTTTGACCAGCAATACACCGCCAAATACGGCAGTGCCGCCCCCGGTTTGGCCGATCTCGCCTATGATGCCGCAGCAATTGCCCGTGTGGTGGCTGGCGCAGGTGGATTCTCCACCGCCTCTCTCACCCGCCCCGAAGGCTTTGCCGGCGTCGATGGCTTGGTCGCTTTGCAACCAGACGGTTCCGTCCGCCGAGGCCTTGCGTTGTTCGAAATCCAGCGCGGTGGTCCGCAGATGATCGAGCCATCGCCCGAGACACTGGGAGCACCCGGCACCTGAGCGACCCGTCCGCCAGCAATCCACAAAGCGGTCGCGCCACACAGCGCTCGGCACGATTGTTCACAACAACCGTCGTGCTGTCCGGCATGCCCACCGCCGTGCTGTGCGGTCTTTGGCTAAGCGGATTGTTGCCCGGCCTCGCCGCCACGGTCGGGGTCATTTTGTGTGTTCTGGCGGCCGGTGCCGTGGCGGTGATCTGGGTTCACGACGTCGAATTGCTGTCTGAAACGCTGCGTCAGGCGGCTCTTGAAAACACCACAGCGCTGTCTGCCGCCGCCGCCGCGCCCCGCCTGCCCTCCATCGAGCGCGTCACTCGCAACATCGAACGCCTGTCGCGCACGCTGGCCTCCCGTGCCACGCTGGTCGGCCAACTGCTTGCCGCCAACGAGGCCATTGTCGAACGTCTGCCCGACCCACTTCTGGTTCTCGGAGCCGATCGTCAGGTGCGCCGCGCCAACGCCGCCGCTCGTGCCGCTTTTGGGGCCGACATGCCCGCCGTGCTGCGCCACCCCGATCTGCGCGGTGCGATCGAGGCCGCGTTCAGCAAGCGTGCAACCCAGACCGCCGAACTCGTGCTCCCCGTCCCCGTGCAGCGCGAAGTCGCCGCCTCCGTTCTCGTGATGGACCCACCCCTGGCCGATGGCGGCCACGCCATCCTTGTGCTGTCCGACCGAACGCGAGAGCGCGCGGTTGAACGGATGCGTGCGGATTTTGTGGCCAACGCGAGCCACGAACTGCGCACCCCGCTCGCCAGTGTCATGGGCTTCATCGCCACCCTGCAAGGCCCCGCGCGTGACGACGTCGAAGCGCGCGAGCGTTTCCTCGCCATCATGGCTGAACAGTCCGAGCGCATGAGTCGCTTGATCGACGACCTGATGAGCCTCAGCCGCATTGAGCTGACCGAACACCAGCCGCCCTCCGAACGTGTCAGCCTACCACCGCTGATCACTCGCGTGCTCGCCGGGTTCGAGCAGCGCATCACGGCCCGTGCCGTCACCCTTATGCTCGACATCGCGGCGGATGCGCCCAGTGTGGTGGCCGATTCCGATCAGATGGCACAGGTTGTCACCAACCTCGTCGACAATGCGCTGAAATATGGCCGAGACGCTGGCCACATCCGCATCAGCCTTGCCCCCGCCCCACAAGGCGGCCGCTGGCCCTCCCGCGCCGGGCTGCTGTTCGCGGTGGCCGACGATGGTGCCGGTATCGCGCGCGAACATATCCCCCGCCTCACAGAGCGCTTCTACCGAGTGGACAAGGCGCGCAGCCGTGGCCGCACCGAGATCAGCGGCACCGGCCTCGGCCTCGCCATCATCAAGCACATCGTCAATCGCCATCGCGGCGTGCTGGCCATCGAAAGTGAGCCTGGCCAGGGCTCCACCTTCTCCATCTGGCTACCCCTCACCCTCGACCGTGCGCCTCCGGAACGACCCGCCGATCGCACCCCTGACAAGACGGAGACCGCAGCATGACGTTCGCACTTTGGATGATCCTGGTGGCGATTCTGATGCCGCTCATCACCACCGGCATTTCCAAGGTGGGCGGTAGCGGCCTCGACAACAGCCAGCCCCGCCTTTGGCAGGAAAGCTTGACTGGATGGCGCAGGCGGGCGGAGTGGGCGCACCGCAACCATTTCGAAGCGCTCCCAGGCTTCGCCGCCGCCGTGCTCGTCGCCACAATCGCACACGCCAATCCGACAACGACAAATTACATCGCAGGCCTCTGGGCGCTCGCCCGCATCGGCTACACAGTGCTGTACATCACCGACAAACCCACTCTGCGGAGCCTCAGTTGGGGCGTCAGCCTGTTTTGCGTGATCGCGCTGTTTGTGATTTCCGCCTAACCTTGCTGCCGGCCCCACCCAGAACAGTAAACAAGGAGCGCACCAGATGAGCACACATCCAGAGACCTTGGCCCTTCACGCCGGCTGGCGGGCTGACCCGGCGACAACGGCAGTGGCGGTGCCGATCTATCAGACGACGGCCTATCAGTTCGAGAGCCCCGAACATGCCTCCGACCTGTTCGGATTGCGCGCGCTGGGCAATATCTACACCCGCATCATGAACCCCACGACCGACGTGCTGGAAAAGCGCGTCGCGGCGTTGGAAGGTGGGGTTGCGGCACTTGCATTGTCATCCGGCCAATCCGCGTCCGCCCTCGCCGTGCAGAACGTCGCCCGCGCCGGTGACAACATCGTCAGCTCGACCGACCTTTACGGCGGCACCTGGAACCTGTTCGCCAACACGCTGAAGGACCAGGGCATCGAAGTCCGGTTCGTTGACCCGCAAGATCCCGAGGCCTTTGCCCGCGCCACCGATGACCGCACCCGCGCCTATTACGCCGAGACGCTGCCGAACCCGAAGCTGCGGGTGTTCCCAATTGCTGAAGTGGCCGCCATCGGCCGCCGCTTCGGCATTCCGCTTATCATGGACAACACGGCCGCCCCGCTGCTGGTGCGTCCGTTCGATCACGGGGCTGCGGTGATCATCTACTCGCTCACCAAATACATCGGCGGGCACGGCACCAGCATCGGCGGCATGGTCATCGACGGCGGAAATTTCGACTGGGAGGCCAATCCGGCCCGCCAGCCGCTGCTGAACACACCCGATCCGAGCTATCACGGCGCGGTGTGGAGCCAGGCGGTCAAGCCGCTCGGCCCGATCGCCTACATCCTCAAAATGCGCGTCACGCTGCTGCGCGACCTCGGCTCGGCGATCAGCCCGTTCAACGCGTTTCTGATCCTGCAAGGTGCCGAGACGCTGGCGCTGCGCATGCGGGCGCATTGCGAGAATGCCTCAGCCGTCGTGAAATTCCTGTCCGGCCGGCCAGAGGTGGCGCGCGTGATCCATCCGTCCACCGCAACCGGCGTTGATGCCGAACGCGCCGCCAAATACCTCCCGCGCGGCCAGGGCGGCATGATTGGCATGGAGCTGAAGGGCGGCAAGGCAGCCGGGCTCGCCTTCATCAAAGCGCTCAAGATGTTCTACCACGTCGCCAATATCGGCGACACGCGCAGCCTTGCGATCCATCCGGCGACGACCACACATTCCCAGCTCAGCGCAGACGAGCAACTGGCCACCGGCGTCTCCGACGGCTATGTGCGGCTCTGCATCGGCATCGAGCATATCGACGACATCGTGGCCGATCTGGCCCAAGCGCTGGACGCTGCCGGCGGCTAAGCTAGAGCAACGCCCGATCATATTGAATCGGTTCGGTTCAATATGGTCGCGGCTAAGCTAGACCGCTGACAGCGCTGCCACTTCGCGGATTTTCCGGGCCATCGAGGCAATGCCATTGCCTCGATTGGTCGAAAGCGCTTCGAGCAGGCCGAGGTTTTTGAGGAACACCGGGTCTGTCGCCGCAATCTCCGCAGGCGGCCGCCCGGAATAGACGCGCAACAACAGCGCCACGAGCCCGGAGACGATAGCAGCGTCGGAGCTTCCGGCAAAGAACAGCCGCCCATCCCGCATCACCGCCTCAAACCACACCTGGCTCTGACAGCCGGGCACCCGATGCGCGTCATTCTGCCATTCCGCCGGAAACGAAGGCAGCTTCGCCCCCAGATCGATGATGTGGCGATACCGCTCCATCCAATCATCAAACAGCTCCAGCTCCTCGCCAATCACAGCGATGGCCTCAGCGGCGGTGGCTTCCTCAGGGACGAAAAATGGATCGGTCATAGCCTGCAGGTGCGCGTGAGAGGCCGATTGGTCAAGGGCGTGGCTGGCTTGCGTGGCGCACCCAGTCGATGAACTCGTCATCCGATAATTCACCCGCCGCCAACGCCATCATCGCGACCACCGATTCCGCGTCCGTCGCGGTCAGCACATAGCCATTCGCGATTAGGAAATATTCGAGCGCCACATAGGCGGTGCGCTTGTTGCCGTCGATGAACGGATGGTTCTGCGCCAGTGCCATAGCGGCGATGGCGGCAAGTTCGGGGATATCGGCGTCACCGTAATAGGCGTGGTTGCCCGGCCGCGCGATTGCGCTGTCGAGCAGGCCGGAGTCTCGCAAGCCCGAGGCTCCACCATGCTCGGCAAGCTGTTCGTCATGGATGGCCAGAATGACCTGTCGGGTGAGCCAGACCGTCCCGGCCACTGCCCGGAGCGTCACTTTGCCAGTTCGCGCAACACCGCACGGCGGCGCTTCATAATCTCGCGTGCCACCTCCATCTGTGCCTCAAATTCTGGGTCATGTGTGGTCAGCCGCACGCCATCCGGCGTCTCGATGCTGTAAAGCGTGTCGCCCTTGCCCACACCGAGCTTGCCAAGCAATTCCTTCGGCAGCGTGACGCCGAGGGAATTGCCGACCTGGATGACCTTAAGTGAGTGCATAACGGAGATCCTTGTTGATACTCACGTTATAACTTACCAGCCGTAAGGTGGTCTACAAAATAAACCGGCTCAAATCCCCCTTCGTCGCCAGCGGGGCCACGCGGTCGCGGACGTAGGCGGCGTCGACCGTTTCGGTGGAGCCGCCCTTATCGGAAGCCGAGAAGCTGATCTCCTCCAGCAGTTTCTCCAGCACCGTGTGCAGCCGCCGGGCGCCGATATTCTCCACCCGGTCGTTGATATCCGCTGCCAGTTCCGCCAGATCGCCCACCGCGTCATCGGTGAACTCCAGCGTCACACCCTCGGTCGCCATCAACGCCTGATACTGCTTCAGTAGCGAATGCTCCGGCTCGATCAGAATGCGCTTTAGATCGTGGCGCGACAGCGGAGACAGCTCCACCCGAATAGGCAACCGCCCCTGCAACTCCGGCAACAAATCCGACGGCTTGGCCAGATGAAACGCACCAGACGCAATGAACAGAATATGATCCGTCTTCACCGGCCCATGCTTGGTGGTCACCGTCGTCCCCTCGATCAGCGGCAATAAATCCCGCTGCACACCCTCACGAGACACATCACCGCCGCGCACCCCGTTCTCACTTCGCGCACAAATTTTGTCGATTTCATCGAGGAATACGATGCCGTTCGCCTCCACATGCGCCACTGCGTCACGCGTCAGGCTCTCTGCATCGAGCAGCTTGTCCGCCTCCTCCCGCGTCAGCGCCGCCCGAGCCGCCGCCACCGTCATCTTCCGCGGCGAAGGCGGCTTGGCGAACATCCCCTTCATCATGTCGCCCAGATTGATCGCCATGCCCGGCTGCAGATTGGACATATCCACGCCCTGCTGCGGCGGCTCACTCACTGCCACCTCAATCTCGCGATCCTCCATCTCGCCGGAGCGCAGCATCCGCCGGAATTTGGAGCGTGTGTCCGCCGCCGCCTGCTCGCCGCACAGCGCCGTGATCAGCCGCTCCTCCGCCGCCATCTCGGCCTTGGCCTGCACATCCCTGCGCCGCGTATCCCGCAGCATGGTGATGCTGATCTCGACCAAATCACGCACAATGCTCTCCACATCGCGCCCGACATAGCCAACCTCGGTGAACTTCGTCGCCTCTACCTTCAGAAACGGTGCCTGCGCCAGCTTTGCCAGCCGGCGCGCAATTTCCGTCTTGCCGCAGCCGGTCGGCCCGATCATCAGGATGTTCTTCGGAACAACCTCCTCCCGAATACCCTCCGGCAGCTGCTGCCGCCGCCAGCGATTGCGCAATGCGATGGCCACAGCCTTCTTGGCATCGGCCTGCCCAATGATGAATCGATCCAATTCGCCCACAATCTCGCGGGGTGTGAAGCTCGGTGGCGTGTAAGAAAGGGCGTCCATCACAGCGTCTCCACAATCAGAGAATGGTTGGTGTAGACGCAGATATCAGCCGCGATCTTCATGGCACGGCGGGCCACTTCCTCCGCCCCCATCTCCGGCAGTTCGATCAACGCGCGCGCCGCGGCCAGGGCGAAATTCCCGCCGGACCCAATGGCGATGATCCCGTCATCCGGCTCCAGCACGTCGCCATTGCCGGTCAGCGTGTAGGAGTGATCCACATCAGCCACCGCCATCATCGCCTCCAGTCGGCGCAGATAGCGATCCGTCCGCCAATCCTTCGCCAGCTCCACGCACGCGCGCTCCAGCTGGTTCGGATACCGCTCCAGCTTCGCCTCCAACCGCTCCAGCAGCGTGAACGCGTCCGCCGTCGCCCCGGCAAACCCGGCCAGCACAGCCCCGCCGCCAATCCGCCGCACCTTGCGCGCGGTGCCTTTGATCACGGTCTGCCCAAGCGTCACCTGACCGTCACCGGCCATGGCAACATTGGCTCCGCGCCGGACACACAGAATAGTCGTGCCGTGCCAGCCCACGGGATCATGATTGCTGGGGGATGATGTTTGCATCCCAGCCAGATGGGACATCGCGCATCGTACCGCAAGTCGTTTGCCGCCGCCCTGGGTTTTCGGCTAGTGCATGGCGCATGGCACGCATTTCCACCATCACCCGCAAAACCGCCGAGACGGACATCACCCTCACGCTGAACCTCGACGGCAGCGGCGTGAGCCACATCGAAACCGGCATCGGCTTCCTCGACCATATGCTGACGGCCCTGTGCCGCCACGCGCTGTTCGATCTCGACGTGAAGGCGGTGGGTGATCTGCATATCGATTTCCACCACACCACCGAGGATATCGGCATCGTCCTGGGTCAGGCGCTCTTGCAGGCCCTCGGCGAAAAGCGCGGCATCACCCGCTTCGGCCACGCCGTCATTCCAATGGACGAAGCTCTGGTTGAAGCCGCCATCGACATTTCCGGCCGCGCCCACACCGCATGGAGCGTGTCGTTCGAGCGCCCGAAAATCGGCGAGATGGACACTGAGCTGTTTGAGGAGTTCTTCCGCGCCCTGGCCTCCAACGCGCTCATCACGCTGCATATCCGCCAGCTCGCCGGCACCAACGCGCACCACGTGGCCGAAGCCAGCTTCAAATCCGCCGCCCGCGCCCTGCGTCAGGCCGTGACACTTGACCCACGCCTGGGCAACGCTGTGCCTTCGACAAAGGGCTCGCTATGAAAACCTGGACCGTTCTCGTCGCCCAAGGCCGCAAGCCCGAGTTGATTCCAGAAGGCTTCTCCTTCTGGGCGTTCGTCTTCGGCCCGTTCTGGTTCGCCGCCAACGGGGCCTGGATTTTCGCGGGCCTTGCATTGGCCCTCGATATCGCCACGAGCCGGTTCGCACCTCCTGGCGTGTCGCTCGTTGTATCCATCGCGTTCGGCGTATTCGGCAATGATCTCCGCCGTCTGGCGCTGGAATGGCGCGGCTACGACCTCGCCCACGTCATCGCCGCCAGCACGTTCGACGGCGCAATCGGCCGTTTGCTCGCTGTCCGTCCCGACCTCATTGCCGACGCAGCCGCCTGATGCGCATCGTCGTCATCGATTATGGCAGCGGCAACCTTGCTTCTGCCGGCAGGGCCTTGGTGCTGGCAGCCGATCGCAGCGGCATTGTGGGTGATGTCCGCGTGACCTCTGACCCTGCCATCGTGCTCAGCGCCGACCGCATCGTGCTGCCTGGCCAGGGTGCATTCGCCGATTGCGCCATGGGTCTCGCCCGTATGCCCGGCCTGCGTGAGGCGATGTTTGAGCGTGTGGGTCAGGGGGTTCCGTTCCTTGGCATCTGCGTCGGCATGCAGCTTATGGCCGAGCGCGGGCTGGAGCATCAGGTCACCAAGGGGTTTGGCTGGATCAAAGGCGAAATCACCGAAATGGCCCCGCCGGCACCCATGCGCCTGCCGCAAATGGGCTGGAACGGCCTCAACTTCACGCCCGGCAGCCATCATCTGCTCAATGGCCTGATGCCGGACGATCACGTCTATTTCGTCCACAGCTACCAACTCACCGGCGGCGACCCGGCACAGTGTCTTGCCACCACCGATTACGGCGGCGAGGTTCCCGCCATCGTGGCCCAGGGCAACTGCGCCGGCACGCAGTTCCACGTCGAGAAAAGCCAGGACGTCGGCATTCGCATCCTGCAGAACTTCCTGACCTGGACGCCCTGATGTCCGACGCCCCCACCATCGCCGTCGAGCGCATTGGCAACTTCACCGACGAAGACCTAGCCTCGCTGTGCGAAGCCGCTGACGCCGCCATCATCGAAGGCGGTGGCTTCGGCTGGGTCACGCCGCCCGGCCGTCAGGCGCTGGAGCGATATTTCCGCGGCCTGCTGCTGGTGCCCGAACGCGAGCTGTTCGTCTGCCGCCTTGATGGCGTGATCGTGGGCTCCGTCCAGCTCGTCCGCCCACCGCGCAACAACGAGGCGCAGGCCTTCGCCGCCACCCTCACGCATTCCTTCATCGCCCCCTACGCCCGCGGCCACGGCCTTGCGAAAATGATGACGTTGCGGGTGGAGGAGGGCGCCAGAGCCCTTGGCTATCACGTCCTCAACCTCGACGTTCGCGAGACGCAGCTCGCCGCAATCCATCTCTATGAAAGCCTGGGCTACACCAGCTGGGGCCATCATCCCGCCTATGCCCGCGTCGGCGGCAAAACCGTGCGCGGCCTGTTCTTCTACAAGTTGCTGCAGCCCGGCAGCCGGATTGTCCCATGATCACAGCCTACCCAGCCATTGACCTCAAAGACGGCGCTTGCGTCCGTCTCCGCCGCGGCGAAATGAATGACGCCACAATCTATTCCAACGATCCCGGAGCGCAGGCGCGCGCGTGGCAGGATGCGGGGTTTTCCTGGTTGCATGTGGTGGACCTCAACGGTGCCTTCGCAGGCAAGCCAGTGAATGCGGCGGCCGTCTCAGCCATCCTCGCCAACGTCACCATCCCCGTCCAACTCGGTGGCGGCATTCGTGACCTCGCGGGCATCGAGGCATGGCTCACCGCCGGCATCAGTCGCGTCATCCTCGGCTCGGCCGCCGCGAAAAATCCGGCCCTCGTGATCGAAGCCTGCCACCTGCACCCGGGCCGCATCGCAGTCGGGATTGATGCACGCGAGGGGTTTGTCGCCACCGAAGGCTGGGCCGAAACCTCCACTCTCCCAGCCACGGAACTCGCCAAACACTTCGAGGGGGCCGGTGTCTCCGCCATCATCTACACCGACATCGCGCGTGACGGCATGCTGGGCGGTCTGAACGTGGGTGCCACCGTGGCGCTGGCCAACAGCATCTCCACCCCCGTCATCGCCTCAGGCGGCGTCGGCAAACCAGGGGATCTTGCGGAATTGCGGGATGCCAGATGCGCCGGTATTGCAGGCGTGATTATTGGTCGCGCGTTGTATGACGGCAGCGTCAAACCGGCGGAGGCTTTAAGTCTGCTCGCGGCCTGACATCATACTGACATCAATTTGAAACTTGCACGACACGGGGATCACCCGTCAAACAACGACAAAGAGGAGTGGTGCTGTGCTGAAGCTGCGCGTCATTCCGTGCCTGGACGTGAAGGATGGGCGCGTCGTCAAGGGCGTGAACTTCGTCGAACTGCGAGACGCCGGTGACCCGGTGGAGCAGGCGAAGCTGTACGATGCCGCCGGTGCGGACGAACTCACCTTCCTCGACATCACCGCCAGCTCGGAAAACCGCGATACCATCCTCGATGTCGTCAACCGCACGGCTTCCCAGGTGTTTCTGCCGCTCACCGTTGGCGGCGGCATTCGCTCGACCGACGACATGCGCCGCCTGCTGCTGGCCGGGGCCGACAAATGCTCGATGAACTCAGCAGCCCTCGCGCGCCCTGAGCTGATCCGCGAAGCAGCCCAGAAATTCGGCAGCCAATGCGTCGTCGTGGCCATCGACGCCAAGCAAACCAGCCGTCACGACTGGCGCGTGTTCAGCCATGGTGGACGCACCGACACCGGCCGCGACGTGCTCGACTGGGCGCGTGAAGTCGCAAGCCTCGGTGCCGGCGAAATCCTGCTGACCAGCATGGACCGTGACGGCACCGGCCGCGGCTTCGACCTCGACCTCCTGCACGCTGTCTGCTGCTCCGTCCGCATCCCGGTCATCGCCTCGGGCGGCGTCGGAACCCTGCCGCATTTCATTGACGGGGCGCGCGCCGGGGCCACCGGCCTGCTCGCCGCCAGCGTCTTTCACTTCGGCACATTCACGATTGCGCAAGTAAAACTAGCATTACATGAGGCGGGGCTCCCGGTGCGTCTGCCCAATCCCGCGCGCGCGGCAGCCTGAGGAACAGCGATGGCAAAACTGACGAAGAAGACCCCGGCCAAGCCTGTGAAGCCTGCCAAAGCTGCTACCAAGAAGCTCGTCTCAAAAAAGCTGCTTCCTCAAAAGCTGCTGAAGGGCATCACGCCCACCGACGGTCATCAGGCCGTGCTCGACAGCCTGTTCGACACCATCACGGCCCGCAGAGATGCGGACCCCTCGGTCAGCCACTCCGCCCGCCTGCTCTCACGTGGCCGAGCCAAAGTGGCCCAGAAATTCGGTGAAGAAGCGGTCGAGTGCCTGATTGAGGCCGTCGCCGGCAACCGCGTCGCCCTCATCGCTGAAAGTGCGGACGTGCTGTATCACCTGCTCGTCATGTGGGTTGATGTCGGCGTCCAGCCGCAAGAGGTTTGGGCCGAACTCGAACGCCGCCAGGGGGTCTCCGGCATCGCCGAAAAGGCTGCCCGCCCGCAGAAAATGGCCATGGCGTTCGGCCTCGGCACGACGAAAATCCCGTAACGGAGAGCGATCACGATGCCGGTCAAAGGCCTGGGCGAATACGACACCAACAACATCTTCGCCCGCATCTTGCGCGATGAAATCCCGTCGCGCCGCGTGTTCGAGAACGAATACGCGGTGGCCTTCCACGACATCGCCCCGCAAGCACCCATCCACATCCTCGTCATCCCGCGCGGGCCATATATCTCCTTCGCCGACTTCACCGCCAAGGCCAGTGATGCCGAAATCGCAGGCTTCTTCCGCGCCGTGGGTGAAGTCGCCCGCCAACTCCACCTCGAAGCCCCCGGCTATCGCATCCTCTCCAACATGGGCGAGCATGCCGGCCAGGAAGTCCCCCATTTCCACGTCCACCTCTTCGGTGGCCAGAAAATGGGCGCGATGCTGGTCAATCACGGCAGCTGAGCCATCCGGCGCGTAACATTCGGCTTCTCGGCAAGACTGATCTAGAGCACGTTTCGACCAGATGGAATCATCTGGTCGAAAGTTCGTACTCTAGAAACATATGATTCTAGAGCAACTTAGCGCCGACCAGATTGC
>CAIJTR010000077.1 GCA_903823665.1 uncultured Rhodospirillales bacterium
CAAACTACCTCCGCAACTCAGGCTACGCGTCAACCTAAAGCTATCAGGCTCTAGAGCAGCAATTCCTTATCAAGCAGTGAACGCGAGTCCCCGTGGCGCGCACTCAGCGTGCCCTGCCACAGCGATGGCCTCATCAAACGCGGGAAGCCAGAACCGCCGCCATTGGGAGGCAAAATCCCAATGCCGCACCATCCAATCCCGGCCACTGGCTCCAAGTCCTGTCAGTAAGTCTGGGCCGAGTTCAATCAGCGCGCTCAGCACTGTCTCAAGCGTGTCCAGGGTCGCGTGAATGAATGGATCTGCCGAAGGATCGCCCGCGCAAAGGCGCAAATGGCCCATAATGGCACCCTCCGCCGCCACTGCATTCACCACCACGCATCCAGCCGCCAGCCCCTCCAGACTGCTGCGATGAAACGACCCCGTCACGCATTCATCAATCACGATATGCGCCCGGCGCTTCATCGCCATCGCCGCCGCGTGCGAAATGCCGCCGCCGCGCACCACCGCAAGGCGAATGGGATAGCGCGCTGCCAGCCCGTCAAGAATCGCCATCGTCCGGCGATAGCCCTTGCCGTGCCAATAAGAGGGATGATCGCGCGGGTACTCATCCAGCGCTGCGGGTGGGGTGTAGGCGATCGTCAGCTCGTGGTTCTTTTGCTCCGGCTGGTATGCCTTCTCGTGCAGCGGAACCGGGCTTGGCACGATGCGCCAGCCTTTGAATGCCTCGAACGCCGGCTGATGCTGCCCGAGCACCAGGCCGGGCATGCCGCGTCCCACCCAGCGCAAATCCATGCCGTCCGGCTCACCATGCGCCACTGTGATCACGGGCTTTTGCTCCAAAATCTCGATGTGCTCTGGGGCCACGCGACCGCCATGCACAATCACCGCGTCGGCTGCTTCAAGTTCGCGTTTGGCCATCGCAGGCGTCTCGGTCCAGTTGACGTCACTGGCAAATGACAGGCCGCTCGAATACTCGCCCATCGGCCAAACCGCCCGCGCCCGCGTGTCCGTGAGCAGATTGATGCTCCGCGCCATCATCGCAGGCACCCCCACCCGCGGCGTCGTGGCGTAATGCACCACGCGATGCATCGGGGCGGTCGCAAGTCGCGGCGGCAGTGCCTCGAATGCGGCAACTGAAAGCTTCGGAAACGCCCGCAGACGGCTCACCGGGCTCAAATTGAACACCCGCCCGCCGCGCGCGAGCAGAACGTCGCCCAAGGCCGCAAACCGTTGATCAATGCTGTTCAGATGCGGCATCCAGTCATGCGCACCCGTCGTGTTGAAGAAATGATGATCGGTCAGATCAACGCCGATCAATCCAACAGTGGAAGCGCCCATATACAACGCCAGACACATGGCAATATACGGCGTCATCACGCTGGTGGTGGTGTGCGGCAACACCTCGCGCGTGTCATTGGGCGGCGGCGTGTCTTTGTCGCCCGGGTCCTCAAACCGAAACCGCACCACATTCGCCCGATTGCGCAACAAAGACGTGCGCTGCGTGAAGATGGCCTTGGCCGCCGAGCTTTCGACATAGCGATACCGGTCTGGCCCCAGATGCTCGGCACCATCGAGCACCACCAAATAATCCGGCTGAAACGCCCGCCCGATGTCGTTCACCCCAATGGTGATGAACCGGTCTGGGGCATCGAATTGATTGATCGAAACACCACAGCCGCAGACGATGATTTTGTCGCTGAGGTGAGCGTTGTTATAGGCAGAGATCACAGACCCCAAATCTCTTTGGCTCATTGCATGTGACGACTATAATTGCGAAACCCTTGTGAGCTACGCAATGGGGTTGCAGTGTTGCTTAAGCATGCCGGGCGTTGCAACTGAAATTGAATTCCGCGAACTCACACCAGGACCAAATAGTTTTTGGCAAATAAAACTTTTCAATTATAAAGATGCAACTTCCTGAATTAATAAGTCAATTGGTTTACATGTTAATTGCAATACTTAATCTTATTTTACTGAGGACTTTATTAGTTCTTTCTTTACCTCATCATAAAGCTCTTTTTTCCATTCTTTCTGAACTTCCTCGGCAATTTCGCTACCTTTTACTTCGTGGCCCTGCAGTGATTTTATGGCAGCCTGCGCACTTTGCGTCATTACGACTTTGATGAGTGATTCTACAACCTTGGTAACTACCTCTTCGGTAAACTTCCCAGCATAATCCTTGACAATTCTTTTGGTAATTTCTTCTTCAACGGCTTTGCTGAGGCCTTTGGTGAATTTTGCAAACGCGAGATCGCAAGCCAATTTTACGGTCAGTTTTACCGGATCGAACGGCTTTCCAAGGCTGGCGTCATCAATGGTTTCAATAACAGTTGTCGAAACACCGGCGATCGCACCCGCCACCGCTGCCGATCCACCGGGAATGGCAACCGCCGAAAGGATCATCAGCGTGGCCTTTGACGCCTCGACCACGCCCTCAAGAACTTTCACCTGGAATTCGGCGGCCGAAATAGTCTCTTCAAAGTAGCCTTGCGCCAGCAGGTCTGCCTTGACGGCTGCCTCGATGCAGTCGGTGACAGCAATAGCCGCAAAACTTGCCCCGTCACCGTAAAACTCAGCCTTGCTGATAAGAGATAGAGCTTCCGAGTGTGCCTTGTCGGCGGCGGCTACGGCCTCTTTCAACACTGGCCCTGGATCTCGTACATTGCCAAAGAACTTGATAACATGGGAGGTTAACCACCATTCATCGTCTATTTTTTTCTGCTGATTGTATAACCCAAGCGCCTTAGCGGCTTTTGGGTAGTGTGCTTGAAGTAAATTGTTTAACACCTCTCCAAATTTTTTGCAGGCCGCTTTAAAGTCATCTGATGTTATTGTTTTTGACTGATTATTATATGTGAATCCCCATTTTCCATTATCAGAAGCAAAAAACGCGCTTCCAAATTCAATAGCGTTACTAGAGAGAATTCCAGCAATACTGTCGCTAAAGGTAGGAACTGGTGGGTCAATCTTGGCCCCGCTGCTATCCTTTTTTGGCGTGGGTTGAGTGGGTTGTGGATTATTATTCGTGGGTGCGGTAGTCACCTGATTTGAATTAAAAAGTTTACGTCCAGCCTCATACCCAGCGTCATAATCCGCTGCATCCTGAGGTCTTCTGACATTGGCATCTCTGAGAGCTCCATTTATGCCTGAATTGTATCCTTCTTTATAATAGTCAGATTTAGTATTGGGTATAAACGGGCCTAGATTGTCATAATCATTTGGAGCACTTGCAGAAGCAGGTATCCCAAGGAGGTTTCTGCTAGGGGTCTGCGGTGAGGGTGGTGGTTCTTTATCCCCCCGATCTAGTCTTTCGATTTTGCGTTCTTCTGGAGTTGAAGTCGGCCGCGATGCTGGAGCCGAGACTGGTTGCGAAACTGGTCCTGAAGCCGGAGCCGATGACGACCCCGATGCTGGCCCCGAAGCCGGAGCCGACGATGATCCCGATGCTGGTCCTGAAGCCGGTGCCGACGACGACCCCGATGCTGGCCCCGAAGCCGGAGCAGACGACGACCCAGATGCCGGTCCTGAAGCCGGAGCCGACGACGATCCCGATGCCGGACCCGACGCCGGTGCCGACGACGCTCCCGATGCCGGACCCGAAGCCGGTGCCGACGACGATCC
>CAIJTR010000078.1 GCA_903823665.1 uncultured Rhodospirillales bacterium
CTGTCATGCGAAAGCTTATCGTGCTCGCCAACGCGTTGCTCAGGGACCACCGCCACTGGACACCGAATAACGCTTGATCAAGACGGATACTCTAGCGTTCACGGTGACCGATTGGTCCGCCGTGGCAGGCACGGTATGCCACGGCGAGACCAGCGGTGCGACTTGGCGGACCTTAAACATAGGCAACGTTCGGATCAGGATCGTGGTGTACTCCGCCGGGTATTTGGCTGATCACTGGTGTGATTGAGGCCACATTCTTTATGTTCTTGCGGGGGAATTGGAGACAGAGTTGAGGGATGGACGTCTCTTTATTCTGACGCTCGGCAGGAGCTACGAAGTCTCCAGTTTCGGTGATGCTGCCTACCGCACTATGACGAGGACTGGGGCCAAGCTGATTATCGTCGATTAGCGCCGATTGCGACGCTATATAAAAAAATAGCGGCCTGTTTTCCTTATCAACTCCTCGACTTGACGACCGAGAGCGTCCGCATGGCTTGACCATACCGACGTCTCTGCCACAGACTGCGGCGAAATCAAGCTGAGGAGACAACACATGCCGCACGTGACCCTGACGGTGAACGGCAAGAGCCACACTGTCGAAGTGGAAGGGCGGACCCTTCTCGTTGAACTGCTGCGTGAGAAACTAGGCCTTACCGGCACACATGTGGGCTGCGACACCAGTCAGTGTGGCGCTTGCGTTGTGCATGTCGATGGCACTTCCGTTAAATCTTGCGCAATGCTCGCCCTTCAGGCGGATGGCAGTAACGTGCTTACCATCGAGGGGCTCGCCGCCGTCGACGGTACGCTTCACCCTATGCAAGAAGCTTTCCGCGAGAACCACGCCCTGCAATGCGGGTTCTGTACTCCGGGAATGGTGATGTCGTCCATCGACCTCGTGATGAGCCATCCGGAAGGGCTAAGCGAGCACGATATTCGTCATGGCCTAGAGGGCAACCTGTGCCGTTGCACGGGTTATCATAACATCGTCAAAGCTGTTGCCGCAGCTTGGCCTGTGATGCACGGCAAAGAAGTCACCCACGCTGCTGAGTAACATTCTGTTCTGAATAAATGACGGTGCGGCTATCATGCCGTATCGCGACCGACGCGGGGGATACGTCTGTGAACGCAGTTTTTCAGGGCATTGGTGCATCGGTTCGTAGAAAAGAAGACCTCCGCTTCATCAGCGGGCGCGGCAATTACACCGACGATATCAATAGGCCGAATCAAAGCCACGCCATCATCAAACGTAGCGATCGGCCGCACGCACGCATCGTGTCGATCGACACAAATGCGGCCAAAGCCGCGCCGGGTGTGGTGGCCATCTACACGCATGTTGATCTTGAAGCCGACGCGCTTGGTGGCGTTCCCTGCGGCTGGCAAATCCACAGCAAAGACGGCAGCCCGATGGCTGAACCGATGCATCCTATTCTTGCCAGCGGCAAGGTGCGCCATGTTGGAGATCCTGTGGCGGTGGTGATTGCTGAGACCAAGCAGCAGGCGAAAGACGCGGCGGAGTTGGTCGCGATCGAATACGATGATCTCACGGGTGTGTCTTCGGTTCGTGATGCAATTGCGCCAGGCGCTTCGCAAATCCACGCCGAGGCACCTGGGAACGTATGTTTCGACTGGCATATCGGCGACAAAGAACTGGTCGATGCAGCCTTCGCCCGCGCTCACAAGGTGGTAAAGCTCGATCTGCTGAACTCGCGCCTCGTGCCGAACGCGATGGAAACCCGCGCGGCCATCGGTGAATATGACTCAATGAGCGGTGACTACACGCTCTACACGACCAGCCAGAACCCGCACGTGATTCGGCTGCTGATGGGCGCTTTTGTTCTTCATTTGCCAGAACACCGCTTGCGCGTTGTGGCACCCGATGTCGGCGGCGGTTTTGGCAGCAAGATCTATCACTACGCTGAGGAAGCGATTGTGACGTGGTCGGCAGGCAAGCTGAAGCGCCCGGTAAAGTGGACCTGTGACCGCAGTGAGGCTTTCGTCTCTGACGCGCATGGCCGTGACCATGACAGCGTTGCCGAAATGGCCATCGATCAAAAAGGCAATTTCCTTGCGCTCAAAGTCAGCACGCTGGCCAATATGGGTGCCTATCTGTCCACGTTTGCCCCAGCGGTCCCAACCTACCTATCCGCCACGCTTCTCGCCGGCGTCTACAAGACACCGGCAATCTACGCTGAAGTGAAGGCCGTGTTCACCAATACCGTACCGGTGGATGCCTATCGTGGGGCCGGTCGTCCAGAGAGCACCTTCTTGCTCGAACGCTTGCTCGACGTAATCTCACAAGAGACCGGCATCGATCGCGTAACACTCCGCCTTCAGAACTTTATCCCGGTCGACGCATTCCCCTATCAAACGCCTGTCGCATTGCAGTACGACAGCGGTGACTATCAGACCACGTTGACCTCAGCGTTAAAGGCGGCCGATTGGGAGGGCTTCGAGGGCCGCCTGGCTTCTGCCAAGGCTAAGGGCAAGCTTCGTGGCATCGGCATCTCTACCTATGTCGAAGCTTGCGGTATTGCCCCCTCCAAGCTGGTAGGCGCACTTGGTGCCCGCGCTGGTCTGTTTGAGGTGGCCCAGATTCGCGTCCATCCAACCGGGTCCGTTACGGTATTCACCGGCACCCATAGCCACGGCCAGGGCCACGAGACGACGTTTGCCCAGTTGGTCGCCGATCAACTCGGCATTCCGTTCAATAACGTCGATATCGTACACGGCGACACAAACAAAATTCCGTTCGGCATGGGCACCTATGGCAGCCGCTCGCTGGCCGTTGGTGGCACTGCCATGGTCAAGGCGATGGACAAGATCATCGCCAAGGGCAAGAAGATCGCAGCCCATTTGATGGAAGCGTCGGTCGAAGACATCGAATTTGCCAACGGCAACTTTACCGTCACAGGCACTGATAAAGTGAAAACCATTGGCGAAATCGCGCTCACTGCGTATGTGCCGCACAACTACCCGATCGAAGAGATTGAGCCAGGCCTTGAAGAAACCGCGTTCTACGATCCGGCCAACTTCACTTTCCCGGGCGGCTGCCACATATGTGAGGTCGAGATCGATGCTGATACCGGTGTCGTCTCGGTGATTAACTTCACTGCGGTGGACGACGTAGGACGCGTCATCAACCCCATGATTGTTGAAGGCCAGATTCAGGGTGGTGTTGCGCAGGGGATTGGCCAGGCTCTGCTCGAACACGCAGTGTATGACGATGAGGCCCAACTCGTCTCCGGCTCGTTCATGGACTACACCATGCCGCGCGCCGACGATCTGCCGAACATCTCGGTTGGGACCGAGACCACGCTCTGCACCCACAACGCGCTCGGCGTGAAGGGCTGCGGCGAGGTCGGTGCCATCGGCTCGCCACCGGCCGTGATCAATGCGGTGGTAGACGCCTTGCGTGACTACGGCGTACGTCACATTAATATGCCGGCGACCCCATTGAAGATCTGGGGGCTGATCAACGCTGGCAAGCTTCCGATGGCGGCCGAATAATCCAGGGAAATACAACGATGTATGATTTCGCTTACGAAAAACCCACGGCCATTGCTGCTGCCCTGGCAACGCTGAAGTCCCACGCCGACAGCAAAGCGCTGGCTGGCGGCCAGACCTTCATTCCGGTGCTGAAGCAGCGCTTGAACAAGCCGTCTGTGGTGGTCGATCTGGCGAAGCTCGGTCTTGCTGGTATCAACGTGACGCCGAATGCTGTCGTGATAGGTGCAATGACAACCCATGGTGCTGTCGGAGGCTCGGCTGAGGTCAACAAGGCAATCCCAGCGCTGGCCCATCTCGCCTCAATGATCGGAGATTGGCAGGTCCGCCACCGCGGCACGATCGGCGGCTCGCTCGCCAATAATGACCCGTCGGCCTGCTATCCAGCGGCCGTGTTAGCGCTTGGTGCAACGATCACGACCGATCGCCGCACCATTTTAGCTGATGATTACTTCCAGGGCATGTTCACAACGGCACTTGAAGAAGGTGAGCTGGTCACATCGATTAGCTTCCCAATCCCGGAGCGCGCCGCCTATATGAAATTCCGCAATCCGGCATCGCGCTACGCGATGGTCGGGGTGTTTGTTGCTAAGTTGCCAGCCGGGGTGCGAGTTGCCATCACTGGTGCATCGCAAGGTGGCGTGTTCCGCCACGCGCAGATGGAAAGGGCCTTATCAGCGAATTTCGCCGCGAGCGCGATCGCGGACGTCACGACACCGGCCGACGGTCTGAACAGCGACATTCACGCCAGCGCCGAATATCGTGCTCACCTGATCGGTGTGATGGCCAAGCGGGCTGTCGAGGCGGCCTAAAATTTGCTGGGTGTTGAGTAGGACTGAGTGTTTGTGCAAACCCCGGCCTCGCGCTGGGGTTTGTGCTTTGTGGGTGGGAGAGTGATTTGGGAGCCAACGCGTTCGGCCAAAACGTCACGCGGCGCGAGGATCTGAGACTGCTGACAGGGCGGGGTAGCTACACCGCTGATCAAATCCCACCTGGTTCCGCCCATGCTGTGATGCTCCGAAGCCCACATGCACACGCTACGATAATCAGCGTCGACATCGATGCCGCACTGGCGGTGCCGGGCGTACTGGCTGTGATCACCGGGCCAGACATCGAAGCGGCGGGCCTCGGCACCATCGCAGCGGGCAGCCCGCTGGCGAAATTCCTAGGTACGCCAGCGGATCAGGATTTCGCCTTCCGCCCGCCGCATCCGTTGCTGGCTACCGCGACGGTGCGGTTCGTCGGCGATCCGGTGGCGATGGTGGTCGCAGAGAGCGAGGTGATCGCCATTGACGCCGCTGAACTGATTGTCATCGATTACGACGTCCGGCCCGGCGTCACAAGCACCTTGGCCTCCTCCGAACCAGGTGCCATCGCGGTATGGCCCGAGGCCCCAGACAATCGTTGCTTCCGCTGGCAGGCTGGCGATGAGACAGCCGTCGATGCCGCGTTCACCAAAGCCGCGCGTGTCGTCAAACTTGATGTCGTCAACAACCGAATTCACGTCGCCAGCATGGAAAATCGCGGCGCGGTCGGTTTCCACGACGCAGCCAGCGAAAGCTACACGCTGCTCACCGGCACCCAGATGCCACACGGACTGCGCGACGAACTGGCAGTGGACATTTTCCGAATTCCGCCAGAGCGCATTCGCGTCAGAGTGGCAGATGTCGGTGGTAGTTTCGGCATCAAAAACGCAATGTATCCGGAGCAGGCGCTGGTGCTATTCGCAGCCCGTAAGCTCGGTCGCCCCGTCACCTGGATCGGCGGGCGCAGTGACAGCTTCGTTTCTGACTACCAGGCACGTGACAACATCACGACCGGCGAACTGGCACTCGACGCCGATGGTCACTTCCTCGGTCTCCGCGTTCGCACGGTGGCCTCCATTGGTGCGTATCTCGCCCCAAAAGGGCAGCTCTCGCCGACCACCAACACGCCAGTCCTGGCCGGTGTCTACCGGCTGCCTTGTATTCACGTGGCCGTCGACGGGGTGTTCAGCAATACCGCACCCACAGAGGTGTATCGAGGTGCGGGACGGCCGGAATCGGTCTATTTGCTCGAACGACTTGTAGATCAGGCGGCACATGAACTCGGAATGGCACCGTGGGACCTCCGCGCGCGCAATTTGCTGGCGCCGGATGCTTGGCCGTATCGCACTGCGCTCGGTCTCATTTACGATAGTGGCGATTTCCCAGGAATTTTGGAGGCCGCTATGAAGCAGGCCGATGTCGCCGGTTTCGAAGCACGCAAGGTGGTGTCTGAGGCGAAGGGCATGCTGCGCGGTATTGGCATGGCGCAATATTGTGAGCGCGTCGCGGGCTCTTGGTCAGAGGCGGCGTGGATGGAGATGAAGCCAGACGGACGCGTGCGCGTTATGTCCAGCGCCATGTCGAACGGGCAGGGGCACGAGACCGCCTTTGCGCAGCTAGTCTCCGCGCAACTGGGCATTGATGCCGATTTTATCGAGATCATCCAAGGTGACACTGCGCGCACGCCGTTTGGACACGGCACTGGTGGCTCCGCCTCGCTCGGCATCGCAGGTGCAGCGATTTCCGCCGCTGGCAACACTCTTGTTCAAAAAGCAATTCCACTCGCCGCGGACGCCCTGGAGGCGGCGGAAGTGGATGTCACGTTCGCGGCAGGTCGCTTCGTTGTTGCGGGCACCGACCGCACGGTAGGCTGGGAGGCAGTTGCGGCGCGTATGGAAGCCGACGGGCTTGCGGCGGATGGATTCTATAAGCCTAGCAACCCGACTTTTCCGAATGGCTGCCACTTCGCCGAAGTTGAGATTGACCCAGACACTGGCGAATGGCGTATCGACCGTTATACTATGGTGCATGATTTTGGCCGTGCTCTGAACCCAATGCTTTTGGAGGGCCAGATGCAGGGCGGTGTGGCGCAAGGCATTGGCCAGGCCCTCTGCGAACGAGTTGTGCATGACGAAAGCGGCCAAGTACTGTCCGGTTCCTTCATGGATTACCAGATCCCCCGCGCCGATGACCTTCCGACACTGGAGCTTATCCAGCGCCCCACGCCGTCACCAGCCAACCCTCTTGGCGTCAAAGGGTGCGGCGAGGCTGGTGCCGCCGGAGGATCACCTGTCGTGATGAACGCGTTGTTCGATGCGCTCTGGCGGCGAGGTGTGCGCAAGATCGACATGCCCGCCACGCCGGAGCGGGTTTGGATGGCTTTGCTGCGATAGCTGTGGTGTTATTTTTGAGCGCGTTGGCAAAATACCGAATTCATGCCACATTCCGGGCGGATCCATCTTATAAACGTTTTAGTGTAATCAAGGGAGATCGAAAATGGGCATTCTGAATATCGTTGAAGAAATCGCTGGTGCCGTTGCCGCAGAAAAGGCAGTTGAGTCGGTTGACCCAAATGCTGGCTTTCTTACTGAGGCAGCTGCAGCCGTTGGCGGCTTTGAGGGTGTAAGGATCGTTAAGGAAAAAATTGCGGAAGCAACTGAGCAGGTACCACCGGCTGGCGAAGCCGGACAGGCCTAACCGGTTCGTTACTTAGTGCCTCGATATTCAAATTCGGTATCGAGGCACCATTTACTATATAATTTGCACTTTGACGTATGAACCAGGGGCAGCTTCAATGCCTTCCGCCGGCTCTCGCGCTTGAGAAAGTGCTCTACCACTTGCTCCACTTTGCGCGACAACCCAACGTTGCCAATCAGGCCACCACGATCCAGCGATTTCGGTAGCACCCTCGAACCATTCCTCAGGCGTCTTGGGTAAGTCGTGGTTGGTCCAATAACTGTACTTCCCACCCTCGGGCGGATTGACAACTCCGGCAATATGCCCGGAGGCAGCCAGCACAAAGCGATTTTTCCCGGCGAGCAACCTTGTGCCAGCGTATGTCGTTTTCCAAGGCGCGATGTGATCTTCGCGAGTGGATAAGAAATATGCCGAAGTCTTGACCTTCGTCAGATCAATTGGCGTCCCGAGTAGCGAGATACCGCCAGGTTTGCAGAGCTTGTTCTCTTGATACATGTTGCGCAGGTAAAAGCTGTGCATTTTGGCCGGCATACGCGTCGAATCGCTGTTCCAATATAGAAGATCGAACGGGAACGGATCATTGCCCAGTAGGTAATTGTTGACCACAAACGACCAAATTAGGTCATTGGCCCGTAGACTATTGAAAGTACTTGCCATTTCGCTTCCTTCGAGGAAGCCACGCTTGTTCATCTTTTCCTCAAGAGCTTGCAACTGCACCTCGTCTATAAAAACGTTCAGTTCGCCGGTTTCCTTAAAGTCGAGCATGGTCACAAAGAACGTGGCGGACTTAATGCGCATATCGTTTTGAGCCGTCATCCAGGCCAAAGTCGATCCCAGCAGGGTACCCCCCAGGCAGTAGCCGATCGCATTGACGGAACTTTCGCCGGTCTCGCGTTCGATGGCATCCAAAGACGCTAAAATTCCGTCCCGCATATAGTCCTCAAAGTCTTTCGCATGCAGATTTTCATCAGGGTTTACCCATGAAATAATAAAAACTGTATGTCCTTGACTTATTGCGAAACGTACGAAGCTATTTTTGGGTCTCAGATCCAGTATGTAAAATTTATTGATCCACGGCGGAACAATCAAAAGTGGACGTTTCAGAACTCTCTCCGTCAATGGAGAGTATTGAATTAGCTGTATCAGCTCGTTCTGATATACCACCCGTCCAGGTGATATCGCGATATCTTTACCGAGCTTGAAAGCATCTGTATCAGTCATCTTAATCCGCAGTTGCCCACGTCCACGTTCAAGGTCGGAAAGCAGGTTGTTAAGGCCGCGAATAAGGTTTTCACCGCCTGATTCGGCCGTTTTCCGAAGAACTTCAGGGTTGGTGAAGAGGAAGTTTGATGGACTCATTGCGTCGATAAATTGTCGTGCGTAAAAATCGACCTTTTGCGCCGTGGCAGGTTCAAGACCGTCTACCTCGGTTACAACGCCGTGCATAAACCGGGCGGTCAAAAGGTAGGATTGCTTTATAAAGTCAAAAACTTCGCTGTCTTTCCAAGCGTCGTCCTTGAAACGCTTGTCTCTTGGATCTGCTGAGATTACGGGAGTGGCCGTCTCTCCCATCATACGTTTGGCGGTGTTTTGCCAAAGTAGCATGTAGTCCTGCCAGAAGCCGATTTGTGCTTGGACCAATTTCGCCGGGTTGGCCATCAGCCTGGTCGTCATTTCCATAAACGCGCTGGAGATATGCAGTGGGTCTGACTTTAGAGGCCCATCCTCAGCCTGCCGGTCGAGCCACTCTGCCACGATGCGCTGTGAGCGCTCTGCGATCTCAGCCATCGATTTGCTTAGGGCAGCGGGGTCTGCCATGGCACCAGCAAAACCATCTGCTGGCTTGGTCGTAGCTTGCTGGATCGAATCGTCGTTTGCCGACGTCCTTGATTTGGCCATTTTTGGCATCCTTTTCGCGGCACCGTTGTTCGCGCTAGACATGCCGCCTGACGTGACGGCGGACATTACACGACGTGGAGCTGGGTATGTCGATGGTAGGACGATATCGAGAGGCAGGTGTTACAAGCGAGGCCGCTTTGGTTCAAGGAGGCGGCGCTCTGGCTTTCGTCTGCCGCGCGTGGTTGGTATTGCACGCTAGGGGTTGCACGGTCTGCTTGCAGCCAGCATGGTCAGGTTTATGACCAGACGCCTACAACTGCTTACGATGGTGTTGCCTCTGGTTGGAGGTGGCTGCAGCGCTTTGCAAAGTCCGGTTGATTGGTACCATGGGTTGGAAGGCGGGCGAATCGCGGACCAACGGCCCGCTCCTCCAAACGACGATGCGCGTTATCCAAATTTGAGTGCCGTTCCTGCTCGCCCCGTGAATTCGGACATGAACACACGCAATGCCGTCGTAAATGGACTAGTAGCTGATCGAGCGAATGCTCAGTACGCTGCAGCTTTGAATCCACTGCCGCCTCCTCAAACACCGCCTCCGAGGCCAGTGCCCCCGGCTGCAAGGCCCTCCGGCGATGAGGTTGCGGGCGCAACACTGCACTCAGCTGCGGCTCCGCAGCGTGTTGGTCCTCTCGGAGTGCCGCAACCGAATTTACCGCCTGTCATCCCAACTCCGGCAAAGCGAGCGCCGTCGCCGAAAGTTGAAGCGTCCGCGCTTCCGCCGCCTGCTGTGCCCGCTCGTGGATCGGTCGATAGGCCTGTTGGTGATTCTAGGGCCGCTGAGCCGATCGCGACTTTGCCTCCCGTTCCGGCTGCACCGCCACCACCACCACTCCTTTCTGGCACGCCGCAGGTAACAGCCCCAGCACCATCTCCAACCGCCTCGTTGCCCGCTCCGCAACCGCTTCCGGTGATTTCCGCACCCGGAGCACCTGTTCTGGTTGCGTTTCCGGCAGGTTCAGCGGCTCTTCCGGTCGAAGCATTGGGGGCATTGAAAATCTTAAGCCGTTCGCATGGCGATCGCAGTATTGCGGTGACGGGCTATGGCGACGCCGCTGGATCTGACGCAAAGAGTCAGTCCGCCGCTTTGCCGCTCGCTTTGAACCGGGCTCGCGCTGTTGCTGGTAATCTGCTTGCGGCAGGCGTCCCTTCGAGCCAGCTTCGCATCTATGGCGAAGCTCAAGGCCACGGTGCCTCGGCGCAAGTCGCCAACTAAAATAACTACGTGCAATCTTACTTTGCCTACATCCGGACCTTGTAACATGCCCGAAGAGTTCCACCGTATCCGCCGCCTTCCGCCGTATGTGTTTGCCGAGGTTAACAAGGCAAAGGCGAAATATCGCGCCGCCGGCGGTGATATCATTGATCTTGGGATGGGCAATCCTGACAGCCCAACTCCGCCGCATATCGTCGCGAAATTGGTGGAGGCTGTGGCTGACCCACGCACCCATCGATATTCTGTAAGCCGAGGTATACCGGGACTTCGCCGTGCCTTGGCAGGTTACTATGAGCGCCGCTTTGGCGTAAAATTGGACCCCGAGACGGAGGTTGTTGCAACTCTCGGCTCTAAGGAGGGTCTGGCCAATTTGGCGGCCGCTATAACCAGTCCCGGCGACACCATCCTTGTTCCTAACCCATCATATCCGATCCATCAGTTTGGATTTATTATTGCTGGAGCGTCGGTTCGGTCGATCCCTGCCACACCCGATGATAGGATGCTGGAGGCTCTTGACTTGGCAGTGCGCCACTCTGTGCCGAAGCCCACGGCACTGATTGTGAATTTTCCGTCAAATCCGACCGCCTATCTGGCTGACCTAAACTTCTACCAGAAAATTGTAGACTTCTGTCGGAAGCATGAGATTTGGATTATGTCTGATCTTGCGTATTCTGAGATTTATTTTGATAATAATAACATTCCTCCATCGATATTGCAGATAGATAGAGCGAAGGAGATTGCAGTTGAGTTTTCTTCAATGTCCAAGACGTATTCGATGCCGGGTTGGCGGATGGGATTTGCCGCTGGAAATCCCAGGCTGATCGATGCATTGACCAGAATGAAGTCCTATCTCGATTATGGCGCGTTCGCCCCAATCCAAATAGCCGCAACAACGGCTCTGAATGGGCCACAAGCTTGTGTTGAAGATGTGCGTGAGTTGTATCGCGAGCGCCGCGACGTTCTGATAAGGGGATTGCACGCTGCTGGATGGGACGTCCCAAGCCCAGCCGGCTCAATGTTCGCATGGGCACCAATTCCCGAGCGCTTTGCCCACCTAGGCAGTGTTGGCTTCAGTAAACTGCTGCTGGAAAAAGCGAGTGTCGCTGTTGCTCCCGGCATTGGTTTCGGAGAATACGGTGATACGCATGTACGCATTGCATTGGTTGAAAATACCCATCGTCTTCGTCAGGCATTGCGCAATATCAAAATCTTCTTGGCTACCGATAACGCCGCGCCATTCGACCTTGAGCAGGTGTCCGCATGACCCGTGCTATTTCCGTTGGCCTGGCGGGTCTTGGGACGGTCGGTGGCGGCGTTATCGAAATGCTCCACAAAAATGCCGATCTCGTCGCAGCTAGAGCGGGGCGCAATATTGTCGTGACAGCGGTGTCTGCTCGAAATCGGAGAAGAGATCGCGGCTTTTCGATCGACGGCCTGCAATGGTTCGACGATGCGGTCGCGATGGCAGCAGATCCCAGTATTGATGTTGTTGTCGAGGTGATGGGCGGGTCGGACGGGCCGGCACGTGCGCTCGTTGAGGCGGCATTAACGGCAGGCAAACCGGTTGTGACGGCCAACAAGGCACTCGTTGCAGTCCACGGTGCCGATCTCGCCGCGTTGTCAGAAAAAACCGGCACCACGCTGGCGTTTGAAGCTGCAGTCGCCGGGGGTATTCCTGTTATCAAGTCATTGCGCGAGGGGCTGGCCGGTAATCGCATTTCCCACGTGGCCGGTATCCTCAACGGTACATGCAACTACATTCTAACGGTGATGCGGGAGCAGGGCCGTGATTTCCCTGAAGTTCTTGCGGACGCCCAAAAACTTGGCTACGCGGAAGCTGATCCGGCGTTCGATGTCGACGGCATTGATGCGGCCCACAAGCTTGCAATTCTCGCCGCGCTCTCGTTTGGCCGCCCTGTGGCCTTCGAGGCAGTCTATATTGAAGGCATTCGGAAAATTTCGGCCCTCGATATCGGCTTCGCTAGAGAACTCGGCTATCGCATCAAGCTGCTCGGTATCGCGCGGCAAACTGACGCTGGAGTGGCTGCGAGGGTGCATCCTTGCATGGTGCCAGAATCATCGCCGATTGCGCGGGTCGATGGAGTATTTAATGCTGTGGTTGCGGAGGGTGATTTTGTGGGCCGCGTGATGCTTGAAGGACGCGGTGCTGGGGCAGGCCCGACGGCGTCTGCCGTCGTTGCGGACTTGATCGATATTGCTAGAGATCGTGTGACCCCTGTGTGGGGCGCAGGTTCAGGGTCATTGTCGAATGCACCGTCAGTTTCAATGGACGGCCATGTCTGTGCTTACTATCTCCGTTTGATGGTCGTCGATCGTCCCGGGGTGATCGCCGATGTGACCGCGGCGCTACGTGATTTTGGTGTTTCTATGGGTAGTCTGCTGCAGCGTGGCCGGGCCCCGGGTGGGGCAGTTCCGGTCGTGATTGTTACCCATGAAACTCAAGAATCTGCCATGCTGTCGGCGATCCAAAAGATTGCTCAATTGTCCACCGTGCTGGAGCCACCGGCGCTTATCCGCATCGAACCAGCCTGAGGAAATCTTCGAATGTCGCACGATGTTGAGACGAAAACTGACCGTAACCTCGCTCTTGAATTGGTTCGCGTGACCGAAGCGGCAGCTTTGGCGGCATCAAGGTGGATGGGCCTTGGACACAAGAATGAGGCGGACGGTGCGGCCGTGGAGGCCATGCGGCGGGCTTTTGATTCGGTCGCCATTGATGGGACCGTGGTCATCGGTGAGGGTGAGATGGACGAGGCACCCATGTTGTACATCGGTGAGAAAGTGGGGCAGGGCGGTCCAGAAATGGATATCGCCGTCGATCCTTTAGAAGGTACGACATTAACTGCCAAGGGTGGGCCAAACGCCATGGCAACTCTTGCACTTGCGGAGAAAGGTGGTTTTCTCCATGCGCCGGATTGCTACATGGATAAGATTGCAGTCGGCGGAGGTCTGCCGCACGGCGTGGTGGATCTTGACGCTTCAGTGTCCCAAAATCTCAGGAACCTTGCCCTTGCCCGGAAATGTGAGATCAGTGATCTAACCGCCTGCATCCTCGACCGTGATCGACACAAGGAACTGATCGCCAAAACCCGAGAGGCTGGCGCACGGATTATCCTGCTGTCGGACGGCGACGTATTCGGCGTGATTGCGACGACGCAGCCGGAGAGTGGCATTGATATCTACATGGGCTGGGGGGGCGCGCCAGAGGGCGTTCTGGCCGCGGCTGCTTTGCGGTGCGTCGACGGTCAGATGCAGGGACGCCTGATCTATGAGGATGACAGCCAGTGCGAGCGGGCTAGGGCTATGGGGATCAGCGATCCCAAACAAAAGTTCGATATCATGGATATGGCGAAAGGGGACGTGATGTTCGCCGCAACAGGTGTCACGCCCGGCCCTATGCTGCGGGGCGTTCGTCGCACCCCACAAGGGGCTACAACGCATTCAATCATTATGCGTAGTAAGTCCGGCACAATCCGCTTCGTCGAGGCATACCACAACTTTATGACCAAGACTTGGGCAAGGAACTGACGGCGCAAAACGCTCCCGGTATCAGCGCAAGCCTATCTGGTCGGCGTTGGATTTGGAATGAGCCGGAAGCCCGTATTGGTCAGGCAATCGCCCAGCGCTTTGGTCTCCCCGAGATTGTTGGCCGCTTGCTTGCGTCTCGCGGTGTGAAGCCAGAGGGTGCGGGTCAGTTTCTGGAGCCGACGCTTCGTGCGCTAATGCCAGATCCGTCATGCATGATGGATATGGACCGTGCCGCCGCCCGTCTTGCGAAAGCAGTACAGAACCAAGAGACGGTCGGCATATTTGGCGATTACGACGTAGACGGTGCATGTAGTTGCGCCATAATCACCTTGCTGCTCAGGCGCCTTGGCTGCACGGCAATTCCTTATATCCCAGATCGGATGACGGAGGGTTACGGACCCAATGTCAACGCACTGTCGGGGCTTGTCGATCGTGGGGCCAGTCTAATTGTCTGTGTTGACTGCGGCACCTCAGCAGCGGAAATATTAGAAACGATGGTTGGGCGTGCCGAGGTGATCGTGCTCGATCATCACGCGGCCCAAGGTACGCTGCCGAACATAATTGCGGTCGTGAACCCCAATCGTCCTGATTGCATTTCGGGACTGCGGATGCTGTGCGCAGGTGGTGTTGCGTTCATGGCGGCCGTTGCGACCCAGCGACATCTGCGAAAGTTTGGCTTCTTTAAGAATGGCGAGGAGCCTGATCTCAAGGAGCTGCTTGATCTTGTGGCGCTGTCGACAGTTTGTGATGTGATGCCATTGGTTGGCCTTAACCGTGCCTTCGTCGTTGCCGGGCTGAAGGTGATGGAGCGACGGGCGCGGCCTGGTGTGGCAGCGCTCCTGGACGTGGCACACATAACCGAGCGACTTTCTGCGATGACCCTCGGCTGGTCGCTCGGACCGAGAATAAACGCAGCTGGACGGATCAGCGAATCAGATCTCGGTTTTCGTCTGCTGCTGTCCGACGATGAGCTCGAAGCACGCGAACTCGCCTTGCAACTCGACAGCATCAACAATACCCGCCAGGACGTAGAGGCAGACATCCTTGAAGATGCCATGCGACAGGCCGCCGATCAAATCGCCAACGGCCGAGCCTGCGTGCTGGTAAGCAGCACCAAGTGGCATGCCGGCGTGGTTGGGATCGTGGCAGGGCGAATCAAGGAGCGCTTTAACCGCCCGGCCTGCGTTGCAGCGATCTCCGATGGACTCGCCAAAGGCTCCGGTCGCTCGGTTCTAGGGCTTGATCTCGGCGCTGCGGTGATGGCTGCACGGGCACATGGTCTGCTGATTTCCGGTGGCGGTCATGGAATGGCTGCCGGGTTTGGGTTGCAGGTGGCCGATATGGACAGGTTTCATGCCTTTCTGGACGAGCGACTGGCCGTTGCTTCAATGCTCCCACAGGCGGCTGACCTCGTGGTTGATGGAGCAATATCAGTTGCCGGCTGCACGCTGGATTTGGCGACGCAACTTGGCCGCCTTGCTCCCTTTGGCTCAGGTAATGCGGAGCCCACACTTGTGCTGTCCCGTGTCCGGGTGGCGCAAACCGAGCGGATCGGCAAAGAAGGCAAGACGCTGCGAGTGATGCTGGAAGGCGAGGGTGGTGGCTCACGTCTCAAAGGACTGCTGTTTCGTGCCGGCAATACAAATCTGGCGCAGACAATGTCGTCACGCGATGGAACTGTCCTAAATGTCGCCGGACATTTGCGTGCGGAGAGCTGGAACGGACGCGTTTCCGCTGGTTTTATAATTGTTGATGCAGCACTGGAGGCGGAAGCTTGACCGCCGCGCCTACCTCCGCTACCCAAGCTTCCATTAGCGTCCCGTTCGTCTAGAGGCCTAGGACACTGCCCTTTCACGGCGGCGACACGAGTTCGAATCTCGTACGGGATACCAACGATTTCAAATAGTTAAACGGATGCTTTGCAATCCGGTGTAGTGTTGGTGTCCAGGTAATCCCCCCGGAATTTAAGGGGCTTCACGAGTAGAATTTTCTCGGCAAGATGCACGAGTAGAATTCGGATGAAGAGCAGCAAATATAGCGAGCCGCAGATCCTGTCGATCCTTCGCCAGGCGGATGGCGGTGTCCCTGTGCCGGAGCTCTGTCGCGAGCATGGCATGAGCAGCGCGTCGTTCTACAAA
>CAIJTR010000079.1 GCA_903823665.1 uncultured Rhodospirillales bacterium
GTCAGATGTTTCTAGAGCACGAACTTTCGACCAGATGATTCCATCTGGTCGAAACGTGCTCTAGAGCAACGCCCGACCGAAAGCCTGGCTGACCGAGATACGTATCAATCGAATAGCAGCTTCGACGAGACCAGGCTGCGCATCGGGAGCTTCTGATGGTTGACGCGGATGAGCTGCGCGCGCTGACGCAGTGGTGTGTAAGTCATGGCCTTGGATGGCGGCCGGCGATCAGCACAAACGGTGATCCCGCGATTCTCCTGCAAGTGACGGCCGGGCGTATCGCGTGGTCAGATATGATGCTGGTGGGGGATGGAGACGACTTGGCCTTGCTGGACGGTCGGGACGACGTTATTGCAACCGGGCCAGATGTCATGTCAGTGCTGGGCGCGTGGGATGCACGCGAGCCATGCCATGCCACAATCCCCGCTGCTGCCGCCTATGTGGCGCGTTCGTCCAAGCCGGTGTGGAACAGGTCAGGATCGGCCAGCACGTAGCCCTCCCGCCGCACAGAGAGGATCGTCCGCTCCGGGCAGCCGAGTTCGGAAAGTTTGCGGCGCAGCTTCATCATCAGCTGATCCACGCTGCGATCCTCGGCATGGACGGGTCGCTTCAGCGCCAGCCTGCTGATCTGCTCACGGGTCACGGGCCCACGATCTGCCGCCAGCAACGCCTCGAATGCCAGCATTTCAGCCTCTGTCAGCGTCGCCACCCGGCCATCCTGGGCCACCAGTTGGCGGTGCGAGCTGTCAACGCCGATCCGGCTATCTGCCTCGCCGCCGGCCACCGGCTCACCCGCCCGTCCTTGCAGACGACGATGAACGGCCCGGATACGCGCTGTCAGCTCATGCACCATCACCGGTTTGACGACATAGTCATCCGCACCAATGTCGAGTGCTGCCACGCGAACCGCCTCTTCACTGCTGGCGGTGACAACGATCACCCCCGCACCGGCTTCCGAGAACACCCGAACCAGCGTCATGCCATGCGTATCGGGCAGCGTCAGATCGACCAGAACAATCTCGGGCTTGAAGGTTTCACGCGCGGCCATCGCGGCAGCGCCGGATGGGGCGCACAGAACGTCCATCCCGGCATTGCGCAATGCGGATTCCAGCATGGTGGCCATTGTGGCCACATCCTCCACCACCAAAACGCGCACAGCGCTCTCCTCAGTTCGTAACGCTTATTTAGCCCGTCGATTCGTAAACAAATGTAGTGTGTGAAACAGCAAATGTCATGCATTCCGCAGGCGTATACATCGCGCCACGAATCGAAGTGCCACAGCTACGATGTCTGACCGTGATCTGTCGATGGATACGCGCTTCAACATTACCACTTCGTTACGCCGCGCAGCCAGCTTCCATCAATGTTTCGCGCACCGAGTCCGGCGGTGTCGTGTTCGTCGAATGGCAAATGCCGATGGCCTGCGGCAAAATCAAATGCAACTTGCCATCGCGCGCTTTCTTGTCACGTGCCATGTGATCAATCAAATTTTGAGCACTCAGTCGCAAATTGAGCCGCGCGAGGTCACCCGGTAGCCCCACGTCATTGAGATGGTTGATCACCCGGTCGGTGTCACCCTGCGAAACATCCCCCAGCGAAGTCGCCAACTGGAACGCAAGGCCAATCCCCGCCGCCACAGCCTCTCCATGCAGAACCGTGCCGTAGCCCGCCTCCGCCTCAATGGCATGGCCGAAGGTGTGACCAAGGTTCAGCAACGCCCTGCCATCATTCGGCTTTTCCTCGCGCTCGTCGTCACCCACCACCTGCGCCTTGAACGCACAGGCCCGCAGCACTGCCTCCGCCTGAATATGGCGGTCGCCGCCGATGATCCGGTGCGCATGTCCCTCACACCACGCAAAGAACGCCGCATCGCCGATCAGCCCGGCCTTCACAATCTCCGCATACCCGGCCCGCAATTCCCGCACAGGCAGCGTGGCCAGCGTCGCCGTATCCGCGAGCACCATGCGCGGCTGATGAAAGGCACCGAGCAAATTCTTGCCATGCTGCGTGTTGATGCCGGTCTTGCCGCCCACCGAGCTGTCCACCTGCGCCAGCAGCGTCGTGGGAATTTGCACGAACGGCAGACCGCGCAGCACGGTCGCCGCTGCAAATCCGGCCAGATCGCCCACCACGCCGCCACCGAGTGCAATCACCGTGGTGCGTCGCTCCACCCTTGCGTCGAGCATTTGCTCCACCAGCCAGGTGAACTGCTCCAGGCTCTTGGCGCGCTCTCCTGGCGGCACAATGATCGCCTGACTGTCAAATCCAGCCGCCGATAAACCCTCCTGCAACGTCGCCAGATGCAGCGGGGCCACGATGCTGTCGGAGACGATAACGCAGCGTTTCTGCGGCAAAACCGGAGCCAACAGGCCGCCCGCGCGCCCAAGAAGGCCCTCGCCGACCACAACATCATAGCTGCCGCCTGATAGCGATAGTGACAGACGGCGAGGCGCGTTCCAGCTCAGCAACGCCTCTAGCACCGTGCGCGTCGTGTGCTCCGGGCTCTCATCGCCGCAATCCACCACCAGATCGGCTTCGGCGTAGATCGGGTGGCGGCGCTGCATCAGATTGTGCAGGATCTGCGCCGGATCGCCATTTGCCAGCAGTGGGCGATGCGAACGGCTGGCAACACGGCGCACCAGGGTCGCCAGCGGCGCGCGCAGCCATAGGCTCACAGCGTCACGACGGATGGCCGCACGAGTTTCAGCATCCATGAACGCGCCACCGCCGGTGGCCAGCACCATCGGCTCTCCGGCCAGCAGACGACGGATCACCCGGCGCTCACCGGCGCGGAATTCGGTTTCGCCAAACCGCTCGAACAACTCGCCAATCGAGCAACCGGCCGCCAGCTCGATTTCCACATCGGCATCATGGAACGGCAGGCCCAGGCGCGCGGCCAGCCTGCGGCCGATTGATGTTTTGCCGGCCCCCATCAATCCAACAAGCACGATGGATCGTCCGGCAAGGCTCTGCGGCAATTTGGCGGGTTCGTCGCGCAAGGCTTCGAGATTGGGGGCTGCGGGCGCAGAGGTGGTGTTGCGTGTCATGTCGGCGCACGGTAGCACGACCTGCCTGCTCCCCGCCAAGCCATGGGCCAAGCCATGGGCCAAGCCATGGGCCAAGCCGGGGGGCCTCGCATGCGGTTTGGTGGGAATTTACGGATGGGCCGGCTGATTTTGGGTGTTCTGCTGGCGGGGCTTCTGGTCATTGGACTGGGGATGCTGGCGCTTGGCGCGTTTCCGCCGCAGCCGAAGGTCACGCCCATTCATAAAGTGATGCCCAACGAACGCTTCACCCACGGCTGACCGGCCATGGCCGACCACCATGTCGAGGCATTTCTCGAAATGCTGGTGGCCGAACGCGGGGCGGCGCGCAACACGCTGCTCGCCTATCGCGCCGATCTGGAGGATTTCGCAGCCTCGGTGAAAGCCGCCAGTGCCGCAGATTCAGCCGATTTGCAGGATTATCTCGCCCGCCTCGCAGGCTCCGGCCTTTCGCCCCGCACCCAGGCCCGGAGGCTCTCCGCCCTGCGGCAATTCTTCGTCTTTCTGCTGCGCGAGGGTGTGCGCGAGGACGACCCGACCCGGCTGCTCGATGCGCCCCGGATCGGGCGGGCGCTGCCGAAATACCTTTCCGAGCAAGAGGTGGACGCGCTGCTCGAAGCCGCCCGCAGCCATAAGCGCGACGTGCTGATGCGCGCCGCGCTCGAAATTCTCTATGCCACCGGCCTGCGGGTCAGTGAGTTGTTGGCTCTCCCCCGCACCGCATTGGCGGGCGATGCCATGATGCTGCTGATCCGTGGCAAGGGCGAACGCGAGCGAATCGTCCCGTTGAGTGACGCCGCCCGCGATGCCGCAGCCGCACTCGCGGGGAAAAAGGGCCGCTATCTGTTTCCCGGCCGCGACCCTGCCCAGGCGCTGACACGCCAGGGTTTCGCGCTGATGCTGAAGGAAGTGGCGCTTGCAGCTGGGCTCGACCCCGCCCGCGTTAGCCCGCACGTGCTGCGCCATTCCTTCGCCAGCCACATGCTCGCACGCGGGGCCGATCTGCGCAGCCTGCAGATGTTGCTCGGCCACGCCGACATCGCGACGACGCAAATCTACACTCACGTGCTGGCCGAGCGGCTGCAAAAGCTGGTCGAGGCGCATCACCCGCTGGCCCTGGCCACGAAGAGGGGCTGACCCCGACGCCGCGCGGTGCTAGAGCCTGCGCCCATGCGCCATTTCCTCGACTTCGAAAAACCCATCGCCGATCTCGACGGCAAAATCGAAGAACTCCGGCTGATGTCCGGCCCGGACGGGCTGAACATTGCCGATGAGATCGCCCGCCTGACCGAGAAGGCCGACAAGCAGCTCCGCGCCACCTACGCCAAGCTGACGCCCTGGCAGAAAACCCAGGTCGCCCGCCACCCGCAGCGCCCGCGCGCCGGGGATTACGTGGCAGGGCTGATCACCGACTACACCCCCCTCGCCGGGGATCGTGCCTTCGCTGAGGATCAGGCCGTGATCGGCGGTTTGGGCCGGTTTGAGGGCCGTTCGGTGGTGGTGATCGGCACTGAGAAGGGCTTCGACACGGAAAGCCGCGTGAAGCATAATTTCGGCATGGCCCGGCCCGAGGGTTACCGCAAGGCGCGCCGCCTGATCGAACTCGCCGGCCGCTTCGGCCTGCCGGTGCTCACCTTCGTTGATACTTCCGGCGCCTTCCCCGGCATCGATGCGGAGGCGCGTGGCCAGGCGGAGGCCATCGCCCGCTCCATCGAGGCGTGTCTCGAAGTCCCCACCCCGTTCATCGCCACCATCATCGGCGAAGGCGGCTCCGGCGGGGCCATCGCCCTTGCCGCCGGTGACACTGTGCTGATGCTGGAGCACTCGATCTACTCTGTCATCTCCCCCGAAGGCTGCGCCTCCATCCTCTGGCGCGACGCCGCCCAGGCCCCGGCCGCCGCCGAGGCGCTGAAGCTGACGGCTGAGGACCTCAAGCGTCTCAAGCTGATCGACGCCATTGTGGCCGAGCCGCTTGGCGGAGCGCATCGAGACGCCGCCGCCGCCGTTGCCGCCGTGGGGGCCGCCATCTCCCAGGCTCTCGGCCCGCTGCTCAAGCTGGAAGCCCCGGCCCTTAAGGCCAAGCGACGCGCGAAATTCCTGGAAATGGGCCGCGAAGTCCTAGCCTGATCCGTAGGGTGCGCGGCGCTTGAGCGTCGCACCTTTTTCGTTGCGGAGTTGGTGCGACGCCCAAGTGCTTAGCACCCTACACTCACCAACTTGCAGCAGCGTCAGCAATCGTATCGGCATGCGTCTGCCGATAATAAAACTCAGTCGCCGCCGGCCCAATACCAGCAATCAGCCCGATATGCGCCATCGAGGCCTACATCGTCCGCCCATGGCAATGCTTGAACTTCTTGCCGCTGCCGCACGGGCAGGCAGAGTTGCGGGGGGTTACAGCCCAGGTGGACATGTCGTTCGGGTCCACGCCCGCCGCCAGCGTCATCGTGGCCGCATCGGCCATGCCGTAGCCTGCCACGTTCGGCTCCCCATCCATATCGAGCGGTGCCGGATGGCTTTCCTCCATCTGCTGCACCGGATGCTGCTCATACGCCTCTGGGGCCGGGGCGAGCTCAATGCGCGCGAGCATGGTCGTCACGCGCTCCTTCAACTCATCGAGCAGGCCGTTGAACAGCGCGTAGGCCTCGGTTTTGTATTCGTTCAGCGGATCGCGCTGGCCATAGGCGCGCAGGCCAATGCCCTGGCGCAGATGGTCGAGAGCCAGCAAATGCTCCTTCCACACCGCATCCAGAATCTGCAGCAGCAGGTATTTCTCGATCCGCCGCATCTGCTCCGGCCCAACATTGGCAGCCTTCGCCGCCATCATTTGATCGGCCGCCTTGGTGATCCGCTCGTGAATGCCGGTCTCGTCAATGCCCTCTTCGCGCGCCCATTCCTCAATCGGCAGGTCCATGTTGAGCATCCGGCGCACGTCTTCCGACAGCTCAGCCGACTGCCATTGCTCCGCGAAGGCCCGCTCGGGGATGCGTGCCTGCACCATCTGGCCGATGACCTCGGAGCGCATCTCCGCCACGGTCTCCGCCACGTCCGGGGCCTTCATGTATTCACGGCGCTGCGCATAAACCTCGCGGCGCTGCGCATTCATCACGTCGTCATATTTCAGCACGTTCTTGCGCATGTCGAAGTTGCGGGCTTCGACCTTCTTCTGCGCCTTCTCCAGCGCCTTGTTGATCCAGGGGTGAACGATCGCCTCGCCCTCTTTCAGCCCCAGCTTCTGCAGCATGCCGCCCATCCGCTCAGAGCCGAAAATCCGCATCAGATCATCGTCGAGCGACAGGAAGAACCGGCTGGCCCCAGGGTCGCCCTGACGGCCCGAACGGCCGCGCAGCTGGTTGTCGATACGCCGGCTCTCATGCCGCTCCGTGCCAATCACGAACAGACCGCCGGCGGCCTTCACCAGATCATGGTTGCGCGCGATTTCCGCCTTGATTTCAGCCGTGCGCGCCTCGATCGCGTCGGGGTCGTTGATTCCGTCGAGCTCGATCTTCAGCCGCATATCCAAATTGCCGCCGAGCTTAATGTCGGTGCCACGACCAGCCATGTTGGTCGCAATGGTGATCGCACCGGGCGCCCCGGCCTGGCTTACGATCTGCGCCTCTTTCTCGTGGAAGCGGGCGTTGAGCACGGAATGCGGAACGCCTTTGGCGGTCAGCAATTCACTGATGGTCTCGCTTTTCTCAATGCTCGTGGTGCCCACCAGCACAGGCTGTCCGCGCCCGCGCGCCTCGGCGATGAGATCGGCGACGGCGTTGTATTTCTCAGTGGCGGAGCGATACACCTCGTCGTCGCTGTCCTTACGAAGCACGTTCACGTTGGTGGGAATTTCCACCACTTCGAGCCGGTAAATCTCAGCAAACTCATCCGCCTCGGTCAGCGCCGTGCCGGTCATGCCGGACAGCTTGGGATACAGCCGGAAGTAATTCTGGAAGGTGATCGAGGCGAGGGTTTGGTTCTCCGGCTGCACCGTGACGAACTCTTTCGCCTCCAGCGCCTGATGCAGGCCATCGGAATAGCGCCTGCCTTCCATCATACGGCCGGTGAACTCGTCGATGATCACCACCTTGTCGTCGCGCACAATGTAATCAACGTCGCGGGCGAACAGCGTGTGCGCCCGCAGCGATTGCTGGACGTGATGCACCACCGAGATGTTGTAGATATCGTAGAGATTGCCCTCGGTGATGATGCCGGCATCGCGCAGCATGTCTTCCACACGCTCGCTGCCCGGCTCGGTCATCGAAACCGCACGCGCCTTCTCGTCCTTGTCGAAATTCGTCTCGTCCTTGACCAGTTCCACCACGACAGCATTGACGGTACGGTAAAGGTCCGACGAGTCTTCAGCCGGGCCGGAAATGATGAGCGGCGTTCGCGCCTCGTCGATCAGGATTGAGTCAACCTCGTCTACGATCGCGTAGTTGAAATCGCGCTGAGTCATCTCCTCCAGCGAGTATTTCATATTGTCACGAAGATAATCGAAGCCGAACTCGTTGTTCGTCCCGTAGGTGATGTCAGAGGCATAGGCCGCGCGGCGCTGCTCATCATCCATGCCGTGCACGATCACGCCGGTCGTCATGCCGAGATAATTGTAAAGCTGGCCCATCCACTCGGAGTCGCGGCGGGCGAGGTAATCGTTCACGGTCACCACGTGAACGCCTTTTCCGGTCAGCGCGTTCAGGTAAACCGGCAGCGTTGCCACCAGCGTCTTGCCCTCGCCGGTCTTCATCTCCGCGATTTTGCCGCCATGCAGCACCATGCCGCCGATCAGCTGCACGTCGAAATGGCGCATGCCGAGCGCCCGGCGGGCACCCTCGCGCACGGTGGCGAACGCCTCCGGCAGCAATTCGTCAAGCGTTGCCCCCGCGGCAAAACGGGCGCGCAATTTGGCGGTTTGGCCTTGCAATTCCGCCTCAGACAGCGCCTGCATGGCGGGCTCCAGCGCGTTGATGCTGGGCACACGCTTCTTGTACGCCTTGAGCGAGCGATCATTGGCGGTGCCGAACACGGCGCGGGCGATGCTTGCAAACATGAGAAACCTACACAGAGCGGAGGCTGTCAGATAGGACCGGCCACCCCCCGGGTCAATTCCGCGATCTATAGGTTGGCAAGAAACCAAGCTGCGGCCATATTCCGCGCCAGTTTCCAAAGGGATTAAAATGCGGCTCACCCGTTCTGCCGTGGCGCTTGCCATGCTCGCCTGCTCCTCGATCACCGCCATCGCGCAAACGGCACCTGCTCCCGCCGCTTCCCCCGCTGGTGCCGCCCCCGCCAAGCCGGCCGATCCCGTGCTGGCAAAGGTGAACGGCCAGGAAATCCGCTTCTCCGACCTCACGGCACTCGCCCAGACGCTGCCGCCCGAAGCGCGCCAGATGCCGCCGCAGCAGCTTTTCCCGCAGTTGCTCGATCAGGCGATTGACGGCAAGGCACTGGTTTTCCTGGCAAAGAAGGACAAGCTCGATCAAGAGCCCGCCATCGCTCGCGCCATGAACGTCGCCGCCGAGCGCGCTTTGCAGTCCGCCATGGTGTCCATCGCTGTCGGCCCCTCCGTCGAGGAGGCGAAGATCCGCGCCCGCTACGACGCCACCATCGCCGGCAAGCCCGGTGAGGAAGAGGTCCATGCCCGCCACATCCTCGTCGCCAACGAGGATCTGGCCAAAAAGCTGATTGCCGATCTGCAGGGTGGGGCTGACTTCGCAACGCTGGCCAAGGCCAATTCCACCGACCCCGGTGCTGCCAATGGCGGCGACCTCGGCTGGTTCAAATCCAGCGACATGCTGCCGGAATTCTCCGCCGCTGCCTTCGCGCTGAAGCCGGGTGAGGTTGCAGCCACCCCGGTCCAGACCCGCTATGGCTGGCATGTCATCAAGCTGGAGGAGCGCCGCACCTCGGCTGCCCCAACCTATGAGGCGGCGCATGACGAGCTGCGTCAGGCGATGATCTCCGAAGGCATCACCAAGCTGCTCGCCCAGGCGCGCAAGGACGTGACGGTGGTGCGTTACAATCAGGATGGCTCGGCCATGAAGCCAACCGATGGTGCCACGCCCCCGGCGGCGACCAAGGCACCCGCGAAGCCGTCCACCAAGAAATAAGCAGAAGCAGGCGAACTCATCATGGCCATTCCCGTCTCGCCCCTCGCCACCAACCTGCCGGACCTGCCCCCCATCGACGGTGTTCGTCTTGGGGCCGCTGCCGCCGGCATTCGCTACAAGGGGCGGACGGATCTGGTCATGGCAAGCTTTGCACCCGGCACCACCGTGGCCGGCGTGTTCACGCGCAACATCTGTCCGGGTGCGCCGGTGGATTGGTGCCGTGCCGCACTGCCCGGCGGCTATGCGGGCGGCCTCGTCGTCAATGCGGGCAACGCAAATGTGTTCACCGGCAAGGCCGGGTTCGAGGTTGCCAAAACCACCGCCACCGAAGCGGGCAAGCTGCTCGGCGTGCCCGCCGGCCAGGTGTTCATCGCGTCGACCGGCGTCATCGGCGAGCAACTGCCCGTTGACCGTCTGACCGCAGCACTGCCCGCACTGAGCAAGAACCTGTCCGAGAACGGTTGGGCCGACGCCGCGCGTGGCATCATGACCACGGACACCTTTCCCAAGGCCGCCACCCGCATCGCCCATATCGGTGACACCGAGGTTCGCATCACCGGCATCGCCAAGGGCAGCGGTATGGTCGCGCCCGACATGGCCACCATGCTCTGCTTCGTGGCCACCGACGCCAAAATCCCGCCCTACCCGCTGCAGCGCATCCTCAAGCGCGCGGTTGATCGCAGCTTCAACTGCACCACCGTGGACAGTGACACCTCCACCTCCGACACCGTGCTGCTGTTCGCCACCGGTCAGGCCGAGCACGTCGAGGTGCCGGAGGACGGCGACCGCATCCTCAACAATTTCGCAACCAAACTCGGCGAAGTCCTGCTCGATCTCGCCATTCAAGTGGTGCGGGACGGCGAGGGCGCGCAGAAGCTCATCCGCATCGACGTCACCGGCGCCACCACCGCCCGCTCCGCCAAGCGCGTGGCCATGGCCATTGCCAACTCACCGCTGGTGAAAACCGCCGTGGCCGGAGAGGACGCCAATTGGGGCCGCATCGTCATGGCCGTGGGCAAGGCTGGCGAGCCTGCCGACCGCGACAAACTTTCGGTTGCCATCGGCGGCACCTGGATGGCGCGGCACGGCGCCGTGGTTGAAGGCTACGATGAAGCCCCGGTGGTGGCGCACATGAAAGGCCGCGAGATCAAAATCGCCGTCAATCTCGGCCTCAAAACCGGCTGCGCCACTGTTTATACGTGTGACCTGACGCATGGGTACATCGACATCAACGGGTCGTACCGGAGTTAAAACCGCCGCAGGGCGGGCTTGCGCCCACCACCACGGCGAGCGCCAAACTACTCCGCCATCATGTCGCCGGAACCGCCGAATTCCTTCGGGAAATCCTTCAGTTTCGGCAGGCCGTCTTTCATCGGCAGCACCGTTTCCGCGTAATTGACATGCACGCCTGGGACGAATGCGAGGGTGGGAAGCGTGGCAGCGAAGACATCGGTCAGCCCCAAGGTCGGGTGATTCGTCATCAAGTGACCGCCGCATTTGGTGCAGTATTTCCGATCGCTGATCGGGGTTTTTGTGAAGGTTGCAATATGCTCAGCCCCCTTCGTGACATGCACGGTCTCTGGCTTCCAAAGGGAGAAAGCATTCACCGGGCCGCCAGACCATGACCGGCAGGAGCGGCAATGGCAGTATCCCATCGCCTCTGGCTCGCCCGAGGCTTGCAGTTCGACCGCGCCACAAAAACAGCTGCCTGAATATGCCATGATGATTTCCCGCACATTGGAACGGATAAAACTTACAGAGTTGAAACGATAACATCGCAACAATTAGAACTGCAATACGTTGGCATATGCTTTGTGCCGCCATGAGCGCATCGCAAGCGAACGTCGCTTATCCCGCCTTGCGTGGCCGCCCGCCCTTGCTCCCATTCGCCCGTGCGGCCGCGGCTTTGGCGGCGGATGTGGCGCTCCCCGCCCGTCGAGCCATATGTGCCCTGGTGCCGAACAGCCCGGCGAGCAACGCCGGTACGGAGAGGTCCACGTCCAGCGTTTCCCAGTGCAGGCCAGAGCCGGCGCCGAGCAGCTCGACTTCTTCGAGCTGGCGTTCGGTGGCGTGCTCAAGGCCTTGCGCCAGGCGCGGGGGGAAGCTGAAGGTGCAGCCGTTGGTGAGTTCGACGACAACATGGCCATGCGCCGGGTCGTAGCGAGCGGCCTGGGCACGCGGTTCGGCGGCACGCGCGATACGTCCTCGGCGGAGAGCGGCACCGATCTGGACATTAGTGAGTCCGGCCATGAAATTTCTCCCACCTATGCAACAGAATCTCTCGTGTCAGCGTGACAAGCCGCATGGCCCGGCGAACTTCGCCCCGCGTCATGCCATCTGCCCACACCACCTCCGGCACGCCATTTGGCCCGAGCAGATCGATCTTGGCCTCGCCGTCACCAAAGACGTGGACATGCGCTGGAGCGTGATCGTTGAGATAGATGACGACGCGAAGACCATCGGCACGCAGCACGGTGACCATGCGAAAGCATAACCTATCATGATGGGTTTTGCAAGCAATGATGCACCCCATCAAACGCACCTGACCACACTGCGGCCAGCCCGCGTTTTCCCTTACCCCCCGCGAACCCGCCGTAACACCGCCGCCGCGTCTTGCGGCACCGCATCGCCAACCCATGCCACAAACCGGTCTGGGCGGATCAGCACCAGCCGTGCCCCATAACGCGCCAACTCAGGCGTCGCAGCGCTGTGCAGCACCCGCAGTTTCAGCCCCAGACCCGCCGCCGCTGCCTCAAACCCGCCCGCATCACTCTCAATCGCCAACAAGGTGAAGTCACCGCCGAGCGCGTCATAAATCCCCTCGCCGGACGCCAATTTCATCGGGGCCAGATGATGCCCCGGCTGTGCTGCAAAGCTGTGATTGCCCACGGCACTGCACACCTCACCCACCCCGCCCCACACGACCGGTGAGCCCGAGTAATGCGGCTCAAACGCATTCACTGAACCACGCGCGCCAGAGCCACACGCAGCCCACTCCGCATCGAACGCTGCCCGGTCACGTTGCGGATCGAACCCCGCCACGAAAGCGCGATCCTCCTCGATGGATTTCTCAATGAAATCCCGCGCGGTGGAGGCAAACACCGGCCGGCGCTCTGCGTCGTAGCTGTCGAGCAGCCCGTCCGCGCACCAGCCTTGCAGCACCGCCGCCAGCTTCCAGCCGAGGTTGCGCGCATCCTCCAGCCCGGTGTTGATGCCGTAGCCGCCATAGGGCGGATGGCTGTGCGCGGCATCGCCCGCCACGAACACGCGGCCGTTTCGGTAGCTGTCGGCAATCGCCACGCGCAAATCCCAAAAGCCGATATGCTCGAACTCAACAGCAAACTCCGCGCCCACCGCCTCGAACAGCATGGCGCGGAAATCGTGATTGTCCTTCGTCGTCCCTTCCGGCACCGGCGCGTGGAAGAACCACGTGCTGCCGAGATCCACCCTTCCAAAGAACTTCCAGTATCCGTTCAAATCCGGATGCAGAACCTTGTAGAATGACTTGCCGGGATAACGCTCCAACAGCGTGTGCAACTCGGTCGAGCGGAACACCAGCAGCACCATCTTGCGATCATGGTCGGAGCGCGTCTGGGTGATTCCGCCCTGCTCGCGCACCGTGGAATGGGCACCATCACAGCCCACCACATAGACCGAGCGCAGCGTGCGCGTCTCGCCACTTTCCCGATGGGTGATGACCAGATCCGCACCTTCGCCGTCCTGCGAAACGCCGGTCGCACTCCAGCCATACAAAATCTCGATGCAGTCAATCTCCGCCGCCCGCGCCCGCAGCACGGCCTCGGTCTTGTATTGCGGCAGGCGTTCCATATCGGCGTTGTAATAAGGCCGCACCAGTTCGCGCTGCATCCAGTTGTAGTGATGATCGCTGAGCAGCGTTTTATACGTTGTCATGCCGCCAATGCCGTATTCAGCCGGCACCGTGCGGGCATCACGCAACTGCTTCTCGATGTGCCAGCTTTGGAAATGCTCCATCGTGCGCTGTGTCAGATTCTGGCCGCGCGGAATGGGCAAGGGCGTTGCATGCCGCTCCACCACAATCACCCGAATGCCGCGTTGGCCGAGTTCGATGGCGAGCCCCAACCCAACCGGCCCGCCGCCGGCGACAACAACCTGCGCATCCATGCTCAATCTCTCCGTGCCAATAAGGTCAAACCAAATGCCGCCAGCGACGCGCATAAGGCCGCCACCGCCGCCGCCGAAAACAACGCCTCCAGGCTCCAATGCCGGGCCAGGAGTGCTCCGCCCAGCAAGGGCCCGATGATCGAGCCGATGCGCCCGATGCCGAACGCCCAGCCCACGCCCGTTGAGCGGATCGAGGTTGGATAGAACGTGGCGGCCATCGCATTCGCCCCGTTCTGCCCGCCAATGATGCCAAAGCCTGCCACGAAGATGGCAATCGTCACCATCACTGTGTCGCCAGAGCTGTAGCCAATCAGCGCCACGGCCCCCGCCGCCAGCAGATAGACCACCGGCAACGCTCGATACGAAAACCGGTCAAACACCCGCCCCAATGCCAGGGCACCCACCAATCCGCCTACCTGCAACATGGCCCCGATCGCCGCTGACATCGAAACGCTGGAGCCCAGCCCGTTCAGCACCAGCGGCAGCCAGTTCGACAGGAAGTAAATGTCGAGCAGGCTCATGAAGAACATGATCCAGATCAGCACGGTCGCAAGGGCGCGCCCGCCGCGCAGGAGTTGTGCGACGGGCTGACCCGGCAGATTGGGCTCGGTGATGACAAACTGCGCGCCATCGGCAAACCGATGCGCAGGTGCGATCTTTTGCAACGTTCCCCGCACGGCATCATTCGCCCGCCCGGTCATGGCCTGGAAGCGAAGTGATTCTGGAAGTTTGAAGGCCAGCCAAGGCACCATCAGCAGCGGCAGAACGCCGCCCACCACGTAAACCGACCGCCAGCCGAATGCCGGGATGATCGCGGCCGCCAGCAATCCGCCGAGGGCCGCACCCACCGAGAAGCCGGCGAACATCGCCATCACCATTGTGGCGCGCCTGCGCTGCGGGCTGTATTCCGCCGTGAGTGCCACCGCGTTTGGAAGTGCTCCACCGAGGCCCAGGCCGGTGGCAAAGCGGATGAACAGCAGCGATTGCGTGTCTGTCGCCAGCACTGTGGCCAGAGTTCCAAGCCCGAAGGCCAGCACGCTCAGCACGATGATCCGCTTGCGGCCGATCCGGTCTGCGAGCGGGCCCATCAGCAGGGCTCCGATCATCAGGCCGAACAGGCCCGCCGAAAACACTGGGCCCAGGCTGGTGCGGTCTATATGCCATTCGCCCACGATGGACGGCGCTGTGTAGCCGATGGCCTGCGCATCGAAGCCATCGACGAACAGCACCGACGCGCACATCAGCAGCAGCCCGATCTGAAACCGGCTGATGGTCTGGGCATCGATAAAGCCACCCACATCAACCTTGCTGGCGCTGGTTTGGTCCATGCGACGTTCCCCCCTGTTGCATTCGCTATTGCAGGGGCCGTGCCACGCGTCAAACGCCGCGCTTCATTGCTGGGCAACGTGCGTGCAATCCGGCTAAATCTGGCCCAAGGAGTATGGCGTGGCCCGATTCTACGAGTTTTTTGCAGGCGGAGGCATGGCGCGCGCGGGGCTTGGTGCGGGCTGGGAGTGCCTGTTCGCCAACGACTTCTCCACCATGAAAGCCGCGACTTATTCCGCCAACTGGGGCGATGCGCATTTGCGCGTGGCCGATGTGGCGGCGGTGACCACGGCGGACCTGCCGGGGGAGGCTGATCTCGTCTGGGCGTCCACACCCTGCCAGGATTTGTCGCTGGCGGGCAATGCGGTGGGGCTTGGTGCGCCTGGCGCTTCGGCCACGCGATCTGGTGCGTTCTGGCCGTGGTGGTCATTGATGACGCAGCTGGCCAAAGACGGCCGTAAGCCGCGCGTGATTGTGATCGAGAACGTTGTGGGGGCACTTTCGAGCAACAAGGGGGCGGATTTCCAGGTGCTGGCGCAGGCGATGGCGGAGGCCGGGTATGCGTTTGGAGCCGTGGTGATCGACGCCAAGCTGTTCCTGCCGCAATCGCGGCCGCGGCTGTTTATCATCGGCGTTTCCCGCGACATTGCCATCGCGCCCGTGTTGCGCCGGGAAGGGCCGCAAACGCCGTGGCACAGCGCCGCCGTTCAGGCCGCGTTTGATCGTCTGCCGGCCATCACCCGCGAGGCGTGGATCTGGTGGGCGCTGCCGACGCCGCTGGTGCGACGCGCCGAGCTTGCAGCGTTCATCGAGGACGAGCCGACCGGTGTTTCCTGGCACTCGCCCGCCGCCACCCGCGCGCTGCTCGCCGCCATGACGCCTGCGAACACCGCCAAGCTGAAGCAGGCGCAGACGCTGGGGCGGCGGACCGTGGGCACCATCTACAAGCGCACCCGGCCTGATGCCGCGGGCGTGAAGCATTGCCGCGCTGAGGTGCGGTTTGACGGCGTGGCCGGGTGTCTGCGCACGCCCTCTGGCGGCTCGTCTCGCCAGACGGTGATTGTGGTGGAGGGCCGGAAAATCCGCACCCGGCTGCTCTCGACACGTGAGGCGGCGCGGCTGATGGGGCTGCCGGACAGCTATATTCTGCCGAGCAACTACAACGACGCCTATCATGTGTGTGGGGACGGCGTGGCGACACCCGTTGTGCGGTTCCTCGCGCAGCATTTGCTGGAGAAGCTGGTGCAGGCGCGCGCAGAGCCGCTTGCCATCCGCGCATGAGCTTCAAGTTGACCGCGCCCATGCACGACGCCGAGCGGCTGCCGCCGTTTGAGACGGCCGAACTACGGCTGCATCTGTCGCAGTATCTCGACACGCCGTTTGCCGATCCGTCCGGCCAGACCAGCAAGATCGGGAATTATCGCTGGGGCGTGTATGCGTTTTTCGACTATGACGGCGAGCCGATTTATGTCGGCCAGACCAACGAGATGCTGCGCACGCGCATTCGTCGCCATTTGACCAATCAGCGGACGGACGCGGTGGCGATGTCGGTGCTGGACCCGTTCGAGGTGTTCGAGATCGAGGTCTGGCCGCTGCCGCAATTCCAGGGAACGGCGAGCAAAGACGCCACCGCCCGCGCGCATCTGAACGCGCTGGAACGCCGCATCACCCAGGACGCCATTCAGCGTTCGGCGTTCAAGGCGATTTTGAACGAGAAAGACCCGCCCGCCGGTGTTGATATGGTGGAGGTTCCGCCTTCCCACCGAGGCCGGATCGTCAGCGACCGCGTGGTGCATCTGCGCGGCCACCCGGATTTCCGCATCGCCCGCCGCGCGCTGATCCTCTCCCGCCTCGCGCAAGTGATCGCCGAACGCCAGGTGCAGGGCGGGTTACGGCGCGTGCTGCTGACCCAGGCGAAGCGGTTGGAGTGGCTGAGCGGGCGGCGGTATGAGGCGCTGGGCGGGGACGCGTTGGTGGGGGAGGAGGGCGGGGATGAGGGGGAGTTGCCGTTGTTTGACGGGGTGTAGGGGGGGGTGAGATGTTGCGCCACCTACCATTCTTGATGCGGGGCGAGTTGGTGGGCGACGCGCTTTACACTTACCCACCCTACGTGTGATGGATGGCATAATAAATTCCGCGCCTGCTATCCCTATGTCTGGAACATACCTTTGTATCGACATTTGGGGCATACAACAGAACCAGCACCCGCTTTTGGGATCATCAGTGTGACTTGGCAATTTCGGCACGAACGGGCGACACGCGGTGCGATGCCAACAAGTCGGTCGATCTGCAGTAAATCTGACGGATGAAGACAAAGAACGCCTGTTGTCCGGGAAAGTGCTATTGCACTGGTGCTATATGACGAATTCGTTACGACCGCAGCAAAATGCCCTCCAAAATGACGTTGGGCTGCAAATGCTTCCTGAACCGCTTTATTACCTACGGATGAAGAGTAATACTTACATTGCAAAATTAATTTGCGGCCACCCTTTACCGCGATGACATCCGCCCCTTGATCTCCGGAGCCGACTGTCGTCAGTGCATTCCAACCAGACCTGATCAGAAGGTGCGCGCAATGCTGCTCAAAGCCAAGCGGGTCCATCCCAGGAGACAGCCAATCGGAGGAAGGCCGGCCCTTTGGTTTACCCAGACTTGCGAGCAGCCTGAGCAACGGACGAATTGATTTTGCCACCCTGCTACCTCCAGTCGGTAAAATATCAGACGGTAGCCCAGTTCTGTGAGCGTAGCGTGGGCTTAAGCCCACTGCTTCTATATCGACACCGTCCAATGGACAGCCAGGCCGAACATAAGGAGTTCCCGCATTCGGAGCCTCACCTACGTGCCATTGCAAAGTGCCAGCGGTGGCTAAAGCCCACCCTTGGTTGTTTTGCGGACATGGTGCGTGCGGTGTGACGCGCCTGGCCAGCGCGCCTCTGTGATCACTGAGGTGGTGCGACGCCCGAGCGCGGCGCACCCTACGTTGTTCTACGTATGTTCTTTTTTCTTGCGTTGGGCCAAGGGGCGGCTTAGGGGTTGAGCTCACCTCTTGCACAGGAACCCTGCCCCGATGACCGCTTCTCGCACTCCCGCAACCTCTGATCCGATGGCAGCACTTTGCCTCATGGGCAGAGCTGTGCGTGGGGCTGGGGAGCTGAATTTGTTGTTGCAGCTGATGTTTATTGCCACGCTCAGCCCGGTGATGAAGCATGCTTTGCTGGCGTGGCTATCGACGGAAGAACGGTTTGCGGGCTTGGAGTTTGAGCAGGAGCCTGGCGTGATCGAGGCGGGGTGGGGTGGGCCGGATGGGTATTATCCGGCGAGGATGACGCCTCGGGGTCGTGTGGTGCTTTGGCGGCATGTGACTCGGTTTGGGCTGGCGGTGATGGTGCCGCTGGTGGTGGCACCGCCGGTGGCGTTTCCGGGACGACGCGTGCCGTCCCTTGGTTGGAGTGTTACGCGGCGGTTATCGTCGCTCTCATTTTTCAAATTTTTTGCGGCCGGTTTGGGTTCGCTGCCGAACTGCGTCTTGATTGTTACGATATCGTAATGACAGGCGTTTCCTCTGGTGGGCTGAAGCGCACCCTACGGGCTGGATTGCCACGGCCCTTGCGGGCCTCGCAATGACGGGTTTTGGGGGTGGGTGCCGGACTTTCGCAGCGACGGTGTTTTGAGGCGGCTGGGTTCTATCTTCGGCCGAACATCTTTTCGATCTCGGCGCGGCTGAGTTTGAGGAAGGTGGGGCGGCCGTGGCTGCAGGTGGCGGCTCTTGGCGTTGCTTCCATCTGGCGGAGCAGGGCGTCCATCTCGGCCCCGCCCATCCTCCGCCCGGCGCGGATGGAGCCGTGGCAGGCGAGGCGGGCGATGATGGCGTCCAGGCGGGATTGCAGGGCGGTGGTTTCGTCCTGCTCGGCGAGTTCGTCAGCGATGTCACGCAGCAGGGGGGCGGGGTCGGCGGTGCCGAGGGCGGCGGGCATGGCGCGGACGAGAATGGCGCCGGTGCCGAAGGCCTCGATCTCAAGGCCGAGATCGGCGAGGTCGGCGGCGTGAAAGGCGAGGCGGGCGGCGTCGGCTGGCGGCAGATCGACCACGGCGGGGGATAGCATGGGCTGGCTGCGCACGCCGCCGTTCAGCATTTGCGCGCGAATGGCCTCATGCGTGAGGCGCTCATGGGCGGCGTGTTGATCGACGAGGACCAGGCTGCCGTCAGCGGCGACGGAGATGATGTAGGTGTCGAGCACCTGCGCCACGGCGGCACCCAGCGGATATTCGGGAGTGGCCGCGTGCTCCGGCTGCTGGGCGGTCTCCTGGGCGGGCCGGGCGGAGGGCGGGGCTGCAAGGGGCAGGCTCATTTCGGCAAAGCCGGTGTGGCGCGGGCCGCCGGTTGGGGTGAAGCGGGCGGGGGTGAACCGCATCGGCGGACGGCTTTGGAACTGCATCATGCCGGAGGGTGCGGTGGCCCCTGCCCCACTGGCCAAGGCTCGGTTGATCGCGCCGATGACCAAAGCGCGCACGGCGTCGGCGTCCTGGTAGCGCAGCTCGGCCTTGGCGGGGTGGACGTTGACATCGACCAGCTCCGGCGGAATGGTCAAATAGAGCGCCACCACGGCGAAGCGGCCGGAGGCGATCACGTCGCGGAAGGCGACGCGGACGGCGGTGCGCAACACCGGGTCCACCACCGGGCGGCCATTCACCACGAGGGCCTGGGCGGTGGCGGTGGCGCGGGTGACGGCGGGGGGTGCGACAAATCCTTCCAAAAGCAGATCGCCGCGAACGCCCGTGACCTCGATCGATGCCTCCGGCCCCAGCAGGCTGGCGACGCGGGCGGCGCGGGATTGGGCGGGCAGGTCGAACACCACGCGGCCATCGGTCTCGAAGCCGAATGCCACGTGCGGGGCGGCGAGGGCCAGACGGCGTATGGCGGCTTCCACCGCGTCGGCCTCGACCCGGGCGGATTTGAGGAATTTGCGCCGGGCGGGGGTGGCGAAGAACAGGTCGCGGACGGTGATGCGGCTGCCTTTTGGGCCAGGTGCGGGGTGGATTTCGCTGACGGCCCCGCCTTCGACGGTGATGCTGTGGGCGCTGTCTGCGTGCTCGGTGCGCGAGGTGATGTGCAGGCGGGCGGCGGCCCCGATGCTGGGGAGTGCCTCGCCCCGGAAGCCGAGGGTTGAGATGCGGACCAGTTGGTCGTCGATGAGCTTGCTGGTGGCGTGACGCTGCACGGCGAGGGCGAGTTCCTCGCTGGTCATGCCGGTGCCGTCATCGACGACCTCGATCCGGTCGATGCCGCCGCCCTCGATGA
>CAIJTR010000080.1 GCA_903823665.1 uncultured Rhodospirillales bacterium
GATAACAACCAGTGACTGGAGTTCAGACGTGTGCTCTTCCGATCTCTCGGCATCTTCGCCATCGGCAGCGCCAAGCTGCTCGTTGAACGGCAACGGGCCTTGCAAGCAAGTGGCCACTCGCATGAAGGAGTTGCCTGCGCCGAGCGCCCTTCCCCACTTGCCCGTCCGGCCGATGGAGGTGTCGGCGGGGACTTTGAAATCGGTGGTGTAGTAGAGGGCGGTCGGGTCCCACGACGGTGGCTTGCCGGTGGGGAAGACGGGGAATTTCGGACCAAACGCGGCATCAGCCCCGGTGCGTTCCAGACAGTCAAGATACGCCTGGAGCCAGCCAGGCTCCGGTGCCTCGTCATCATCGACGAATGCGACGTACCGACCACGCGCGGCAGCGCAGCCGGCATTTCGTGCGCGGGCGATGTTGCGAGCCGGGGCCGGAAGGTAAATCAGCGGCACCGGCGAGAGCGGTATCAGCGCCTCAACGGCTTCGCGAGAGATTTGGTCTGGATGATTGTCACAAACCAGGATCTCCCAAGAATGACCGGCCACAACCTGACGAAAGCAAGCGCGCAGCGTGCGTTCCAACAATGGCACACGGTCAAAGCATGGAATAACCACGCTCATATCCAATGAATGTGACGCAATCGTAGGCATCTCAGCCTCGTTCAGGACGGCACTGACCGATAGATCCGGCACGTAGGCTTCCTTTGTCCAACAAACGTTAACAATAGTTGAATTATTTTTATCCACTCATTTGTAGATAACAGTAAAATGCATAGCCTGGTACTCGTTTCAATGCTATTAATTTCGAGAGCGATCATGGAGTGTTTAGTCGAATGAGCCGAATGCCCACCTCAATGCCACCCAAGGGGCTGTCATCGGTCGATGCGACGTTCCGCTCCATTCAGGCCCTGCGCTGCGTGGCCGCCCTGCTCGTGGTGCTGTTTCATGCCAGCACGCATTATTCAGGAGAGCAAACGGCCGCAGATCACGCCCCCTTCTATGTGGGCAATGTTGGGGTTGATATTTTCTTCGTGATCAGCGGATTTGTGATGTGGACAACAACCTGCCGCAGACAAACTCCGCCTGCTATTTTCCTACAGCAACGCTTTATCAGACTGGTACCAATATACTGGTTGTTCACTGTCATATTATTTTTCGTTATTGATATTTTCCCACACGCATTTCCTCGCGCGGCCGTCACGCCCGTCCATCTGATGCTGTCACTGGCATTCTTGCCACATATGGGACCAACCGGCTCAATCCAGCCTTTGCTGGCGCAGGGGTGGACGCTGAATTTTGAAATGTTCTTCTACGCGATCTTCGCAGCAGCGCTGACACTGACGCCGCCACGGCGGCTGCTGGCCGTTGCTGTGTCGCTGGTGGCCCTCACATGCGTTGGATTGGCTGTGTCCGGTGCCGGCATCACACAAGACGCGCAACCCTGGACAATCCTGCTGAGTCCTTTGTTGCTTGAGTTTCTTGGCGGCATTGTGCTCGCGTGGCTGGTCGAGCGCGGCACCTGGCCAGCTCCAATCTGGTGCTGGGCCATCCTGTTGTGCGGGGTGGGCGTCCTGTCATTTGAAACGCTCCCGCAGTTCGATGACGACGGGCAACGTCTGTTGCGCTACGGTGGACCGGCTTTTTTGATCGTGGGTGGTGCGGTCGGTGCCGAGCTGGGCGGATGGCTTAAGGTCAGTCGCCATCTGATGTTGCTGGGGGCAGCCTCCTATTCGATTTATCTGACCCACACATTTGTGATCTCAGCACTCGGCAAGATAGCGTGGGTGCTGGGTCTTGGTGTTCTGCCGCTTGCCGTGCCGGTTGTCGCGAGTATCGTTGTGGGCGTCGCGACCTATTTTGTCGTGGAACGGCCGCTTCTCGCGGCACTGAAATCCCAGCCCGCCCGGCCCACCGCGAAATCAGCGATGGCGCGCTAGAGCAACGCCCGATCAGATTGAACCGGTTCGGTGCAATCTGGTCGGCGCTAAGTTGCTCTAGAGTCATATGTTTCGAGAGCACGAACTTTCGACCAGATGATTCCATCTGGTCGAAACGTGCTCTAGAGCAACGCCCGATCAGATTGA
>CAIJTR010000081.1 GCA_903823665.1 uncultured Rhodospirillales bacterium
CCGGAACGGTTCAATCTGGTTGGGCGTTGCTCTAGGGGTTTTGAGAAGCAAGGAAGCAAGGAAGAATTCACCACGGAGAAGAGTCGAGAGTCTTCTTGGTTTCTCCTCCGTGCTCTCCGTGTCCTGCGTGGTGAAATTTTTTATCGTCGTCGATGCGTTGTGGTGATGTCGGGCTGAAGCCCGACCTACGTGTTTTCTAATTGCTGGCACGCGGCGAGGCATTTGCGGAACGCTTCGAGGTCGGTCCATTGGCCGGCCTCGTTGCATTTCGCGCTGCAGAACACGCCGCCGGATGCGGTGATGGCACCTTCGATCATCAAATTATCGGCGAGGCCGAAATCCTCGATCAGCAGGCCATCAGCGTCGGTGGTGCCGGTGCCGGTGGTGTGGGTGAAGGTGCGGGTGCGGTCCGCGAAGGGCGTGGTTGTGTTGCTCCAGCCGTAAACTGGGCGGCGGAGGGCGCGCATGAAGCCGAGTTCGAACACGGTGCCGACATCGGCGGAGGGGCCGCGGAAGGGTGTGAGATTGGCGATGAGGGCGTCGCAGGAGGCGATGTGCGCCTCGTTGCGCCGCGCGATGCGGTGGGCTTCGGGGAGTGCTGCCCATTCGGCGGGCTCGTTGGGCAGCGGGTCGAGCGGGGAGATGCCGGTGAGGAAGTATTCGCTACAGACGGATTTCAGCAGGGTGGCACGGGCCTCCGGGTTGGGCAGGAACACGTCAGGGCCGGCGAGATAGACGCGCATTTCGAGGGGGGTCTTTTGTTGTTGGCGCGTGATGATCGCAGAGCCGCGCGAGCCGGGGAAGCGGTGGGTTTGCCGTAGGGTGCGCCGCGCTTTCGCGGTAGGTGGTCGTGACGACGGAGGTGGTGCGACGCTCAAGCGCGGCGCACCCTACGTTAATTTTTCTTGCATCATAGTGGTGGTTGTGTCATAGAGAATAACTCATTCTCTGACATAGGAACCCCGCCCCGATGACCGCCTCCCGCTCTCCCGCAACTCCTGATCTGATGGCGCTGATCTGCCTCATCGGCGGAGCTGTGCGCGGGGTTGGGGAGACGGATCTGCTCACGCATCTGCTGGTGATCGGCACCTTTGTCCGTCCTCTGGGGCATGCTTTGGATGCCTGGCTTCTGGTGGAAGAGCGTTATGCGGACAGGGAGTTTTATCTCTCGCCACGCAATGACGAGGATGGCTGGGGTGGAGAGGATGAGTTTCGGCGTGGCTGGACAGGCAAGCTCGGCCGTGTCGCCCTATGGCGTCATGTGACGCGATTTGGCCTCGCTGTGCTCGTTCCTATTCAGTGGGGCGACATGATCCGCACGTCCGAACCTCCGGTCGCCACGCGCGGCTGGAGCGTTGTGCGGTGGTTATCGCCGCTTTCTTTTTTCAGAATTTTTGCGCCCGTTTTGAGCGCATCACCTCCGCACGCCCTAATCGTTCCGGTATCGCAATATAACTGCAGGCTCTACGCGGATTTCTGCTTCAGCCACGCGCTCGCGCGGGCGATGGCTTCGGCGGCGGGGGTGACGGTGCCCATCAGGCGCATGAAGCCGTGCAGGACGCCTGGGATGGTTTCGGTGGTGACATCGACGCCGGCGGCTTTGAGTTTTTCGGCCATGGCGAGGCCTTCATCGCGCAGGATGTCGAGTTCGGCGACCTGGATGAGGGTGGGCGGGAAGCCTTTCAGGTCGGCGAGCAAGGGGGCGGCGAGTGGGTTGTGGCGGTCGGCGTCGTCGCGCAGATAGAGGTTCCAATAGGCCTGCATGCCGGTGCGCGTGAGGCCGTAGCCCTCGGCAAATTCGGCGGCACTTGGCAGGTCGAACGCTGCCGAAGTGACGGGGTAGATGCCGAGCACGCCGCGCAGGGTGGGGCCGCCTTGATCGCGGAGCAGCAGCGCCACGGCCAGCGCGAGATTGCCGCCGGCGCTGTCGCCGCCGATGAAGATGCGGGTGGGGTCGATGCCCCAGTCGGCGGCGTGGGCGGCCACGTGGCGGACAACGTCGGCGCATTCGAGCACGGCGCGGGGGAAGCGGGCTTCCGGGGAGAGGCTGTAATCGACGTTGATGGTGACGACGCCGGCAGCGGCTGAATATTCACGGACGAGGCGGTCATGCGTGTCCACGGTGGACCAGACCCAGCCGCCGCCGTGGAACCAGATGAGCACGGGATGCGTTGCGGCTTCGGTGGGGCGATGGACTTTGCACAGCACGCGACGGCCTTGGGCGAACACCCAGCGATCATGCGAGGCGGCCATGTCGGGCCCGCCTTCGGAATGGGGGAGGTTCAGCTTGTCGCTGATAATGCGGTGGGGGTCCATCGGTGGGACGGGGGCGATGGGCGGATGCTTGCTGGCGGCTTCGTCGGCGCGCTGCTTGGCGGCAAGCATTTCGGGGTGAAGTCGCGGGTCCATGCGTCGTCTCCGGCCTGGTTGGGATGGTTGTGCAACGTTGCCATGCCCGGCACCGTGCGACCAGACCCGCAAAATGCTGCTTTGCAACATGAGGGTGCAAAGGCGCATTCTAGGGGTATGACCATTCATCGCCCGTCACCCAATGGCCGTTACCGGGCGGATGCGCTGTTTCACCCGGAATCGGTGGCCGTGCTCGGTGCGGACAGCCGGGGCGGTGGGCAGGTGCTGGCCAATTTGATTGAGGGTGCGTTCAAGGGTGCCGTGCTGCCGGTGATGACGGGCAAGCAGGCGGTGTCGGGCGTGTTGGCGTATCCTAATATCGAGGCGCTGCCGGTGGCGGCGGATGTGGCGGTGCTGTGCGATGACGGGATGGACGCGATGGATTTGTTCACCCGACTGGCCCGGCGCGGAATTTTCTGCGCCGTGGTGATCGGCATGGTCGAGGGCGTGGCGGCGGCGGCGGCGGCGACCGGGGTTCGCGCGATGGGACCGGGATCGTTTGGGATTTGCATTCCGGGGATTGGGCTGCACGCGACGCGCTCGCATATCCGCCCGAAGGCGGGGCGGGTGGCGTTGGTTTCGCAGTCGGCGGCTTTGTGCCGGGCGGTGCTGGATTGGGCGGAGCCGAATGGCGTGGGCTTCAGCCATGTGGTGGGTGTGGGCGGGAATACCGATATCGGCTTTGCGCCGGTGCTGGACTGGCTGTCACGCGATGCCGGGACCGGGGCGATTTTGCTGGATATCAGGCTGATCCGCCATCCCAGCCGGTTCTTGTCGGCGGCGCGGGCGGCGTCTCGGTTGCGGCCAGTGGTGGCGATGCGGGCGGGCGGGTTGCTGCTCGATCCCACAGGAGCGGCGGATGCGGTGTTCGAGGCGGCATTGCGACGGGCTGGCGTGCTGGTGGTGGACCGGCTGGAGGACATGCTGGCTGCGGCGGAGACGTTGACATTGTCGCGTCCGGCGCGCGGCGAGGCGCTGGCGATTGTGACGAATGCGATTGGGCCTGCGCAGATGGCGGCGGATGCGGCGCTGCGCGACGGCAACCGGCTGGCGGAGCTGTCGAGCGAGACGCGGGCGGTGGTGCAGATGTTGATCCCCCGTGCGTTTGGGCCGAACAGCGCCGCCCTGGCTCCGGGCCGCACCGGCGATATCGTCTATGTCGGCACGGATGAGCCGATCCGGCTGGCGGAAGCGGCTTCGATGTTGTCCGGGGCGCAGGAAGTGGGGGCGGTGCTGATTGTGCATGCGCCGACCGGGGCACAGGACGGGGCTGCGATGGCGGCGATTGCAGCCGCCTCCTCCGGCATCAAGACGCCACTTTTGGCGTGCGTGATGGGCGAGACGACGGGGGCTTCGCATCGGCGGATGCTGGCGGAGGCGGGCGTTGCGAGCTTTGCCACGCCGGAGCAGGCGATGCGTGGGTTTCATCATTTGATCCAGGACCGCCGCAACCGTGCCGTCGCGCGGGAGTTGCCGCCGAGTGCGGTGCTGGAGATTGCCCCGGACACGGCGCGGGTGGCGGAGATTTTTGCGGGTGTTCGCGCCGATGGGCGGGTGTCGTTGTCGGCGGACGAGCCGTTCGCGGTGCTCGACTGCTACGGGGTAGCACTGTCTGCGGGCATGGTGCGGGTGAGCGTTGCTGACGATGCGATGTTCGGCCCTGTCATTCGGTTCGGCCGCAATGTTGATCTGCCGCCGCTCAATCTACCGCTGGCGCATGCTCTGGTGGCGGCAGGTGGGGTGATCTTGGACGGGGATGCCGAGGCGGACTTGCTGGTGCGGATCAGCCAGCTGATCGTGGATTTTCCGCAGATTGCGACGCTTGACATCAACCATGCGAAAGCTCATCTAACTTTGCGGTTAGCGGGTGCGCCGCCGGCACGATTGGCTCTCCCGCCTTATCCGGCGGAGTTGGTTGAGAGTTTTGATGCGCGGGGCGAGATGCTCACCATAAGGCCGATCAGGCCCGAGGATGCCGAGGCGCATGGGGCGTTTTTCGCACGGTTGTCGCCGGAGGATATCCGCTACCGGTTTTTCTCCGCGATGCGAAAGCTCTCACCGGAACAGATGGCGCGGATGACGCAGGTGGATTATTCGCGCGAAATGGCCTTCGTGGCGGTGCGCGTGGACGCGGAGGGCGTGTCGCACACGCTGGGGGTGGCGCGGCTGGTGTGTGAGAACGACGAGGCGGCGGAATTCGCGGTGATTGTGCAGCCGGATATGAAGGGGCGGGGCCTGGCGCGGCATTTGATGACCCGGATTATCGACTGGGGTCGCAGGCGCGGGCTGGAGCGGATCACCGGGCAGATATTGTCGGAAAATGCGCCGATGCTGGCGTTTATCCGCAAGCTGGGGTTCAGCATTCGTCATTTGCCGGATGAGACGGATGTGGTGGAGGCGGAGCTGATTTTGTAAGGCTGGGTTGAGCGAAATCAGGGGCAGGACGAGAGCGCAACGCCGGCGGCGGCTCGCCTTGTGCCGTCCTTGAAGCAGCCTTTGGCCCAGGTTCCGTTGTATGTTTCGCCTTCGGGGGTGGTGTAGAACCCACCGCCCTCGGCTTTGCCGTCCTTCCACTCACCCTCGTAGCGGGCACCGCTGGCCAAGGATAGAACGCCGTGACCTGATTGATTGTCGGCCCTCCATTGGCCATCATAGCTGTTGCCGCTGGCCCAGATTTGGATGCCTTTGCCGGAACGCATGTCATCCTTCCACTCGCCGATGTAGAGGTTGCCGTTGGCTGAGATTTTCATGCCGTGACCGGATAGGTGGCTGTCTTTCAGGTCGCCATCATAGCGGTCACCGTTGGTCCAGGTGAAAACACCGTGGCCGGATTGGAAGCCGTCCTTCCACTGGCCCTCGTAATGATTGCCGTTCGCCCAGGTTTGAGCGCCGAAGCCGGATTTTTTGAAGTCTTTCCATTCGCCGTCATACCGTCCGCCGGCCGCCCAAATGACGATGCCGTGGCCAGATTGGGCGTTGTCTTGCCACTCGCCGTCGTAACGGTCACCGGAGGCCCATGTGAAGACGCCGCGGCCTGACTTTTTGCCGCCAAGCATGGTGCCTTCAAATCGGTCCGTTTTGTCTCCGTATTCCCAGGTGAGGGTGCCCTGGCCGGTGATGACGCCGCGTTCGCAGGTGCCGGTCCAGACGATTTTGTCGGTGGGCTGCACGTTCATGCTCCACACAGAGCATCCTTCGGTTGTGCGGGCCCAGCCGGGCTTGCCGGTGGAGGCGAACAGGGTGTGCGCGACGATGAAGACGGTGATGGTGGGAAGCATTGCCAACACAATTCTGATCGCACGCATGATCCTGTTCCGCAGTTTCATCTGGGAAAAAACTGAGGGTTGGCATTGTGCCGCGTCAAGCCACAGATGCGTTGGAAAATGCGCTGGAGGGTATAGAGTTGTCGCAATGAAAACGCCACGCGCACGCAACTCGCCCCCAAAGGTTTATACCGACCGCAAGCCGCGTTCGAACAAGGGCACGCTGATTTCGCGCGGGCGGACGGCGGATGGCGTGGTGCGGGTGGGGCTGGAGAGCAGGGTCTGGGATGATGTGTATCACCGGCTGCTGCGGCTTTCGTGGTGGCAGTTCATCATTCTGGCGGCGTTCGTGTATATCGTTGCGAATTTGTTCTTTGCGTTTCTGTATCTGCTGCAGCCGGGCAGCATTGTGGCGGCGCGGCCTGGCTCTTTGCTGGATGCGTTTTTCTTCAGCGTGGAGACGTTTGCGACACTCGGCTATGGCGTGCTGTCCCCGGCCACGAATTACGCCAACTGGATCATGACGGTAGAGACGCTGACTGGGATCATGACGGTGGCGCTGACGACGGGCGTTCTGTTCGCGCGGGTGTCTCGCCCGACGGCGCGGGTGTTGTTCTCGCGGGCGGTGGTGATCGGCGTGCATGAGGGCCGGCTGTCGTTGATGGTGCGGATGGGCAATGAGCGGCTCAGCCAGATTGTCGATGCGACGGTGAGCATTTCGGTGTTGCGCAGCGAGCGCACGCTGGAGGGGCGGTTCATGCGGCGGTTCTATGACCTGACCTTGGTGCGCAGCCGCACGCCAGTGTTCGCCCTGTCGTTTCTGGCCATTCACGTGATTGATGAGGCGAGCCCGCTTTATGGGATGGACCGTGAGTCGATGATGGCGGGTGAGATTGAACTGCTTGTCACCGTTTCAGGCTTGGATGAGACGATGGGCCAGATTGTGCATGCTCGGACCTCGTATGTGGTGGAGGAGATCCGGTTCGAGCATCGTTACGTCGATATTTTCGGGGTGACCGATGATGGCAGGCGGGCGATTGACTACGCGCGTTTTCACGACACCGAGCCGACCGCAGCCGGGCCCGTATGAGCATTGCGATCACAGCGCCTGGCGTGTCCGGCAGTCAGCGGCGGGCGATCTTCAATGTGTGTGCGGCGTCGTTTCTGTTCGTGGTGGCGTCGGCGATTGTGAAGGCGGTGGCACCGGGGATTCCGGTGTTCGAGATTGCGTTGTTTCGCTGTGCGGTGGGGGCTGTGGTGTTGTTGCCGATGCTGCGCGGGAATGGAGGCCTCGCGGCGTTGCGCACGCGCCACCCGTGGGCGCATTTCTGGCGGACCTCGGCGGGTCTGGTTGGGATGCTGGGGATTTACTACGGATACGCCACCTTGCCGCTGACAACGGCCACTGCATTGGGTTTCGCTATGCCGCTGTGCCTTACGTTGCTTGCCATTCCGATGCTGGGCGAGCGGGTGGGGCCTGGGCGGATGGTCGCGGTGCTTGGCGGGTTGGCCGGTGTGTTGGTGATGCTCAGGCCGTGGTCACTGGGCGAGGCGGGGCGGGATGGTTTGCCGCTGGTCCCGGTGCTGTCGGTCATGGCGAGCGTGGTGGCGTGGGCGTTTGCGATGATTTCCATTCGCCGGATGGGGGCGATGGGGGAGCGCAACATCACCATTGTGCTGTATTATTCATTGGGCAGTGCGGTTCTGCTGGCGGGTTTGGTGGTGCCGGTGTGGGTGACGCCGCATGGCTGGACGCTGGTGGGGTTGATTTCGGTGGGTGGCATTTCGGCGGCAGCACAGATGCTGATGACGGCTGGGTATCGCGCGGGCGAGCCTTCGCTGGTTGCTCCGTTTGAGTATGGGGCGGTGGTCTACACTACTATTTTGGGTGGTTTGATCTGGGGGGAAATCCCGGATGTTTGGACACTGATCGGTGTGGTGATGTTGGTGGCAGCAGGCACGGTGATCTGGCGAAAGGTGTGATTGCCGGGCAAGCAGCGGAGTGTTTTGCGAAGGGCTGTGCGGGATAGTCAGGCATCATTGAGGGATATGAAGCCATGAACGCTCACACCAATCATGCCGCCTGCTGGGAGGCTGTTCGCACCCGCGATGCTTCCGCTGATGGGACGTTCTTCTGCTGCGTGCTGAGCACCGGCATTTATTGTTATCCGTCTTGCGCGGGGCGTCCGGCGCGGCCGGAGAATGTGGTGTTTCATCCAGATCGTGCTTCCGCCGAGCGGGCTGGGTTTCGGGCTTGCAAGCGGTGCCGTTCTGATCTGCCGCCGCGTGCGGAGCGGGAGGCGGCGATGGTGGCGCAGGCATGTCGGACCATTGAGCGGTCTGAGGAGAATGTGGCGCTGGAGGAATTGGCGGCTGCGGCGGGGGTGAGCGCGTTTCATTTCCACCGGCTGTTCCGCAAGATCACCGGGGTGACGCCCAAGGCCTACGCGGCGGCGAAGCGGGCGGATCGGGTGCTGGCGGGGCTGGGCGGTGCCGCGTCTGTCACCGAAACGATATATGACGCCGGGTTTTCGTCATCGGGCCGGTTTTATGAGGCGGCACCTGGGATGCTCGGCATGACGCCGACGGCGTGGCGCAATGGGGCGGCGGGGGAGGTGATCAGCTATGCCGTGGGCAAGTGCAGCCTGGGGCTGGCGCTGGTGGCGGCGACGGAGCGCGGGATTTGCGCGATTTTGCTGGGGGATGATGCGGACGGGTTGGCGGAGGATTTGGCCGCGCGCTTCCCTCGGGCCGAGATCAGCCATAGCGATGATTTCAGTGCGTATCTGGGCCAGGTGATTGCCAAGATTGATCAGCCTTCGAGCAATTTCGCACTTCCGCTGGATATTCGTGGGACGGCGTTTCAGCGGCGCGTGTGGCAGGCGTTGCAGGAGATTCCGGCCGGTGAGACGCGCAGCTACAGCGAGGTGGCGGCGGAATTGGGTCAGCCGAATGCGGTGCGGGCGGTGGCGGGCGCGTGTGCTGCGAACCGGCTGGCGGTGGCGGTGCCGTGCCATCGTGTGGTGGGGCGAGATGGATCACTCTCCGGCTATCGCTGGGGCGTGGCGCGCAAGCGGGCGTTGCTGGCGCGGGAGGCCGAGACTGCTTGATCACAGCCACCGCCGGTCGCACATTGGCGGTCGGGAAACGTTGCGGGGTGCTAAATGGCTGACCACACACATGATTGGCGTGAGAATGGCGTTCGCGTCATTCCGTCGGACAGCCTGGACACCAACACGGCGCAGACACCGGGGATGAATCGGGCGGCGGCGATCAATGCGGCGCGGGTTGGCGCGCAGAAGCTCTGGGCGGGCACGGTGCATATTCATGCCGGTGCGAAAACTGGGGCGCATCATCATGGTGAGCTGGAGAGCGTGATCTACGTGCTGGCGGGGCGGGCGCGGATGCGGTGGGGGGAGCGGCTGGAGTTTGTGGCGGAGGCCGGCCCCGGCGATTTCATTTTTGTGCCGCCGTTCGTGCCGCATCAGGAGATCAACGCCAGCAGCGAGGAGACGCTGCAATGTGTGCTCATGCGCTCCGGCAATGAGGCAGTGGTGGTCAATCTGGATATCGACCCGGTGGAGACGCCGGAGGGTGTGGCCTGGATCGACCCGATCCATCGGGCGTGAGGCTTGGTGGCGGGCTGGCTGATTGGTATAGCGAGCCGCTCGCCGGCGATACGACGCCCCGTCGCACATTGAGGAAATAAACGTGACATCCAAGCCCATGAGCCCAATTCCGCGCGCCTGCATCATGGGGCATCCGGTGGCGCAGTCACGCTCGCCGATGCTGCACGGCTATTGGCTGGCTCAGCTTGGCATCACGGGCGAATATGTGCGCCAGGACGTGCCGCCGGATGGATTTGCCGCGTTCTTCACGGGGTTTCATGCGGCTGGGTTTGTCGGTGGGAACGTGACGGCACCGCACAAGCAATCAGCGTTGAAGGCGGTGGCGCGGGTGGATGCGGCGGCGAGCCAGATTGGGGCGGTGAACACGATCTGGACCGAGGATGGCGTGCTGGTCGGCGGAAATACCGATGCGCATGGTTTCATCGCCAATCTGGATGATCGCGCACCTGGATGGCAGGTGCCGGGGGCACATGCGGTGCTGCTCGGGGCCGGTGGTGCGGCGCGGGCTGCGATTTTCGCGTTAAGGGCGCGGGGCGTGACGGTGACGTTGGTCAATCGCACGCTGCCCACGGCTGAGGAATTGGCCGCGCATTTCAATGCCCAGCCGGGGCCTTTGGTGACGGTGGCGGCTTGGGGTGACATGGCTGCTGCGCTCGCCGCGGCTGATTTGCTGGTGAACACCACGGTGCTCGGCATGACCGGCAAGCCTGCGATGGAGATTGATCTTGCCTCGCTGAAGCCGGGTGCCACGGTTTACGACATTGTTTATGTGCCGCTGGAAACCGATCTGCTGAAGCAGGCGCGCGCTCGGGGGCATCGCGGTGTGGATGGCTTGGGGATGTTGCTGCATCAGGCGGTGCCGGGGTTTGCGGCATGGTTCGGGCAGATGCCGGTGGTGACCGCCGAACTGCGGGCCTTGATTGAAAATGACATCCTGGCCAAGGCAGCGCAGTGATGATGCATCCTGAACCGATCATGGATATTGCCCATCTGGGGCATTTGGAATTGCTGACGCCCAAGCCGGAGGAGAGCCTGCGCTTCTTCGTTGATGTGCTCGGCATGACCGAGAGTGGGCGGAAGGGGGATAGCGTTTATCTGCGCGGGTGGGATGATTACGAGCGCTACTCGGTGCAACTCACGGCGGCGAAGACGAGCGGGCTTGGGCATATGGCGTTTCGGGCGCGTTCACCCCAGGCGCTGCAGCGGCGGGTGGCGGCTTTGGCTGGCTCGGGCTACGAAATCGGCTGGCTAGAGGGCGAGCTTGGCCATGGCCCGGCCTATCGCTGCCATGATCCGGATGGGCATATCGTCGAGCTTTATTACGAGACGGAGTGGTATGATCCGCCTGCGGAACTTAAGCCGTCGCTGAAGAACCAGGCACAGCGTTATCCGGCGCGGGGTGTGAATGTTCGTAGGCTGGATCACATCAATTGTCTGGCGGCGGATATCAAGGCGAACCGGATTTTCTTTGATGAATATCTGGGTTTTCGCCTCACTGAGCAGATTGTGCTCGATGACGGCACCGAGGCTGCGATGTGGATGACGTGCACCAACAAGAGCTATGACTTCGCGTATTCGCGTGAGAGCCATGGCATCAAGGGGCGGTTTCATCACCTGACGTTCGCACTCGATTGCCGTGAGGATATTCTGCGGGCGGCGGATATTTTCCTCGAAGCGGGCGTGCATATCGAGACGGGGCCGCACAAGCACGCCATTCAGCAGACGTTCTTCCTTTACGTGTATGAGCCCGGCGGCAATCGGGTGGAGATGGCCAATGCGGGCGCGCGGCTGGTGCTGGCCCCGGATTGGAAGCCGATTGTTTGGACCGAGGCAGAGCGGAAAAAGGGGCAGGCCTGGGGGCTCAAGACGATTGAGAGCTTCCACACCCACGGCACGCCCACCCTTGAAGAAATGAAAGCCACAGGAGCACTTTGATGAGCAAGACCGGTTTGGTTGTCAGCGCCCATTCCGCCGATTTCGTCTGGCGCGCCGGTGGGGCGATTGCCCTGCATGCGGCGGCTGGCATGGAAGTGACGGTGGTGTGTCTGTCCTATGGTGAGCGCGGGGAATCGGCGAAGCTGTGGCGGCAGGCGGGCATGACGCTGGAGCGCGTGAAGGCGGCGCGTCAGGAAGAGTCGAAGGCGGCGGCTAAGATTTTGGGCGTGCATGACATCCAGTTCTGGGACATGGGCGACTATCCGCTGAACCTGGACGAGAAGGCGCTGTTCCGGCTGGTGGACGTGCATCGCGCCATTCATCCGTCCTTCGTGCTGACGCATAGCAAGGAGGATCTATATAACCACGATCATCCGGCGACGACCGATTTCGCGCAGCACGCCCGCATTCTGGCGCAGGCGCATGGTCATAATCCTGAGCAGAAAGTGTGTGGTGCTCCGCCGGTGTTTCTGTTCGAGCCGCATCAGCCGGAGCAGTGCAATTGGAAGCCGACGGTGCTGCTCAACATCGACAGCGTTTGGGCGAAGAAGCGCGCGGCGATTGAGTGCATGGCGGGGCAGGAGCATCTTTGGGAATACTACACTCGCGTGGCCCAGCAGCGCGGGGCGCAGGCGGCGCGCAATTCGGACACGGCGTGCACCTATGGTGAGGGCTATTACAACGTGTTCCCGCATGTGGTGAGCAGCCTGGTATGAGCGTCGTCATTCGCAACATTCCGCGGGCGGACAAGGATGTTATCGACGGGCTTGCTGCCTGCGGGGTTTCGACCGTGCATGAGGCGCAGGGCCGGATTGGCTATCTCGCACCCTATATGCGGCCAATTTATCCGGGGGCGCGCATCGCTGGTTCGGCGGTGACGGTGACCTTGGCCCCGTGTGACAACTGGATGATCCATGTGGCGGTGGAGCAGTGCCAGAAGGGGGACATCCTGGTTGTGGCCCCAACCTCGTTCTCTGACGCTGGGTATTTTGGTGATCTACTTGCCAATTCCCTGATGCACCGGGGCGTGCGTGGGCTGGTGATCGAGGCTGGGTGCCGCGATGTGGCGGATTTGACGCGGATGGGGTTTCCGGTGTGGTCGCGTGCTGTCTCCGCGCAGGGGACGGTGAAGGAGACGCTGGGTTCGGTGAACGTGCCGATCGTGTGCGCCGGGCAGAGCATTTTGCCGGGGGATGTGATCGTGGCCGATGATGATGGCGTGTGTGTGGTCCGCAGGACCGATGCGCACGCTGTGCTCGGCACCAGTCTTGCCCGCGAGGAGAAGGAAGCCGCTGTTCGCAAGCGGCTGCAGGCTGGGGAACTGGGGCTGGACATCTATGGCATGCGCGAAAAGCTTGAGGCGCGTGGGCTGGTTTATAAGGATCACGCGGGCGAATGAGCGAGCGTGCGATACCCTGCATGGTGATGCGTGGCGGCACATCGAAGGGGCTGTATTTTCTGGCCTCTGATTTGCCGACTGACATTGCCACGCGCGACGCCGTGCTGCTGGCGGCGATGGGCTCGCCGGATATTCGCCAGATTGACGGCATGGGCGGGGCTGATCCGCTGACCAGCAAGATTGCGGTGGTGAGCCCGGCTTCACGGCCGGATGCGGACATAGACTATTTGTTCCTGCAGGCGGTGGTGGACGAGGCGCGGATCGATCCTTCGCAGAATTGCGGGAATATTCTGGCGGGGATTGCCGCCTTCGCCCTTCTGCGGGGGCTGTGCAAGGCGGCTGGTGAGACGACGGCTGTTCGTATTCACATGGTCAATTCCGCCAATATCGCGGTGGCGACCATCGAGACGCCGGGCGGGCATACTCGGTTTGATGGCACGGCGCGGATTGATGGCGTGCCGGGCACGTCCGCCCCGGTGCTGCTCGATTTCATTGATGTTGCCGGTTCCACCTGCGGCGCGCTGCTGCCGACCGGGCGGGCGCTGGATCACGTGCTCGGTGTGGACGTGACGTGTATCGACAACGGTATGCCGGTGGTGCTGATGCGGGCGGCTGATTTCGGCCTGACCGGGACAGAGACGCCGGAGGCGATGGAGGCCAATGCGGGGCTGCGGGCTCGTGTAGAGGCGATCCGGCTGGCGGTGGGGCCGATGATGACTCTTGGGGACGTGGCGAAAAAGACGGTGCCGAAGATGTGTTTGATCGCGCCGCCGGTGGCCGGGGGCGCGGTGGTGACGCGCAATTTCATTCCGCATCGCGTCCACAAAACCATTGGCGTGCTGGGGGCGGTGAGTGTGGCGACGGCCTGCGTGCTGCCAGGTTCGGTGGCTGATGGAATTGCCGTGCTGCCCGCTTCTGGCCCGATGCGGCTGGATGTGGAGCACCCGAGCGGCTTCTTCACCGTTGATTTGGAGGTGGAGCCGCAGGGCGAGGGGATTGCGGTTCGCCGGTCCGCTCTGTTGCGCACGACGCGGCGGCTGATGGATGGGTTTGTCTATGTGCCTGACGCCGTTTGGCCGGTGGTTTGACGCCACCCGCACAGCAAGGCTACCACTGCCTTTAACGCTATAATCTGGGGAAAATGACCGCCATGAAAGCCATGCTGACCCGCCGTATCGCAGGTGCCGCTTTTGCGGCGGCGCTGCTCGCCTCCTCCGTGCTGACCGGCACCGCGCATGCGCAGACGCCGTTCAAGATTGGCCTCATTCTGCCGATGACCGGCCCCAGCCAGTCCACCGGCAAGCAGATTGATGCCGCAGTGAAGCTGTTCATCAAGCAGAACACGGACATGGTGGCGGGCCGCAAGATTGAGGTGATTTTGCGCGATGACGCAGGGGTTGCCGACACCACGCGCCGTGTGGCGCAGGAATTGGTGGTGAAGGACCATGTGAACGCGCTGGCAGGCTTCGGCCTCACGCCGCTGGCCCTGGCTGTGGCCCCAATCGCCACGCAGGCGAAAATTCCGATGATTGTGATGTCCGCTGCGACCTCGGTGATCACTGAGAAGTCGCCGTTCATCGTGCGCTCCTCGCAGACGGCACCGCAGATTGCCTCAGCCTTCGGCGCGTATGAGGCAAAGCAGGACGTGAAGAAGGTGGTGACGCTGGTGGCGGATTACGGCCCCGGCATCGACATGGAGACGTGGTTCTCCAAGATGTTCACGGCCGGTGGCGGCACCATTGTGGCCAATCTGCGGGTGCCGTTGGCAAACCCGGATTTCGCCCCGTTCCTGCAGCGCGTGCGTGATGAGAAGCCCGATGCGGTGTTCGTGTTCACGCCGTCGGGCATGGGTGCGATCTTCATCAAGCAGTTTGTCGAGAAGGGCCTCGATAAGTCCGGCATCAAGCTGATTGCGACCGGTGACGTGACGGATGACGATCAGTTGAACGGCATGGGCGATGTGACGCTGGGTGTGGTGACTGCTGGGCCTTACTCCGCAAGTCACGTCTCGCCCGCCAACGTGAGTTTTGTCACGTCGTTCAAAGAGAACAACAACAACATGCGTCCGAACTTCATGGCCGTGTTCGGCTATGACGGCATGCGCGTGCTGTACGATGCGATCAAGAAGACTGGTGGCAAGGCTGAGGGTGAGGCGCTGGTTGAGGCGATGAAGGGGGCGTCGTGGGAGAGCCCGCGTGGCCCGGTGCAGATCGACCCGGCGACGCGCGAGATCGTGCAGGATGTTTATATCCGCAAGGTGGTGAAGACCAACGGCGAGCTTTACAATGACGAGTTCACGTCGGTGAAGCAGGTGCGTGACCCGGCCAAAGGAGCACCGTAACAGCGCGCACCGGAATCGTTCTGATCGTTAAGCCCCAATGTTGACCAATCTGTTTGATGGCGTGGCGTATGGCATGTTGCTGTTCGTCATCGCCTGCGGCCTGTCGGTCACGTTGGGGCTGATGAACCTGATCAATCTGGCGCATGGCGCGTTTGCCATGGCTGGCGGCTACATCACGGTGTTGCTGGTGAACGGCTGGGGTGTGCCGTTCTTTGCCGCCCTGCCGATTGCTTTCGTGGCCTCGGCACTGATCGGGCTGCTGCTGGAGCGAACGCTTTATATTCATGTCTATCGCAAATCGCCGCTGGATCAGGTGCTGTTCAGCATTGGGCTGGTGTTCATGGCGATGTCGGGCGTGGCGTATATGATCGGATCGCAGCAGCAATTCATCAAACTGCCGGAGTTTCTGGGTGCGCGGTTTGAGGTGCTGGGGGCGAGCATTGGGGCGTATCGCTTGCTGATCGTTGTGGTGTGCGGGCTGCTGGCGGCGGCTTTGCAATTTATCATAGCGCGCACCCGGTTTGGCTCGCAGCTGCGGGCGGCCGTGGATGATCCGGTGGTTGCGCGTGGGCTTGGCATCAATGTGGACTTGGTATTCGCCGCGACTTTCGCGGTGGGCTCTGGCCTTGCGGGATTGGGCGGAGCGTTGGGGGCTGAGATCCTCGGCCTCGATCCGACATTCCCGCTGAAATACATGGTGTATTTTCTGATCGTGGTCGCAGTCGGCGGTTCGGCAGGCATGATGGGGCCGTTGGTGGCGGCTTTGTTGCTCGGCATCGCTGATGTGTCGGGCAAGTATTACCTGCCGCAATTCGGATCGTTCATCATCTACGTGCTGATGATCGTGGTTCTGTTGTGGCGACCGCAGGGCCTGTTCTCGCGGGCGGGTGGGCGGTGAGTTCTCGCGCTGAGAATATTGCTGCGGCGACGAAGGCTTTGCACGGTGTTTCCCGCATCCGGCCTGCGGAGATTGTGTTCTGGCTGGCGGCGGTGGCGGCGTTTTTCTTTTTGCCGGATCAGTATTTGCTGCTGAACGAGGTGATGATCACCGGGCTGTTCGCGCTGTCGCTGGATTTGGTGCTGGGATATGGCGGCATCGTTTCGCTCGGCCACGCGGCGTTTTTCGGCTTTGGCTGCTACGTGGCTGGGCTGCTCACGAAATATGGTGTGGCCGATCCGCTGCTGGGGTTGGTGATTGTGGCGGTGATGACGGGGCTGCTTGGGCTGCTGACCAGCTTTCTGGTTCTGCGCGGTTCGGACCTGACGCGCATCATGGTGACGTTGAGTGTGGGCGTGTTGCTCAGTGAGATTGGCAATCGTCTGGCGTGGCTCACGGGTGGGGCGGATGGGTTGCAGGGTGTGGCGCCCGACCTGCTGCTGGGGCGGTGGGAGTTCGATATTTTCGGCAAGGTGGCCTACGCCTACACGCTGGCCGTGACGTTCGTGTTGTTCGTGATCGCGCGACGGTTTGTGTTTTCGCCGTTTGGCTGGTCGGTGCGCGCGGTGAAGGAGAATGCGCTGCGCACATCGGCCATTGGCATTCCCGTCAATCGGCGGCTGATCGTGGTCTATTCGCTGGCGGCGGCAATTGCAGGGATCGCGGGGGCGTTGCTGGCGCAGACGACGCAGTTCGTGTCGCTGGATGTGCTGGCGTTCCATCGCTCGGCCGATTTGCTGCTGATCCTGATCATTGGCGGCACCGGGTATTTGTATGGCGGTCTGGTGGGGGCGCTGCTGTTCAAGCTGGTGCAGGACGCGATTGCCAATCTGACGCCTGAGTATTGGGAGTTCTGGATTGGGCTGATCCTGGTTTCCATCGTGATGATCGGGCGGGAGCGGATTGTGGGTCTGCCCGCGTTTTTGCTGAAGCGTTTGCGCGGTGTGGCGTGAACACGGCACTTGAAACGCGCAATCTCGTTCGCCGGTTTGGTGGGTTGGTTGCCACCAACGACGTGTCGATCACGCTGCGGCAGGGCGCGCGGCATGCGCTGATTGGGCCGAACGGGGCGGGCAAGACGACGCTCATCAATTTGCTCACCGGCGTTATTCCGCCGAGTTCCGGCACGATTATGCTGGAGGGGCAGGATATCACCACCGCGTCTCGTTCGCGGCGGGTGGAACTGGGGTTGGTGCGGACGTTTCAGATCAACCAGCTGTTTCCGGGCTTCACGCCGCTACAGACGGTCGCACTTGCGGTGTCGCGCAGGCTGGGGCTGGACCGTAATATGTTCCGCCCGATTGGCTCGAACCGGCGGGTGATCGAGGAAGCCGTCGATGTGATCGAGCGGTTTGATCTGGTGGACGTGATGAACGCCAATACCGCCTCGTTGCCCTATGGCAAGCAGCGGCTGCTGGAGATTGCGGTGGCGATTGCGTGTGGCCCGCGCGTGCTGCTGCTCGATGAGCCGGCGGCGGGGGTGCCGGAGGGGGAGCGCGGTGAGATTATGGATGGGCTGGCGGCACTGCCGGCGGATGTGACGGTTCTGCTGATCGAGCACGATATGGATTTGGTGTTCCGCTTTGCTGATCGCATTTCCGTGCTGGTGCAGGGTGGGTTGCTGCTGGAAGGGACGGTTGCCGAAATCTCCAACGATCCGCGCGTGCGTGAGGTTTATCTGGGGGATGCGGTGCATGACTGACATCCTCAGTGTGCAGCATCTCTCGGCAGGTTACGGCAATGCGGTGGTGCTGGGGGATGTGTCGATCTCGTTGCCGGAGGGGCAGTCGCTGGCGCTGCTCGGGCGCAACGGGATGGGCAAGACGACGCTGCTGAACTCCATCATCGGGGTGACGCGCAGGCGGACGGGCAACATTGTGCTGGGCGGGGTGGACATCACCAAGCTGCGGCCGGAGCAGCGGGCGCATGCCGGGATTGGCTGGGTGCCGCAGGAGCGCAACATCTTCCGCAGCCTGACGGTTGAGGAGAATATGACGGCGGTGGCGCGGCCGGGGCCGTGGAACGTGGCGCGGGTGTATGAGATGTTTCCGCGACTGCGGGAGCGTCGGGCGAATATGGGCAATCAGTTGTCCGGCGGTGAGCAGCAGATGCTGGCGGTGGGCCGTGCGCTTGTGCTCAATCCTCGACTGATGTTGCTCGATGAGCCGACTGAGGGGTTGGCGCCGATCATCGTGCAAGAGCTGATGACAGCACTTGCGCGGATTGTGCGCGACGAGGGTCTGTCCACGGTGATTGTGGAGCAGCACGCCCACAAGGTGCTGCAGGTGACGCATCAGGCGGTGATTTTGGAGCGTGGGGCGGTGGTGTATGCCGGAACCTCGGCTGCGCTGATGGAAGATGGCGCTATTTTGGAGCGGCATTTGGGTGTGACGGCGGGCTGATTGCACGCTCGTTCGGCCCGGTTCATGCTGCCCGCATGATCAGCGTATTCGAATTGTTCAAGATCGGCATTGGCCCGTCGTCCTCGCACACGGTGGGGCCGATGCGGGCGGCGTATGGGTTTGCGACGGCGCTGGGCGATGATCTGGCACGCGTGGTTAGGGTCGAGGTGACGCTGTATGGCTCGCTCGCCTGGACCGGCAGTGGGCATGCGACGGACAAGGCGATCATTCTGGGGCTGGCCGGGCAAGTGCCGGACACGGTCGATCCTGATCTGGCGGATGGAATTGTGGCCGAGGTGAGCGAGCAGCACAGCCTGCCGCTGTGTGGGCGTCGGCGCATCCGGTTTGATCGCGCGACCGACATTGTTTTCGATTGCGTGACGCAACCGCCGCGGCATCCGAACACGATGCTGTTCCGGGCGATTGGGGCAGAGGGCGAGGTGCTCGGGGAGCAGCGCTGGTGTTCCGTTGGTGGCGGTTTCGTGGTGCCGGAGGACGAGATGGACGCACCTGCCGTCAGCACAGCGGATGTGCCGTATCCGTTCGCTGATGGGGCGGAGCTGCTGGTGCGCGTCGAGGAAAGCGGGCTCTCGATTGCCGAGATCATCTGGCGCAATGAGCTGGCGCTGCGGCCCGAGGTGGAAATCCGCACCCACGTCACGCGTGTGCTCGACACGATGATGCTGTGCATTGATCGCGGCCTGCGGACGGAGGGGGAGCTTCCGGGTGGGCTGAAGGTGCAGCGCCGGGCGCGATCCCTGCTCGCCAGCGTGGAGCGGATGGCGGGCTCCAATCAGATGCTGCCACATGCGCCGATGGACCGGGTGGGGCTGTTCGCCATTGCGGTGAACGAGGAGAACGCGGCGGGTGGTCGTGTCGTCACGGCCCCCACGAATGGCGCGGCGGGCGTGGTGCCGGCGGTGCTGCGGTATTACCGCGACATGGTGCCGGGGAGCACGCCAGAGGGGATGGAGCGATTCGTTCTCACCGCTACGGCCATTGGCGGCCTGTTCAAGCGCAATGCGTCGATCTCAGGGGCGGAGGTTGGCTGTCAGGGTGAGGTGGGCGTGGCGTGCTCGATGGCGGCAGCGGGGCTGGCGGCGGCACTCGGGGGCAGCAACGCGCAGATCGAGAACGCGGCTGAGATTGGCATGGAGCATCACCTCGGCATGACGTGTGACCCGGTGGGCGGCCTCGTGCAGATCCCGTGCATCGAGCGCAATGCGTTCGGGGCGATCAAGGCGATCACGGCGGCATCCTTGGCATTGCATGGGGACGGCACGCATCGCGTCTCGTTGGATCAGGTGATCGCCACCATGCGCCAGACCGGGGCGGATATGCAGAGCAAATACAAGGAGACGTCGCTGGGTGGCCTCGCGGTGAATTTCACGGAGTGTTAGGTGGCCACTGAAACAATCGACGTTGGTGTGATCCTTGAACGTCGCGTGGCAGCGAGCGTTTGGGCGGAGCATCTGTGGCTGCCGGTGGCGGTACTGCCGGGTGCGCCTGCTTTGGCACCGGGGACGCAGTTGGGGGCGACTGAGACCGGCGAGCGGTTTTTCGCTGGCGTGTTCAGCGTGGAGCTGCACCGGACGGACACGCCGACCTATCGGGATAATCTGGCGACCGGTGCCCCGCGCATCTGGATCGCGGCCCGGCTGCGCGACGATGCGGCGATGCCGGATATCGTTGGGGTGACGGCTGACCCGGCGGAGGGGGAGGCCTATACCGAGGCGGGCTCCGACATCGTGGAGCACGTGCCGATGCCGGGCGAAATCGCAGCGCTGCTCGATGCGTTCGTGGCGGAGCATCATGTCGAGCGCGTGTTCATCAAGCGAAAGCGCCGGGACTGGTCGGCGGTGGAGCCGGATGATTATGCCTGACGAGCAGGAAGGTTTTGTTCGTCGCTGGTCACGCCTGAAGCGTGAGGCTCCCGCAGCGCCGGTGGTGGTGC
>CAIJTR010000082.1 GCA_903823665.1 uncultured Rhodospirillales bacterium
CTAAATGAGACCACGCCACAATGGGACATGGTAAAGGCATTCACTTTCGTCGATCGCTGGTTGTTGCTGATGCGCGGGGCTCGTTCAGAGAATGAAAATTCCGATCTTGGTCAACCAAACTCTGGAATCCAGGGCTTCGCAGAAACACAAGTGAAATTAGATTGGCCCACTGATGTAAAGTCCAATAAAGATATTATTTCAAAAAATATTGAAGAACCTATTCCCTTAGTTTCAGCGAAGGATACTGTTATAGAATCGGGTCTATCAGGTCATCGTGAAAGAATGCGTGAACGCGTGCTGCGTCATGGCGCAGCCTCACTCGCAGATTATGAACTTCTTGAAATGTTGCTCTTTTTTGTATTTAAAAAAGGAGACACCAAGCGTCTAGCAAAAATATTGATCAAACAATTTGGCAGTTTTTCAGGGTTACTGTCAGCCCCGATTAGTGTGTTACAAGAAACCAAAAGCCTTGGGCCGCATGCTGTCGCCGCTCTCAAGCTTGTCCAAGAAGTCGGTAGTCGGCTTACGTTGGCAGAGATAATGAATCGGCCATTGCTTGGTAACTGGGATCGGCTGATAAATTACCTTACAACGGTTATGGCTCACGAGAAGATCGAGCAATTCCGAATCCTCTTCCTTGACACACGAAACAATCTGATTGCTGACGAATGTCAAGCACGAGGCACGGTGAACCACACCCCGGTTTATCCGCGTGAGGTCGTCAAACGCGCCCTAGAGTTGCACGCAACGGCCATCATACTGGCGCACAACCACCCAAGCGGCGACCCCACGCCCTCACGCGCGGACATCGAGATGACAACCCAGATTAGTGAGGCATGCGCTGCCCTGGGTGTGCTGCTGCACGACCATGTGATCATCGGAAACGGGACATGGCTGAGCTTTCGTAAGGAAGGATTGTTGCAATGAGGCTCATATTATGACGATAGCACGCATCAACACGTTTTCCTTCGCTGGGATAGAAGCAGTACCTGTCGAGGTACAGGTTCAAATTGCCCCGGGCATCCCAGCATTCCTGGTTGTGGGTCTACCTGATAAAGCAGTGGGTGAAGCTCGAGAGCGCGTGCGTGCTGCACTTACCGCCATGGGCTTATCATTGCCTCCCAAGCGAGTGCTTATAAATCTTGCACCAGCGGATTTGCTGAAAGAAGGGTCTCATTTCGACCTCCCAATAGCACTGGCCGTGCTGACCGCAATGGGCGTGATCCCGATAGAGGACGCCTCCGAATTCGCGGCGCTGGGTGAGTTGTCGCTTGATGGACGTCTCAACCCAGTGGCGGGAATCTTACCGGCTGCGATCGCCGCATCTGCTCGAGATCTAGGCCTAGTTTGTCCAGCCTCACAAGGCGGTGAGGCGGCATGGGCGGGTCGAATTCAGGTTCTTGCGTCGCCCGATCTGCTCTCGCTGGTTAACCATTTCAGGGGGACTCAAATGCTTGCACCACCTGAGACGGCTGGTGTGGCATCGCCGAGGACATCATTCGACATGAGCCAAGTGCGCGGAATGGAATCGGCGAAGCGGGCGTTGGAGATTGCCGCAGCGGGTGGCCACAACATGCTGATGATAGGCCCACCAGGAGCCGGAAAATCGATGCTTGCAGCACGCATATCAGCTATTTTGCCAGACCTATCTCCGCGTGAAGCCTTGGAAGTTTCAATGATTCATTCAGTTGCCGGAATGCTTGATGGCGGGAGGCTTGTACAGCGACCACCATTCCGCGAGCCCCATCACTCCGCCTCTCAAGCCGCCCTTGCAGGTGGCGGTAACCGTGCGCGACCAGGTGAAGTATCGTTGGCGCATCGTGGCGTGTTATTTCTAGACGAATTGCCAGAGTTCCCACGTGCCGCACTGGAGGCTCTGCGCCAACCAATGGAAAGCGGCCAAACCACGGTCTCCCGCGCCGCGGCGCATATAACATACCCAGCACGCTTCCAACTCATTGCCGCAATGAACCCCTGCCGTTGCGGACATCTGGCCGATGCCGCGCGAGAATGCGGTCGCGCGCCAAGGTGCGGAGAGGATTATCAAAACAAAATCAGCGGACCTCTCCTTGACCGTATAGATCTTAACGTCGAGGTCCAATCAGTATCACCAGCAGAGCTGTCGCGCGCACCTGCAGGCGAGACCTCTGCCATTGTAGCAGCGCGCGTATTTGAGGCACGGCAGAGGCAACTTGCCCGGGATGATGGTGCCTCGACCAATGCAGAAGCTGATCCTCATCTGATGGACTTAGCATCCGACGCCCGGGCTTTGTCCGAACGTGCGGCAGAGCAGTTGCATTTATCGGCGCGTGGGTTCACTCGGACCCTGCGGGTTGCGCGGACGATCGCAGACCTAGCCGGAGCAAGGACAATTCAACGGGCCCATGTGGCTGAAGCACTTTCCTACCGTGCTCGAGTGCAGATCCGCCCTGCGCGAGACTCCGCCTAATCGGTTAATCTAAGCGGAAGGCGTCTACCACACGACGTACTACACCAGCGGCATCTACCATCATCACATCAAATCTGACCCCCGCCCGGCCCCATTCCGGGTGCTCGGCGAGCAATATTTCGGCCGCCCCAATCAGCCTTTTGCGCTGCCTATACGACAGGCATACGGCCGCATCGGCCAAGGTTTTGCGCTGCTTCACTTCAATAAAAGCCAACACGCCATCTCGCTCGGCGACTATGTCGATCTCCCCCGCCTCAGTTCGTAAGCGCCGCCCAAAAATGACCCAGTCATCACTAAGAAGAACCTGTGAGACCAATGCTTCGGCAATCAACCCACTAAGCTGAGCGTGACGTCCACGACGCGCGCGAGGGGTGGGAATAGCCATCCAACATAACTGGAGATTACATAAGCTGCGACCAAGCTCGGGAAACCCCTTAGGCGGCCTCCCCCAGCCGATCCCGTCCGATCAATGCCAATCCCTCCGCCACCGATACGAACTCGCCACCAGATGACACTTTCTCGCCGCCGAAACGCTCTTCGAACAATCGCCGCACCGCTGGGACGAACGATGTACCGCCGGTCAAGAACACGTGGTCGATCTGTCCAGCCACCAAGCCACCCTGCTCCAATGCTGCATCGACGGCCGCCGCCATTGCCGCAAGATCGGGAGCGATCCAGCGCTCAAAATCCGCTCGATCAATCAGTTCTTCGATCTGGATGTGTTTGTGATAAAATGACAATTGCGCAGAATCTGAACGCGAAAGCGCAGCCTTCACCGCTGAGACGACCTGATAAAGCTCATAGCCCGCTTCGTCCTCAATCAACGTCACCAAGCCGCCAAGCCGCTCAGGGTGACGCGAATGCGCCGCGACCTCCCGAATTCCGCGTAAGGTCCTTGGTGCCTTCATCAAAGAAAGCCTATGCCAGTGTGCGAATGTCGAGAAATATTCAGGCGGTACAGGCAGATCCGTCCCGCCTGGCCGATACGTGTCGCCCTTTCCCAGCCGAGGTGAGATAATGTTGTCAATAATACGATAGTCAAACGCATCTCCCGCAATCCCGACGCCCGTATTGGCCAGGGGCGTCACCAACCGCTGGTCGAACCGTATGATTGAGAAGTCGCTTGTGCCCCCTCCGAAATCGCCGATTAGTACGTTGGCTGGGGCGTTTAGATCTCTTGAAAAGCGATATCCCGCAGCTTCGGGTTCGAACGCGAGCTTTATCTGTCCAAGCCCGGCCAGCCTAAAGGCCTGCTCCAATCTTTGATTGCCAAATCCGTCATCAGCATTCTCACCAACGAATCGTACGGGCCGTCCCGCCACAACACTCGCCGAGGCTGCATCTATGCCGCTTTCGGCCATAAAGCCGCGAAGGAAGATCGCGATCAACTGCTCCAGCGTCACAGCACGGCCGAAAAGCGTCGTCTGTGTGAAGCTGCGCTGCGCCAAATAGGACTTCATCGACATGATCAGTCGGCTGTCTAGCGGGTCATCGAGATAGGCGTCGATAGCAGCAGTTCCAGCAGCAGATCGTAAATCTGTTCGGCTGCCCTTCTGCTCCGACCAAAAACACAGAACGGACCTAAAAACGTCACGTGTTCCAAAACGGGCCGTGCGAGTGCTGCCATCTGCCTCCAGCACAGAGATCACCGAATTGGTGGTGCCAAAATCAATGCCGATGATGCGCTGCATAAGGGCGGACTCCAATGATAGTTGCGGAACGTCGTTTGAAGCGCGTGACGTGCTCCCCTGAATGTATCCGCTCAAAAGTAGCATTTGGCTGTTGATTGATGTTCGAGATTTGCCTTGTTGGCAACGCTGGCTGGGGCATGCCC
>CAIJTR010000083.1 GCA_903823665.1 uncultured Rhodospirillales bacterium
AACGAGCAGCTTGGCGCTGCCGATGGCGAAGATGCCGAGCTATATTTTCGTCTGTTCAAGGCCGGTTGCCGCTTCGTCTGGTGCCCGGAGGCGGTGGTGCAGGAAGTCCAGCTCCCGAACCGCCTGGATTTTGATTACATGCATCTGCGCCTGAAACGCGGCTCACGTACCTCCGCACGCTGCCGTATGTCGGTCGCCGACCGCCCGCTCGCCACCCACGCCATGCTGATGGGGGTGGGCGCTGCACAGGTAGCCGTCCATAGCGCGCTGTTCGTTCTGTCTGGAGAGTTCATGACGCCAAATCGCGTCAAGCATCGTCTCGGCATCGCACGCGGCCTGGGCAAGCTCACCTACCGCAGCGGCTACACCGGCTTCATCGAAAAGGGCGGCAAGACCCTGGCTGCAACTTCCTCATGATCGGTGACGCCCGCAACATCGAGGCTGGGTCGCGGCTCGAATGCGACATCTGCATCGTCGGTGGCGGGGCTGCGGGCATCAGCATCGCGCTGCAATTCCTACGCTCCGACTTGCGGGTGATTCTGCTGGAAGCAGGCGGCCCGGAGCAGGAGCCCGCGACGCAAAGCCTGTATGAGGCCGAAATCGCCGACCCCGACATGCACTCACCGGGTGACAAATACCGTGCCCGTCAATTCGGCGGTTCCACGACCATCTGGGGCGGCCGCTGTCAGGTGCTCGACGAGGTGGATTTCGAAGACCGCCCTTGGGTGACAGACCATCATTGGCCCTTTGGCCGCGATGAAATGTTGCGCTGGTATCCCGCCGCCAACAAACTCTGTGAGGCCGGTGAGGTCGTCTACGACGCACGCCACGTCATTCCCGGTGGCATGCGCCCAACCATCAAGGGCTTCGCACCGCGCCAGTTCAATCCTGATGCCATCGAGCGGTTCAGCTGCCCCACGAATTTCGCCGCCCGCTACCAGCACCGGCTCGCCGCCAGTGCCTCGGTGCGCGTGCTGCTACACGCCAATTGCACCGAGATCGTCACCGCGCGTGATGGGGCCAGCGTCGAATATCTGCGCGTCCGCACGTTGCAGGGTGGCAATTTCATCGTCGCCGCCAAGCAGGTGATCCTCGCCACGGGTGGGCTCGAAATTCCCCGCCTGCTGCTCGCCTCCAACGCCACGCATGCTGCAGGCATTGGCAATGCCTATGATCTCGTCGGCCGCAACTACATGTGCCACATCGCCGGCACCTTCGGGCGTATCAAGCTGGATGTGCCGAAGTCTGATATCTGGCCCGGCTACGACATCGCCGAGGATGGCACGTATTGCCGGCGCAAGATGAGCCTCACCGCCGCTGCCCAGCGCCAGCGCCAGACCGCGAGCGCATTTCTGCGGCTGCACTTCCCCTCCATCGTCGATCCGTCGCACGGCATCGCGCCACTCTCGGCGCTGTATTTGGCCAAGCCGTTCATCAGCTACGAATACGGCAAACGGCTTGCTGAGGAGCATCCCGCTGGCATCGGCCGCTGGCTGCGTCACGCGCTGAACATCGCCACCGACCCGGTCAACATGACTGCGTTTGCCTGGAACTGGATCACCAAGCGCACGCTGGCCACGCGCAAATTCCCGTCGGTGATCGTCAATTCACCGCATAATCTGTTCAGCCTCGATTACCACGCCGAGCAGCAGCCGAACGCTGACAGCCGCGTCACCCTCGGCACCGAGACCGACGCGCTCGGCATGCGTCGCCTGCGCATCGATTGGCGACACAGCCCGCTTGATATTCACACCGCCAAGGAGACGGTGCATGCGATCAAGGAGGAGTTTGCCCGCTGGGGTCACGGCACGCTCGATTACGACACCGACATGATCCCGCATGACGTTCTGCAATATGGCGCGTATGGCGGCCACCATATCGGCACCGCGCGCATGGGCCATTCCGCCACCACCAGTGTTGTGGATGGCGACGGCCGCGTGCACGGCATGCGCAATTTGTATCTCACCGGCTCAGCGGTGTTCGCCACCTCAAGCCAGGCCAACCCCACCTTGTCCATCGTGGCGTTGGCAGCCCGGCTTGCCGAGCATGTTCGCATTCAGGCCGAAGCGAGAATCACCCTTGTCGCAGCCCAGTAGCGCCTCCAACGAACCAGCGAGCGGCATCGGCGAGGGCCACGTCAGGGGCGGTGCGGGCAAATCCGAGCATGGCGTCGGCGCGCCGGTGGTCGAGCTGGATGTCCTGACGGAACAATCCAAGGAGCGAGTTCGGCAGAGGCTCGAACGGCAGCTTGCCCAGTTTCGCGCGGCCCGCCGCGAGCTCAAGGAGCTTGAGCGGGATGGCCAGAACCTTTCCCTCGATCTTCAGCCACCGCTGCGTGACGCGCGAGACGGGCGTGGCTCCGATGGCGCGTCCGAAAGCGATGAAATACTCGTTCCAGGTGCCGGGATCGGGGTCGCCGAGGTTGAAAGCAACGCCAGCCAGACCGGGCCTGACGAGAGCGGCCTCGATGGCAGCAGCCACGTCGCCCACGTGGATGAGGTTGCACACACCGTCCCCTGCTGCGCCGAGATCGCCCAGCCGGTGCTGCTTCAGAAAGCCGCCAATGCGACCGGTCCATTGAGTGCTGCCGGGGCCGTGAATGCAGCCGGGGCGCAGGATCACGGCATCGCCACCGGCGGCGACGAAGCGCTGCATCTCGGCCTCACATTCAACCTTGGCCTGAGCGTACCAGCCCAGTCCCGGGTCGAGAGCATGAGTTTCGTCAACCAGCCCCTGCGCCGATCCATAAACCGCCATCGAGCTGAGATGCACAACGCGCTTGATGCCGTTGCTCCGGGCAGCGGCGCACACGTTGCGGGTGGCGGCGAGCAAGGTGTCGGCGTCGCCGGCCACGCAGTTCACAACGAAGTCAGCGCCTTGCAGCGCGGCGGTGACGGAGCCGAGGTCGGAGGCATCACACCCAACAGTGGTCTCGCTGGCACCGGCCCCGCGCATGGCTGCGATGGGCTGGAATTGCCCGCTTTGGGCGAGTTGCTGGACCAGACGCCGGCCCAGAAAGCCACGAGCGCCAATCACCACCACCTTATTGCCGGCCATCAGAATCCATTCCCCAAATTCCCTAGAGCGAACCGCGCATGAAAATCGCCATCATCGGCTGCGGCTTTGTTGCCGATAACTACATCGCCATGCTTGCCGAGCACACCAATGTGGAGTTGCTGGGCGTCTATGATCGAGACGCCGCTAGGCTTGCAACCTTCTGCGCGTTTCACAAGCTGAACGCATATGACAGTCTTGCGGCAGTGCTGGCCGATGAGCGGGTGCACATGATCGTCAATCTGACGAACCCGTCCAGCCATTTCGAGGTGACGATGACGGCGCTGCAGGCGGGCCGTCATGTCTATTCCGAAAAGCCTTTGGCAATGACGATGGCCGAGGCGCACATGCTGGTGGCGGAAGCCGACCGCCGCGGCCTTGGGCTGGCGTCCGCCCCGTGCAACCAACTCAGCGACGCGCTGGCCACCCTCAAGCGCGAAGTCCAATCTGGCAGGCTCGGCCGCATCGTCTACGCCCAGGCCGAGATGGATGACGGCATGGTGCCGGGGCTCGACTGGTATAATTGGCGCAGCAAATCGGGTGCCCCCTGGCCTGCGAAGGACGAGTTCGAGGTTGGCTGCACCATGGAGCATGCGGGCTATCACATCACCCCGCTGGTTGAGCTTTTCGGACCGGTCCGGCGCGTGACGGCATTCAACGCCTGCCTTGTTCCCGACAAGGGGCGTGACATCGGCGTCTCGATCATGAGCCCGGATATCTCGGTGGGGCTGCTGGAATTTGATGGCGGTGTTGTCGCCCGCCTGAGCAATACCATCCTCGCCCCGGCCAACCGCTCTCTTCGCGTGGTCGGCACTGAGGCGGTGGCGACGCTCACCGACGCCTGGGAATATCACGCCCCCGTCCGCATCAGCCCCACCGGGGCACGTTTCTGGCCGCGCGTGGTGCGCAAGATCGAGAAGAAGCTGTCCTGGCTGCTACCGGGTCTGCTGCTCGGCTGGCCTGCCAAGCAGGTCGACGGCCGCCGCGTGCCAAAAACCGCTGGGGGTCACCGGATGGATTTTGCCCGCGGCATCGCCCAACTGGCCGCACAGATTGAAAGCGGAGCGCCCGTGCGGATCGGCACCGCGCTGGCACTGCATGTCACGGAGGTGACACTGGCGCTGCAGTCGCCGGATGCCGCAGGGCGGGCTGTGTCGATGCAGACGAGCATCTGATGAGCGGCGTGCAAACGTTCGAGATTACGATGTCGCGCCCCGCCGCATCTGCGGATGGCTGGGTGCAGAAGCTCTCGATCACCATCCTCGTTCTCACGCTCTACTATATTCTAATGGGCGTGCCTGGTGAGGATCTCAGCGCGCTGTCTGACACCAGCCAAACCGACAAGGTTAGCGCTTACAACAGCTATGTCTGGTTGGGCCTGCTCGCGATGTCGATGCCGGTATTGATCCGCCGTTGGCGCGACGTCCGGCAGCTGGTGCTGTCCAATGTGCTGCTGCTGATGCTGCTGGGCTATTTCGCGCTGAGCATCACCTGGGCGCTCGACCCCAGCGCCTCTGCACGGCGTTTCATGTTCACCATCGTGCAGTTCTTGTTGTTCGCCACGTTGCTGTGCGGCATGCGGCGAGCCCCGGTGATGCACGTGGCCATCGCCGCCATCTGTTCGCTGGCCGCCGTCGCCGACCTCGTCTTCTGGGTCATCAACCCCGGTGTTGCTATGGCCGATGATGGGTTTGCAGGCTTGCAGGGCCAGAAGAACCAGGCCGGCCTGCTGATGATGTATGGCATCCTGGCCGCTGTGCCCTGCATCTTTCTGCTCCGCCAATGGGTCTGGCGGATCGGGTTGGCCGGCAGCACCGCCATCATGCTGCTTATGCTGTTCGCCACCCGCTCCTCCACCAGCACCTCGGTGATCGCGATGGACTTGGTTTTGGTCCCCGCCCTTCTGGTCATCGTCAAGCTGCCAAAGCGCGTGATGTGGCTGATCGGGCTCTCCCTGCTGCTCGGCATTGCCACGGCGGGCCTGGGCTATCTCGCATGGACAGAGTTTGTTGGCCGCGACCCGCTTTTGCCGCTCCGGGGTGCCACCTTCACGCAGCGCACGGATATCTGGTCGTTTGTGGTTGAGGAAATCCAGAAGCGTCCATTGCTCGGTGCTGGCTATAGCTCGTTTTGGAGCATTGATCCCACGGTGCAGCCAAGCCTGAAATCAGACCAGTGGTTCGCCGTCGACGTGGTGATCAATGAGGCCCACAACGGCTACCTCGATGCGCTGGCCACCGGTGGCATTTTTGGTCTGATTGGCAGCGTGGCGGTGCTTTTCCGCTGCATCGGCATTGCCTGCCGCGCCATCGCAGGCACCCGCACGGCCGCATCGTCATGGCGGGAAGGCGGCTTGGCTCGGCCCACGGCGGCGTTCCACCTCTCTCTCACGCTGGGGCTGGTGTTGCACAACTTCACTGAGTCGAATCTGTTCTCCAACAACGCCCTGCTGGCGGCGGCATTGATGTTGGCGATGCTCGATTTGGAGAAATGGCACATCACCGAACGGGCGAGGGCGTTGCTCTAGAATCATATATCGCTAGAGCACGACCTTTCGACCAGATGATCCCATCTGGCCGAAACGTGCTCTAGCGGGGCTTGCCCTGGGTTCGGCGCAGCTCCGCGTTGAACGAGAAGCGGGCGACCAGTCGCAATAGCGGCAGCTGATCGCGAAGCAGCCTACGGCTCATGCGGCCCGGGTCGCCGAGCAGCCGGTGTAGCCATTCCAGGCCCAAGCGCTGCCAAATCTCCGGCGCACGTTTGGTGAGGCCAGTGGTGAACAAGAGGGCTGAGCCGATGCACAAGCCGAGGCCGGTGGCCCCTCCCGCCTCACGGATGCGCAGGCCGAGCAACTCGGATTGCGGCGCACCGCAGGCAAGGAACACGAACCGTGCAGGATGGGCGTGAACGAAATCGACGCATTTCTGCACGGCAACAGGATCTTTGATGAAGCCGAAGGGCGGCGAATACAGTTCAAGGCGCTGAAGCTTAAATTGTTCACGCAGTCGTTCTGTGAGCACTGCGTCACCACCGATCACGGTGATGGGATCATCCTTCCTGACCACATCTTGTAGCAGGGCGGTGGTGAGGTCGCTGCCGAGTGCCAGTTTGAGCTTGATGCCAAACGCGGCCTGCACCAGTCGCGCCATGACGCGGCTGTCGCAAATGTTCAGCCAACCACCATCGATGCCAGCTCGAAAACGCGGTTCGTTGCGCGCGTAATTCACCACATGGACAGCGTTGGGTGTGCAGATATAGGCAAACTCCGCCTCAGCCGGACGCTCCGCTGCGATACGCAGCGTCTCGTTCAGATCAATGTCGGAGAACTCGGTGCCGAGCGCCCATTTGGTAGCGAATGGTGTGTCCTCGATCATGCGCTGCGGGGCTTCTCGACGTGGTAAAGGGCGACCTTCTTCCACCATAGGAGCTTGCCGAGCCCCATGGCGCACTGGAACGTGGCTTTCAGAAGCCGCTTCCAGCCTTGCACACCCTGTGCCGCATCCATTGCCGCAGCGGGGAGCAACATCAATATACCAAGAGCCGCCTGGACGGCACCCTTTGCCATGATAACGGCTCCGCGTCGCACCGGCGTTGGGCTGTGGCGCATCATAATTGCAGCGTAGACCTGTGCGCCGCTGTAGGAACGCAGGACCTGATAATAGGCTTCGGTGCGGTTGGTCTGGATCGTCTCCCACACCCCTGCCTCGGCACACCAAACGAAATGACGACCACGCTTTTGCAGACGCAGGATAAGGTCCAGATCCTCGCCGCCCGAGGCTCCGAAGGCCGGGTCGAACGGTTCCGCGTCGGCAAAGCAACGATCGGCGCGCCAGATCGAGCTTGCGGTGCTGACGGTGAAGCCGGTGCGATTGGCTTCGTCATCGCGCAGGATGAAGCCCGACGGCATGTCCAAAACGCGGGTGAAGCGCTCGCCCTGCGGGTCCCACGCCGGAGGCTGGCCCTGCTCGAATGTTGGGCGGACCGGACCGATGGCGGCGTCGGCCCCGGACGTCGCCATGGTGACGAGAAAATGGTCGAGCCAGCCGGGCTCGACCTGCAGATCATCGTCGAGGAACGCAACAAGGGGAGCCTGGGCGGCGCGCAGGCCGGCGTTGCGGGCGATTGAGATGTTGGGCGGTGAGGCAGGCACGCTGCGAACGGGATGGCCTTGCGCCACCAATTCGGCAACCAGCGATGCGGCGTGGCCGGAGGGGCTGTTGTCGGCAATAACGATCTCAAACTTGGCCTGCTGCCGTGTGGCATCGGCAAGGCAGGAGCGCACCGCTGCTTCCAGAAGAAGCGGCCGGTTATAGGTGCAGATGACGATGCTGGCCTGCAAATCGGTCGGCTGATCGGTCATCGCCCCAACCCTTGCTGGAGCAACCATTCCTTAGACTGAGCAATCCCATCAGCCAGCGTCACCTGCGGGCTCCAACCCATGACGGTGTGGGCACGAGTGGCGGGATAGCGGGCCTTGAGGCCGAACAGGTCAACCTCCGCTCCGGCGGGTGCTGCAAGCAGGGTTGCTTCGAGCGTTTTGCGCAGCGGCGGGAGCAGACGGGCGGCGGCCTTAAGGGGCAGCGCCATCTTGCTCCGCCGCCGCAGCGTGCCCGCGGGGTGAACCGGGAGCGGCGCGCCGATCATTTTAGCGATCTCGTTGAACCAGTCATTCCAGCTCATCACACTGCCACCGTCTATATTGAACGCCTGACCAGCGGCGGCGGGTGTTGTCAGAGCCATCAGCGCGGCGCGGGCGGCGTCATCGACGTGGACAAGGTTGCACAGCCCGTCCGACTCTGCACCGAAACTGCCCCAGCGACCGGTGGCGATGCGTCGTGCGACGTTGCCGACGAACAATGTGCTGCCTGGGCCATAAATGATGCTTGGGCGCAGCCGCACCACTTCAACTTTCGCCGCCAGTGCAGCCTGTTCCGCCTCAACCTTCCAGGTCGCATAGTGGCCCGAGCCGGGTGGTATCGCGATGAGGGGCGCGGTCTCGTCAACATCGCCCAAGGCGGTGCCATACACGGCGATAGAACTGAAATGCACCACGCGGCGAACGCCAGACTCGGCTGCCGCCTGCAGCACGAAGCGGGTGCCATCGACGGTTGTCGCACGGTCGCCAACAGCACAATGAATGATGGCGTCCACCCCGGTGAAAGCCGTGCGAAGTGAGCCAAGGTTGCGCACATCGATTGCCGTTCCCGGACTGCCATCAATATCGCTGCCAGTGCGGCTGCCGGCGCGTGCAACCATCCCAGCTTCGCCGCGAAATTGCCGCAGCACGGCACGGCCCACGAAGCCACCGGCACCGGTTACGACGATGTTTGTCATACGCGAGTCTCAGCCAGCACGGGATTGTGTCCTGTACGAAATCATCGGGCGAGCAATGCCATGACCTGATTCAGCGGTCATCATGAAATTTTGCCATACCGCCCGTTTGCCAGAATTACCCGCTGGCAAGGCACCGCTTGCGACACTGGCACTGGCACTGGCACTGGCATTGGCACTGGCACTGGCCACTGGCGCTGGCACAAGACCGGCTACTGGTGTCTGAGAAGCCGGTGATCACACGCTCAGCCTCGTTGCATATTATTGTATGTTGTCATGTAACGCGGCCAAAAGCTGTGCTGGGCACTTGAACACGCGATTGTGTGGGTTGGCGGCCGCAAAAACACTCGACAGATCTTAAACTCCGCATTGCGCTGCAAAAGTTTACAAACACGAACAAAAAGGCAGATCAGGAGCGAAATAGATCAATTTCGTGACCGCAAGCATTTATTTTCCGCGAATTTGCCGGAAATCCGGCGGTGTGCGCAAAATTCGCCGTGATGATTCGTGAACTTGCGTAGCCTTATGTGAACAAATAATGAGATTGCGTATTGTAACCTTAAGTCAAGTCTAAAAATATATTGAAATCGATACCGTTGCTCGGCAGATATCGGTTTGTGTTTGAGCGACGTAGTGTTTTCGGTTGATGGGGCCGCGGGCCGATAGGTGTTCGCTGGTGGAGGTTGTGTAAGCGCGATGAGTGATATCAGCACCCCAGGCGTATTTTCGCCCGCCGAGGCTTCCACAGCCCGTGATCGTCGGCCAATCGTGTTGGGCTCGGGCCGCGTGCCGTTTTTTCGGTGGAGCTTCGGCCTGATCAACCGCCTTGTTATGACCTGTGACGTCGCAATCGTCGTTTTGTCGAGCGTCCTGCCGCGCCTGCTCGCCGGGGATGCAATGCCCCAGCTTTCCTGGGTGCAGAGCCTGCTGCTGGGTATCATTGAGGCGCTGGTGTTCGTGCGGACAATGCAGTGGATCCGCAGCTACAGGGTTGAGGCGCGTGAACGGCTGATCGTGTCGCTGCCATTGATGCTCGGACCGTTGCTGTGTGCCTGGGTCTTCACCGGCCTGTATTACGCGGCATTCCACAGTGGCGCGTGGTCCCTGGATCTCGTGTGGCTGTGGCATGGGCCGCAGGTGGGGGCACTCGTTCTGGCACGTGTGGTGGAGCGTGCAGCCCTGCCCCATTCCCAGCGCCAAGCCCTTATACGCCGCCGCGTCGCTGTTATCGGGGCAAACGCGTCCGGCGCGATTGTTATGGCACGCATGATGGCGGATGACCATCGCGAAGAGTTCGAGATTGTCGGATTGTTTGCTGACACGACTGACGAACTTCAGTCCGGCCAGGTGTCCGGCGTGCCGATTGCCGGGGACCTCGACCGTCTGACGGCCGTTGCCTCAACGTCGGTGATCGATCTGGTTGTTGTTGCACTGCCGCTCTCCACGGCGATGGCGCAGGTGGGCCGCATCAAGGCGCTGCAGTGGGTGCCGGCGGATGTGGTGATCCCGCTTGATGAAGTACCGCTGCCGGCGGTGCCAAACCGCTTGACCGATGTGGCCGGCATGCCTGTGCTGCAAGTGATCTCGCGTCCGTTGAAGGGCTCGCTGGCTCTGTTGAAGCTGGCGGAGGACTACATCCTCGCGTCGATCATTCTGGCATTCGTTTCCCCCGTGCTGATCCTGATCGGCATTGCCATCAAGCTCGATAGCCCAGGCCCGGTGTTCTTTCGCCAGGACCGCGCCGGCTACGGCAACCGGACCTTCCGGATCTATAAGTTCCGGACCATGACGTGTGATCCGAACGATGACGGTTCGGTGGGCACCCAGCTCGGCTACAACCCGCGCGTGACGCGAGTGGGCCGCATTCTGCGCCAGTTGAGCCTTGATGAGGTGCCACAGCTGCTCAACGTGCTGTTGGGCGATATGTCTCTGGTCGGCCCGCGCCCCTATGTGCCGAACATGCTGGTGGAGGGCCAGGTGTTCTGTGACGCGGTGGAGAATTACGGCTACCGTTTTCGCCTCAAGCCCGGCATCACCGGTCTGGCCCAGGCCAACGGCCTGCGCAGCTTCGCCCTGCGGTCGATGGACAATGCGCGGCGCAGCGTGGAAATGGACATCGAGTATATCTCGCGCTGGTCGCTGGGCCTGGATTTGCGGATCATGGTCAAAACGCTGGTGGCGGCGATGAGCGGGCCCGACGTGTTCTAAGCGGCTGGGCTATGGGTTGCGTGCTCCGGCGCGGTGCGGCATCAGGTAACGATCTGCCGCCCGCCAGGAGCGCCCCGCATGAGTCGCCTCGTCTATCTTTTGAACGGCCCCAACCTCAATCTTCTCGGCAAGCGGCAGCCGCATATTTATGGCCACGAAACGCTGGCCGATATAGAGCGGGATTGTACGGCACTGGCCCATGAACTCGGCCTTGGCCTACGCTTTCACCAGAGCAACCGCGAGTATGAGATCATCGACTGGGTCCACGCCGCGCGGGAGGAAGCAGGCGGCATCATCATCAACCCGGCAGCCTTCACCCACACCTCGGTTGCCATCCTCGACGCGCTCAACACCTTCGAAGGCCCAGTGCTGGAGGTGCATATCTCCAACGTCCACAAGCGCGAGGAGTTCCGCCACCACTCCTTCGTCTCCGGACGGGCAGACGGTGTGATCGCGGGCTTCGGCACCCAGGGCTATCAGTTGGCCCTGCGCCGAGTGGCATTTCTGCTGGACCAGCAGGCACGCGCATGATCTCCGGCAAAACCACCCTCATCGCCCATGTCGGCTACCCCACGGGCAGCTTCAAAGCGCCGATGATCTACAATCCGTGGTTCGACGCCCATGGTATCGACGCGGTGGTGGTGCCGATGGGTGTGATGGCGGAGGACTTCCCGGCCTTCCTCCCCCAGCTGTTTCGCCTCACCAACATTCGCGGTGCGCTCATCACCATGCCGCACAAGGTCACCACCATGGGCCTCGTTCATGAAATCAGCACCACCGCCCAGATCGCCGGGGCCAGCAACGCCGTGCTGAAGCGCGAGGACGGCACACTGCTCGCCGATATGTTCGACGGTTCCGGCTTCGTGCGCGGCATGCAGCGCAAAGGCCATGAAGCCACCGGTGCCCGCGCGCTCGTGGTGGGCAGCGGCGGCGTCGGATGCGCCATCGCTGCCTCTCTCGCGCAGGCGGGCCTCGCCGGGATCACGTTGTTCGACGCGCATCCGCCCTCCGCCGACGCCCTCGCGGACCGGCTGCGCACCCACTATCCGAACCTCGACGTCCGCACCGGATCAAAAGACCCCGCCGGTTTCGACATCGTCGTCAATGCCACGCCCCTTGGCATGAAAGACGACGATCCGCTGCCGATTGACCCCTCGCGTCTCGCACCCTCCACCTTCGTCGGCGAAGTGGTGATGAAGACCGAATTCACCCCCTTGCTGCAAGCCGCCATCGCCAAAGGCTGCCCGGTGCAGGTCGGCACCGACATGCTGTTCGAAATGATCCCCGCCTACCTCGAATTCTTCGGCTTCGGCACCGCCACCCCCGACGAACTGCGCGCGACGGCCACAATCGAGTACTAACCAAGATTATTATTACGCTGCCGGAACAATTAGAGCGTGCGAAGGTGCCGCGCTCAAAACGGGCGAAAAATTCTGAAAAAAGAAAGGCCCGCTAACCAGCGCACAACACTCCAGCCGCGTGTGGCAACCGAAGGCTCAGGCATGCGGATCATATCGCCCCACTGAATCGGCACCAGCACAGCCAACCCAAACCGGGTCACATGCCGCCAAAGTGCCACACGCCCGAGCTTACAGGTCCACCCAGGGCGAATTTCATCCTCCCCGCCCCAACCGTCCTCGTCATTGCGCGGGGAAAGATAATACTCCCTGTCCGCATAACGCTCCTCGGTCATGATCCAGGCGTCCATCGCGTATCCGAGCGGACGAACGAAAGTCCCAATCAGCACCAGCTTCATCAGCAGATCCGTCTCCCCAACCCCACGCATAGCTCCGCCGATGAGGCAGATCAGCGCCATCAGATCAGGAGTTGCGGGAGAGCGAGAGACGGTCATCGGGATGGGGTTCCTATGTCAGAGAATGGGTTATTTTCTATGACACAACCACCCCGGCTTTGCAAGAGATAATAACCCGTCATTGCGAGGAGCCGCTTGGCGACGTGGCAATCCAGAGCCACACGGCGTGTCTCTGGGTTGCTTCATCACAACATCCCGTAGGGTGCAATCCGCTTTGGGATTGCACCATTCACGTCGCAAAGCGGTGCAATCCCAAAGCGGATTGCACCCTACGCATCACCCATCATCCTAGAGTGCATCCAGTTTTGGTTGAATCAACCCAAACCGACAAGATGCCCTCTTAACATATACTTAGCGGCTGACTTTCGGTTCAAACTGATACAGTTTGAACCGGTCAGACGCTAAGCATCCACAAACCCGCCCGACTGCCGGTCCCACAGCCGCGCATACGCCCCGCCCTCCGCCAGCAGCGCCGCGTGGCTGCCGACTTCCACGATCCGCCCCTGATCCATCACCACCACACGGTCCATCTTGGCGATGGTGGACAGCCGATGCGCAATCGCAATCACGGTGCGGCCGCGCATCATCACGTCAAGCTGGCTCTGAATCGCAGCCTCCACCTCGGAATCCAGCGCCGATGTCGCCTCGTCCAGCACCAAAATCGGCGCGTTCTTCAAAATCACCCGAGCAATGGCGATGCGCTGCCGCTGCCCGCCAGACAACTTCACGCCCCTCTCGCCCACATGCGCATCAAACCCAGTACGCCCCGCCCAATCCTCCAGCGTCTCGATGAAATCCAGCGCCTCAGCCTGCGTCGCTGCGGCCAGCACTTCCTCATCACTCGCCCAAGGACGCCCGTAAGCGATATTCTGCCGGATGGAGCGATGCAGCAGCGACGTATCCTGCGTCACCATCGCAATCTGCGTACGCAAACTCTCCTGCGTCACCGTCGAAATGTCCTGCCCATCGATCAGAATGCGACCGCCATCCGGCGAGTGAAACCGCAGCAGCAGATTGACCAGCGTGGACTTGCCCGCCCCCGAATGTCCCACCAGCCCGATCCGCTCACCGGCTTTGATGTCCAGGTTGAGATCATGCAGCACGCCGCGCTGGGTGCCGTAGCCGAAGGTCAGACGCTCGAAGCGAATGGCCCCACGGCCCACCTCCAGCTCCACCGCGTCATCCGGGTCGCCCATCTGCCGCGGCACGGCGATGGATTTCATGCCGTCCTGCACCACACCGACATTTTCGAAAATGGAGGTGATGTTGTCGGCTACCCAACCGGACATATTGGCAATCTGCCAGGACAACGGCAACGCGGTTGCCACCACGCCCACCGCGATAATCCCATGCGTCCACAGCCCCACCGCCATCGCCGCCGTCCCCGCGATCATGCAGGCATTGATGACTGACAGCGTGAACACATAGCGTGTCATCATGCGCAGCTGATCGTGAAATGCGATGGTATGCTCATCCACCGACTCACGAACAAAATTATCCTCGTCTCGCGCGCGGGCGAACAACTTGACGGTGAGAATATTGGTGTAGCTGTCCACCACCCGCCCGGTCAGCGCCGAACGCACCTCGCTCATGGCACGCGACCGATCCCGCAGCCGGGGCACGTAGTACCGCAGCATCAGGCCATAGGCGATGCACCATGCCAGCAACGGCAGCGCCAGCCGCCAGTCGCGCGAGACCATCAGCGCCAGCGCCGTGAAGCCATACACGATGATGTACCAAACCGCGTTGATGCTGGCGACCACGCTCTCCCGCAACGCAGGCCCCGTCTGCATCACGCGATTCGCCACGCGCCCTGCGAAATCATTCTGGAAATACGACCAGCTCTGCCGCACCACATGCCAATGCGACTGCCAGCGGATCATGTTGGTCAGCCCTGCCACAATCGCCTGCCCGGTGATCAAGGAGCGCAGCAGGATCACGGTAGGTCGGCCGATCATCAGCATCAGCGCCATGCCAAGCAACTGAGGCCATTCCTCCGCCACCAGCGTCTTGGCGTCATGCGTCGAAACCAGTGTCACCACACGACCAATAAAGATCGGGATCAGCGTATCCACCAACGCCATGGCCAGCCCCGCGCCGAACAGCGCCACGAACAGCATCTTCGCCTGCCGCGCATAGTGCCAATAAAACCGCAGCAGCGCCTTCTCACCATCGCGCGGCGGTGGCGATTGCGGGGCAATCTCGGTGGGCTTCAGCCGGTCTTCGAACCATTGGAACATCCACGCAGCCTCGCGGTGATTGCTGCGCTGCGTCAACTGAAGCTTGTGCGACGGGGAGCAGCCCTGCATACCAAGCGGACCTCTCACCCTCGGATGCCGCCCCATGCTGCCGGTTCTGTCTGACGCCACCATCGCCGAGCTGCCGAACCATTACGCGGGCAAGGTGCGTGACAATTACGATCTGCCCGATGGCAGGCGCATCATCATCGCCACTGACCGCATCAGCGCGTTCGACATCATCCTGGCGTGTATTCCGCTGAAGGGCGCGGTGCTGACCCAAACGGCGCGCTATTGGTTCGAGCAGACGGCCGATCTCTGCCCCAATCACGTTTTGGAATACCCCGACCCGAACGTGGTGGTGGGCCAGCGCCTCAAAATTCTGCCGGTGGAGATCGTGGTGCGCGGCTATCTCGCAGGCACCACCGGCACGTCCATCCTGCCAATGTATAAAGCCGGCAAGCGCGAGATGTATGGCATCCGCCTTCCAGACGGCCTGCGTGACAACGAGAAGCTCCCGCAGCCCATCATCACGCCCACCAGCAAAGCCGACCAAGGCAGCCACGACGCCCCATTAAGCGAGGCCGAAATTCTGGCGCAGGGCCTACTCACGCCCCAGCAATGGGGCCAGTTGTCAGAATACGCGCTCGCCCTGTTCGCCCGCGGCCAGAAAATGGCTGCCGAGCGCGGGCTTATTCTGGCGGACACGAAATACGAGTTCGGCACGGACGCGACGGGGCGGATTGTGCTCGCCGATGAAATCCACACGCCCGACAGCAGCCGCTACTGGTTCGCCGAGAGCTACCGCGTGGGCGAAAAGCCACAAAGCTTTGACAAGGACTTCGTCCGCAGCTGGGTGACGGCGCGCTGCGATCCGTATCGCGATCCGGTGCCGGAAATTCCGGCCGAGCTGATCGAGCAGACCAGCGAGGTCTACGTCCAGGCCTACGAAATGATCACCGGCCAGAAATTCAAGCGACCAGACCCCACCGAAATCCCGCTCGAACGCATCCGCCGCAACCTACAGCGCTTTCTCAGCTAATGCCGCCGACTACTGCATCAACTCCGGCCCCTTGAGGTCGCGGATGCCGGCCTCAGGCAGAATGCCGAGCCTGCGCGCCACTTCCTGATAGGCTTCCTCCACCTTCCCGAGATCGCGGCGGAACCGGTCCTTGTCCATCTTCTCGTTGGTCTTGCTGTCCCACAGACGGCAATTATCCGGGCTCAGCTCGTCGGCCAGCACGATGCGCATGTCGTCATTCTCATACAGCCGGCCGAATTCCACCTTGAAATCCACCAGCGTGATGCCGACGCCCAGGAACAACCCGGTCAGGAAGTCATTGATGCGCAAAGTGAGCGCCACCATGTCATCCATGTCCTGCGTGCCCGCCCAGCCGAACGCGGTGATGTGCTCCTCGCCCACCATCGGGTTCTCCAGCGCCGCGTTCTTGTAATAATACTCGATGATCGAGCGCGGCAGCCGGGTGCCCTCAGGAATGCCAAGCCGCTTGGACAGCGACCCCGCCGCAACATTGCGCACCACCACCTCGATGGGGATGATCTCAACTTCGCGGATCAGCTGCTCGCGCATGTTCAAACGACGCACGAAATGCGTCGGCACGCCAATCTCGCCCAGGCGCAGCATCAGATATTCGCTGATCCGGTTGTTCAGCACCCCCTTGCCGGTGATGGTGCCCTTCTTCTGCGAATTGAACGCGGTGGCATCGTCCTTGAAATACTGCACGAGCGTGCCGGGTTCCGGCCCCTCGAACAGAATTTTGGCTTTGCCTTCATAAAGCTGACGACGACGGGCCATATGGCATTCCCCCAAGGGGACGAACCCCGTATGCGGCGCAGGTGGCCGCTGATTTTGCCCGTGACGCGTGTGTGGCCGGACGACTGACGTGGACCGGTATAGCAGGCACGAGCGGCCCGTGCCACGTCGCTGTCACATAGGCGCTAAGCGGCAGGCCCGGCCTCGCCAAACACCCGCTCATAAATCGCATCAACCTGCCGCAGATGCAGGCCCGCATCCATCGCGGCATCCAGCATCGCCGGCGGCACGCGCCCCGCCACCTCCGGATCAGCATCCAGATTCTGCCGGAAATTGCGATGCTCCGGCTGGCCCAGCGTGGACCACGTCGCCATCGCGTTGCGCTGAACAATCCGGTACGCGTCCTCCCGCGAAATCCCGGCACGCGCCAGCGCCAGCAAAATCTCGCCCGAATGCACCACGCCGCCCAGGCTTTCGAGGTTGGCGGCCATCCGCTCCGGATACACCGTCAACTTCTCCATCATTCCTGCCAGCCGCATCAGCGCGAAATCGAGCGTGATGGTGGCGTCCGGCCCGATGAAACGCTCAACGCTCGAATGGCTGATATCCCGCTCATGCCACAGCGCCACGTTCTCCAACGCCGGAATAATCGCTGACCGCACCTGCCGCGCCAAACCGGTCAGGTTCTCGCTCAACACCGGATTGCGCTTATGCGGCATCGCCGAGCTGCCCTTTTGCCCGGCGTGGAAGAACTCCTCTGCCTCCCGCACTTCACTGCGCTGCAAATGCCGCACTTCCGTCGCCAGCCGCTCGATCCCGGTCGCCACCACGCCCAACGCGCAGAAGAACGCCGCATGGCGGTCGCGCGGGATCACCTGCGTCGAAACCGGCTCTGTCGAAAGCCCAAGCTTCTCGGCGACGAACGCCTCCACCTTCGGATCGACATGGGCGAACGTGCCCACGGCCCCGCTGATGGCACACACCGCAATCTCCGCCCGCGCCGCCACCAAACGAGCCCGATTGCGCACAAACTCCGCATAATGCCCGGCGAGCTTCAGCCCAAAACTCGTCGGTTCCGCATGAATGCCGTGGCTGCGGCCGATGGTCACCGTGTGCTTGAACTCAAACGCCCGCGCCTTCAGCGCCGCCAGCACCGCGTCCACGTCGGCAATCAACAGATCGCACGCCTGCGTCAGCTGAACCGAAAGGCACGTGTCCAGCACGTCCGAACTCGTCATGCCGAGATGAACGAACCGGCTGTCCTCGCCAATGCCCTCCGCCAACCACGTCAGAAACGCAATCACGTCATGGCGCGTCTCACGCTCAATGGCGTCGATCCGATCCAGATCAGCCTGGGTGATATGCGCCACCTTGGCGTCACCGCGCACGCGGATGTTCTGGGCGGACTCGATCGGGATTTCGCCAATTGAGGCCATGCCTTCGGCGGCGAGCGCTTCGATCTCAAACCAGATCTTGAAGCGGTTTTCGGGGGCCCAGATGGCGGCCATCTCGGGGCGGCTGTAACGCGGAACCATTGTTTTTCGCCCAATCTCGTGCTGCCTCATGGTTTAAGACGCACCCGCCCGCCCCGCAACGCAGGATGACGAATGTTCGACCCCGGATTTATGCAGGAGCTGTCAGCCCTGGCGCAGGTGCTGCTCGTCGATATCACCCTGGCGGGCGACAACGCGGTGGTGGTGGGCCTCGCCGTCGCCGGCCTCCCCCCGCATCAAAAACGCCCGGCGATCATCGTGGGCATCGGCGCGGCCACCGTGCTGCGGATCGCCTTGGGTGCGATCACGGTGCAGTTGCTCGCCATCGTGGGCCTTCTGCTCGCCGGCGGGCTGTTGCTGCTCTGGGTCGCCTACAAAATGTATCGAGAACTTCGCCGAGACAGCCACGCCGCCGTTGTGATCGAGCAGAAGACCATGGCCCAGGCGATGCTGCAGATCGTGCTGGCCGACCTCTCCATGAGCCTGGACAACGTGCTGGCCGTGGCCGGTGCCGCGGACGGACACATCTGGGTGCTTGCCACCGGCCTCGTGTTCTCAGTGGTGCTGATGGGCGTTGCCGCCAGCTTCATCGCAAACCTGCTGGAGCGCTACCGCTGGATCGCCTGGGTCGGGTTGGCAGTGGTGCTCTACATCGCACTCAAGCTGATCTGGGAGGGCGGGCTGGACGTGTGGGCGCATCTGTAGGCCGAGTACCACCCGACCTACAGTTCGCCAACAAGCGTCAGGCTTCCGTTGTGTGTGCTTTCAACGACGCCATGTCGATGACAAAGCGAAACCGCACGTCTTCGTCGATAACCTGTTTGTAGGCCTTGTTGATATCCTCGATCGGAATGATCTGGATGTCCGGACCAATGCCGTGTTTGGCGCAGAAATCCAGCACTTCTTGCGTGTCCGCAATACTCCCGATCAGCGATCCCGCCACGCTGCGGCGAGAGAAAGCCACCTGCGCGTTGTTCACCCGTTCCATCATCTCCAGCGCGCCCACAATCACAATCGTGCAGTTCCGCTTGAGGAGCTGGATGTAGGGGTTGATATCGTGTTTTTGCGGGATGGTGGACAGCATGAAGTCGAAATGCCCTTTAAGCTCGGTAAATTTCGCCTTGTCAGACTCAAGCACGCCCGCCACGCCCAGCTTGTCCGCCTCGCTCAGTTTTTCGGGCGTGTGGGTGAACACCGTCACCTCCGCCCCCATCGCCTTGGCGATTTTGACGGCCATGTCACCGAGCCCGCCAAAGCCGATGATGCCCACCTTGTCGCCCGGCTTCACACCCCAATGCTTCATCGGCGAATAGGTCGTCACCCCCGCACACAGAATGGGTGCCGCGACCTCGGGCTTTAGCGCGGCGGGGATTTTCAGCGCGAAATCCTCACGCACCACCAGCACGCTCGAATAGCCGCCATAGGTGTTGTCGAAGCCATACATATTCTGGCCGGTGCAGGCCAGCGAGGACGGGATCATCGGGCCATTGTAGGTGGACAGAAACCCGTTCGCGCCCTCGCAGTAATTCTGCTCACCCGCGATGCAGGGCGCACAGGCGCGACACGAATCGACCATGCAGCCAACGCCCACCACATCGCCCACCGCATGCAGCGCGACGCCCGGCCCGCAATGCGTCACACGCCCGACCACCTCATGCCCGGGCATGCAGGGATAGACCGTGTTCGACCACTCATTCTTCGCCTGATGAATGTCCGAATGGCAAACACCGCAGAACAGCACTTCAATTTCAATTTCGTGCGCGGCCGGGGCGGCCCGCTCAAACTCCAGCGGCTTCAGATTGCTGAAGCTATGATGTGCGGCATATCCAATGGCATGGGTCATGGGGTCGCTCCTTGTCCGGAGCACGGATGTGCGGTCCGCACGCGGGCACGAGCAACGGTCGGAAATTACCCAGCGCAGTCGGTCATGACGAGCGCCTCACCCCAACAACCCCTCCCGCCTAAAACTGAGCCAGCGCCCGTTGCCCACGATCACGTGGTCATGCAGCACAATCCCCAGCGCCTCCGCGGCACTCTTGATCTCCTTCGTCATGTCGATATCGGCACGTGACGGGGTGGGGTCGCCGCTGGGGTGGTTGTGGACGACGATGATGGCCGTTGCGTGCAAATCCAGCGCGCGCTTCACCACTTCGCGGGGATAGACCGGCGTATGGTTGACGGTGCCGCGCGCCTGCGCCTCATCGGCCAGCAGGCGGTTGCGGTTGTCGAGGAACAGCACGCGGAATTGCTCAATCCGCTCTCGCGCCAGCACCGCGTTGAGATAGCCCATCAGCGCGTCCCAGTTGGTCAGCAACGGCCGGTCGATCACCTCCGCACGGGCCAGCCGCAACGCCGCCGCCTGCACGGTTTTCAGCGCCGCCGCCCCAGCCTCCCCCACGCCCTCCACGCCCTGCAGATCACGCAACGGGGCAGAGATGGCGGCGGCGTAGCTGCCGAAGCGGGTGATCAGCGCGCGGGCAATCGGCTTGGTGTCTCGTCGCGGCAGCGCGATGAACAGCACCATTTCGAGCAACTCGTGATCCGCCAGCGCCTCGGGTCCCGCCGTCAGCAGACGGTGGCGCAGCCGCTGGCGATGGCCCTCGGCGGTGATTGCTGCAACCGGCGGGTCGAGCAGATCGGATTGTTCAGCGAAACCTGTTCTGCGTGTGGCCATACGCGCAGGCTGGCAGGCGATGGTCAGCGGGGCGGGAACGCCGCGTCAGTTTCAGGTGAAATCGGGGTCGAGCCAACGCTCAAAATCCGCCCGCCACGACTCTTCGAGCACCACCGCGCGGCGCGTTTCGGTGTCGATCACGGCGAGCACCGAGACGGCGCGGGAGACGATCTCCCCGTTCAGCGAAAGCCGCTGGCGCAGCGTGAAGGATTTGGTGCCGATGCGCACGATGGCGCTCTCGATGGCAACCTCACCCGGCCAGTTCATCTCGCGCAGGAAATCCACCTCCAGCCGCGCAATCACCACGCCTCGCCCGGCAGCCGGAGACAGCAGACCGGCCTGTTCCAACATCTCCGCACGGCCTGCCTCATACATCACCGCATAGATGGCGTTGTTGACGTGGCCGAGGCGGTCCGTGTCGCAGAAGCGCAGCCGCTGATGCGTGGTGAAAGGCATGCCCATCAAACCGAGCCCATCAAACCGGATAGGGCGGCTTGAACAGCCCAGCCGGTGACAGCGTGAAGATCTCGGCCCCCGTCTCAGTCACGCCGATCATGTGCTCGAACTGCGCAGACAGAGAGCGGTCACGCGTCACCGCTGTCCAGCCGTCATCGAGCACTTTCACCTCGGGCCTGCCGGCGTTTACCATCGGCTCGATGGTGAAGAACATGCCGGGCCTCAACTCCGGGCCTTCGCCGGGCTTGCCGTAATGCAGAATGTTCGGCGGCGCGTGAAAGCGCTTGCCGATGCCGTGGCCGCAGAAATCACGCACCACCGAAAAGCGCTGGCCTTCGACGTAGCTTTGGATGGCGTGGCCAAGATCACCCAATGTGGCACCGGGCTTCACCGCCGCAATGCCGCGCATCAGCGCCTCATGCGTGCAGTCGATCAGGTTGCGCGCCTTCGTGGACGGCGGGCCCGCGCAATACATTCGGCTGCTGTCGCCATACCAGCCATCGAGGATCACCGTGATGTCGATATTGACGATGTCACCGGAGATCAGCGCCCGCTCGCCAGGAATACCATGGCACACGACGTGGTTGATCGAAATGCAGGTCGATTTTGGATAGCCGCGATAGTTCAGCGGTGCCGGAATGGCGTTATGCGCCAGAATGAACTCGTGGCAAATCGTGTCCAGTGCCAGCGTGGTGATGCCGGGGCGTACGTGCTGGGTGATCATGTCCAGCGTCTCGGCGGCCAATCTGCCAGCCGCACGCATCGGCGCGAAATCCTCGGGCCGATGTATGGTGATCCGTCTTTGTTCGGCGCTGCCGTCCATCTTCAAGCTCCGCCAGCCAGCACAATGCGGGTGCTGGCCATCATCCGCCCAAGATGCGCATGCGAGGGCGCGAGTGCAAGCCGTATCAGGAGGGTGATGCTGACAGAGACGAACCCGTCCATTATCCGGCGAGCCCACGTGACGGCATCAGCAGCAGCCAGGCAATTGGTTATTGCGGCGGGTCGATGCCGTCCTTGCTGACAGTCACGCGTTGGACGGTGAAGGTGCCGTCTGCGTTCCTGACGCCTCGGGCGAAGACTTTGGCACCCGGCTTGAGGTCAGACATTTCGGCGGGAATGCCCATGATGATCGGCACGCCGACAGGTACGACGATATCAATTGGCGTGCCCTTGTAGGCCATTGTGAGCTTTTCGCCCGAATTGGCGGAAACCATCGAGCTTACGATGGCATTGGTCATTGTCGATCCAGGTGCCAGATCCCAGTCGTAATGCCCCTGCGCCGTGCCACGCAGCGAATCTGGCAATATTTGCAGATAGGAGGCGACCAGCGTGCCATCCGGCTGCGGCGTGGCGACGGTTGCCACGAACGTATCGGCCTTGATATCGCTCATCGCCATCCGCTTCAGCGCGCCGGGCTTGAAGCCGTCAGGCAGAACCACCTTCTCCGTCGGCCCCTCACGCGTGGCGACGGTCAGCATGGCCCCGTCAAGGCTGATGATGCTGCCACGGACAGATGATTGCGCTGTTTGCGCCAACGTGTTCGCAGAAGCCGCAACCATGAGGAGGCCAGCGATAATGATGGTCCGGCGTGTCGGTATCATGGGTCGCTCCGATCTGCTTGCGTCGGGCAGACGCATAAAGGTGCCTGCCTCACGCCGATACCTGGTGGCTGATTACATAGCCGCAATCTGTGTTGCGATATAATCGGCAAGTTGGCCCAAGGCCGCACTCATGGAAGCCACGTGAGCCTGCGTGGTGGTGCCCGCTGCCGGGACCGTGATCCGCCGCGTGGTGGCGGTGGCCGTTTTGCCGTCCGGCCGCAATGCCACCTGGGCGAGCAGCACCATGCTGCCATCGCTCTCAGCATCGAGCCGCTGGATGTCGATCTCCAGCACAAGGTCAGCACGGGTGGAGATGGCACCTGACTCCGCAAAAACAGCAGCATCCGGAAGGCGGCGAACCAGGTTTTCCACCATCACGCGGTCGAGCATGCCTGCGAACGGTTCACCCCAATGATCGGCCTCGGCCAGTTGCAGGCGAAACGCCTGTGTGCTGCGGACGATCTCTGGGCGATCAAGATAGCCGGCAACGCCGATGCGGTGCAGCTCGATGCCAAGCCTGCGGCTGCGGCGCGGTTCACCGGGAACCGCGGCCAGCGTGTAGAGTGCTGGGGGCGGCGATCCGGTGCAGCGGGATAGGGCGAGGGCTGCAAACCCAAGGATCACGGCACGGCGCGGGGTGTTCATCGTTCGGTGGCCTTCCCGCTGCGACCCTGGATCAGCGCGTCCGGATGCTGGTTGAGATAGTCGGCGAGCAGACGGACGGACCGGGCAGTGTCGGTCAGCTGTGCCATGAGCCGTTCAAGATCGCGGCGGACCTGACTGTCAGCGCCGTAGCCGGTATCGGCCGAGCTGACCAGCTTGGAGGTTCTATCAAGTGTCGCCTGCAGCGACTGCGCCATCTCCGGCAGGCGCTTGAGCAGCGGTGCGCTGCCGGCGTCGAACTTGGTGACGAGAGCGCGGATGGTGGCGAGTGTGATCTGCACGCCAACCAGGCTGTCACGCAGCTCCGGCCCGTTGGCGAGTGTGCTGACCCCGTGCAATGTTTGCTGCAGGTCGGCGCTGATCTGCTCAAATGGAATATGGTTGAGTTTGTTGGCCAACGCAGCGACCGAGCTGGTGATGCCGTCCAGCCCCCCAGCCTGGCTTGGCACGAACAGCGTACCGTCTGGCAGTTGTTGCGCGTCCTGCGGCCTGGCATCCGGCACGAAATCCATGCCGAGCACCATCTGGCCGGTGAGGTAGTTGGCCGTGTGCAACTGTATTCGCAGGCCACGTTTGACCAGATTGCGGGTTGTCATCAGCGGGTCTTGGCCGTCGATCTGCATGGCGCTCAGAATGCGCTCGGGCTGTAGCTCGAAGCGCACATCGACGCGGCTGTCGGTGCCGGCGGGGTCGAGCAGCAGCTTGATGCCTGTGACGCTGCCGAGTTCGATACCATAGAACTCAACCGGCGCACCGACGGCGAGGCCACGCACCGAGCTGTCGAAGCTGGTGATGAAGGGAATGCGCTTTTTATAGCCCGCCGCATCAGCGATGGACTGGTCGCGATAGAGGCGGAACTCGGACCCTTGCGGGCTCAATGGTGAGTCGCGGGCCTCGCGGGCGGTGTCGAACGCGACAGCACCAGAGACCAGCGCCTGCAGGCTGTCCAAGCGCAGCCGCACGCCGTTGGCACCGACTTCGACGCTGACGCCAGATGCGTTCCAGAAATGCGTGCCCTCGCGCACAAACCGGTCAAACGGTTTGCGCACGAAGATGTATACGACGAAGCCCTGACCATCTGGGTTCAACTCCCAACGCAGCACCTCGCCCACCGTGATGTCGCGATAAAGGACCGGGGAGCCGCTTGATATGCCCGCGATACTGCCGGCACGCAGGACGTAGCTCAGACCGGGCTCGTCGGAGCGCACCGCTGGCGGCTCGTCCAGCCCTACGAAATCGCGCTTGGCCTCGGAGGTGGTATCATCGGGCGCACCTGGATCAATTTCGATGTACGCCCCGGAAAGCAGCGTATCGAGGCCGGAGATGCTGCCGGCGTTGAGCCGCGGGCGCACCACCCAGAAGCGGGCATTGGTGGTCATCTGCGCGGTGGCCTCGCGCTGCATCTGCACTGTGACGATAACGTGGGTGAGATCATCAGACAGCTTGATGGCCTGCACGGTGCCAAGATCGACGGCCTTGTGGCGCACCTTGGTTTGCCCGGCCTTCAGCCCATCGGCGGAGCGGAAGGTGAGCGTGATCTCCGGCCCAAGGGTGGTGAGCGTTCGAATGCCGAGATAGCCTGCGATCAACCCAGCCACGATGGGGATCAGCCAGATCAGCTCAAACCGCGGCTTGCGCTTGATGCTGGCAACGGGAGGCGGCAGGACTGTGGGTGCGGGCGTCGAGGAGGGCGTGGGCTCGGTCATGTGTCCACTGTAGCGTGATCGCGTTGCGCCGCATCCCACATCAATCGCGGGTCAAAGTTGCTCGCAGCCAGCATGGTCAAAATGACCACAGCGCAGAAGGAGAGAGCGCCCAGACCGGGCGTGATGGTGGCGAGTTCGCCGGCTTGCACAAGGGCGGTGATGATGGAGATCATGAACACGTCCAGCATCGACCAGCGGCCCACGGCCTCGACAACCTTATAAAGCCGGGTGCGTTGGGCGAGATGGCCGCGCGCGCGGCGTTGCGTGCTGATCAGCAGATACGCGAGCCCGAACAGTTTGAGCACCGGCACACTGACCGAGGCAATGAAAACCAGGGCCGCAAGTGGCCATTGCCCAGCGTCCGCCAGCTCGACCACACCGCCAAGTATGGTTGACGGCGCGCCTTTGCCGAACTGGATCACCGTCAGGATCGGCAGCGTGTTGGCCGGGATATAGAGCACCGCCGCCGCGATGAGCAGCGCCCAGGACCGGCTGATACTGCCGGGCTTGCGGCGGTGCAGCCTGGCCCCGCAGCGCGCACATTTTGCCGAATGGCCTTCAGGGATGTGTTGAGACACCTCGCCACAATCGTCACACCCGATCAGACCGGGCGTGATGGAAGGTGGTGCGGGGGGATCCGGGGCGAGGCGTTGCCAGATCGCCTCGTGGTCAATGGCACCGTCGGTTGCCGCCATCGCCAGCATGAGCCCGCCCAGGGCATAGGCGGCCCCGCCGATATGGACGGGCGCGATGTCACCCAGCTTGGCGTAAGCCACGAACACCGCGAGCATGAACACCTCGATCATCGACCAAGGCGTCAGCACCTCCACCCAGCGAAACACTGTGGCCAGATGGGTCGGCGGGTTTTTCAGGCGAAGGCCGACCATCACCCACATGACCGCGAGCAGCTTGGCCAAGGGGGCGATCATGGTGGTGATCAGCACCACCAGTGCCAGTTCCCACATGCCGTTGTCATCGAGCGCCTCCGGCCCGGCGATCAGATGGGTTTGTTGTTCGCCTGCGAGATCGATGGACAGGAACGGCAAGCTGGCGGCGAGGGCGAACATCAGCACCGCCGTGGTGGCCAGTGCCAGGGCGCGACCAGTGGGGTCCGTCCGGTCATGCCGCAACACGCTATCGCAGCGGATGCAGCAGGCGGTTTGCCGGCGTGCCAGCGCCGGCATGGTCTGGAACTGGCCGCAGATTGCGCATTCCCGCAGGCTTGCCCGCGTGATGGCGGATCTGGTCGGCAGCGCGTCGGCCAAAGATTGGTTCCTCAAAACAAACTGCCTGCATGGACGCGGGCAGGGTGGGTTGGCATAACAGGCTATTCTCAGGAGGACTTCAGGCTTGTCCACCGTCACGCTGGAACAACGCGCCCATGTGATCATACTGGGCAACGAAAAAGGCGGCTCTGGCAAATCCACGGCCGCGATGCATGTCATCGTCGGCTTGCTGCGCGATGGCTATAGCGTGGGGGCCATCGATCTGGATGCCCGGCAGGCAACCCTGTCAAACTACCTCGCGGCCCGGCAGGCGTTCACCAAGCTGCACGGCGTATCCCTGCCGCAGCCGAAAGTGGTGGCGGTGCATCGCGTGGACCGTGACAGCCGGGCCGATTCCGAGGCGGAGGAATTGGCCGCGTTCAATGCCGCCATGACCGAGCTGCAGCGCGACTGCGACATCATCGTGATCGATTGCCCTGGTGCCGACACCTATCTCTCCCGCCTCGGCCACGCCCAGGCGGACACGCTGATCACGCCGATCAATGACAGCTTCGTCGATTTTGCCATGCTGGCGAAGGTGGACCCGGAGAAGCTCGATGTCATCAACCCCAGCGTTTACAGCGAGATGGTGTGGGAGGCGCGCAAGAAGCGTTTCGCCCGTGATCGCGGGCGGATTGACTGGATCGTCATGCGCAACCGGCTCGGCGCGTCAGAGGCGCGCAACAAGCGCGACGTGGGCACCACGCTCGAGTCTCTCGCCAAGCGCATCGGCTTCCGCACCGTGAAGGGCTTTGGCGAGCGGGTGATTTTCCGTGAGCTGTATCTGCAGGGGCTGACGCTGATGGACGTGCGCGAGGCAAATGTGGGCATCTCGCTCGGCATGAGCCACATCGCGGCGCGCAACGAGGTTCGCGCGTTGCTGACCGCCATTCGCAAGCCGCCGCCGCGCCTGACGCTCACGCCACCGGCGGCGTGACGTTCGCAGATGTTGCAGTGGCGCGCCTGTGGCGTTATGACCCCCTCCGCACCTGTCTGGACGATGATAAGCAGGTGCAGAGCGTTGGGTTCGCCGGGCTAGCTCAGGGGTAGAGCAACCGATTCGTAATCGGTAGGTCAACAGTTCAATTCTGTTGCTCGGCACCATCACCGCTACGAGAGCAAGGCTCCCGCCGCACGACCAGTCCTCAGTGGAACGGCTTGGTCAGTGACATCTTGATGACCTCGTCTGCTCCCAAAGCACCAGCAGCGGCGTCCGTCGCTGGCTTGAAAATCGCCGGGTGCGCTTCGTCGTAATCCGGCAGTGCCACGTGTTCACCCATGAGCGCCACATCGTCGAGCGAGATGGCGACGACAGCACCGGAGCCGAACAGGCTGGATTGCCGCATGATCATCTCAAGCGCGCCGTTTGTGCCTTTGCGGATGGCCACGACATGACCGAGCACCGGCTGCGACTCGTATGGCGCCAAAACGCGGCGGCCAAGCACATCACCGACACGCACCGGCTGTGGGTAGCGCAATGCGAGCTTTTGCGCGGTGCTGAGCGGCGCTGCGGTTTGGGCGGCAGCAGGATTGCTCGCAACACCGGCGGCGAGAGCCAGGAGGAGAGCCAGAGCAAAGCGTTTCATCACACATATCTCCAGACGCGCGAAGCGTTTGGCAGATCTTATCCCCTGCCCGCCTGCCCCACGGCAAGGCATGATGGTCATGATTTTTGGTAATCGAGATGATCGCCAATTTTCAGACGCCCTGTAACGCTGCGTATGCTAACAGGTCGGCGACGCAATGACTGTGGGTGACACGCCATGACCTCTCCTTCGGTGCCAGCGGCACCTACCCTCACGCCGGCCCTGGGCCGCAAGCTGCATCCCTGGCCGGTGCGGATCATGCACTGGACCAATGCGATGGCGATGATCGTGCTGATTGGCTCGGGCTGGGGCATTTATGATGACTCGGTGATCTTCCACTTCATCTACTTCCCACAATGGGCGCGCATCGGCAGCTGGGCGGCGGAGAGCCTGCTGTGGCATTTCGCGGCGATGTGGGTGTTGGCGATCAACGGGTTTGTTTATCTCACCTACGGCGTGTTCACCGGGCGGCTGCGGGAGCGGATGCTGCCCATTCGCATCAGTGACGTGATCCATACGGTGCAAGACACGCTGCGCTTCAAAATCGCCCATGAGGATCTGACGGTCTACAACGCCGTACAGAAGCTGCTTTACATTGTGGTGATTTTCGCCGGCATTTCGCAGGTGATCACCGGAATTGCCGTGTGGAAGCCGATCCAGTTCTCAGGCCTTGCCGAAGTGCTGGGCGGGTTTCAGGGCGCGCGGCTGCTGCATTTCCTGGGCATGGCGGTGATCACCGGGTTTCTGATCGTCCACGTCGCCCTTTCCTTGCTGGTGCCGAGCACGCTGTGGGCCATGCTCGCCGGCGGGCCGCGACTAAAGACCCCCAAGCTGGAGGCCGCAGAATGAGATCGCCCAACCGCCCTGCCACGCCGCCTGATGCGGCCATTCTGGACAATCACCGCGCTGAAATCCGCATGCTGGAGCGTCGTGGCATTCTGCGCGGCACGCTCTCGCTGGGGTCGCTTGCGATGCTGACCGGCTGTGACATCAGTGACGATACCTCGATCGGCAAGGCGTTGCGGGCCATGTCGTCGTTCAACGACTTCGTGCAGGCGAAGATTTTCGACCCGAACCATCTGGCCCCGGAATATCCGGCCTCGATGGTGCTGAAGCCGCCGCGCTTCAACGCGTATTACGAAATCGAGAAAATCCGTCCGATTGATGGGCCGAACTGGACGCTGGCGGTTTCCGGACTGGTCAATGACAAGCAGGCCTGGACGCGGGAGAAGATCGCAACGCTGCCGCAGCGCGAGATGATCATTCGCCATATCTGCGTCGAGGGCTGGGATTACATCGGCCAATGGTCCGGCGTGCCGTTGCGCACGTTCCTCGAAGCCGTGGGGGCCGATTTGAACGCGAAATACGTGTCGTTCCAGACCGCCGACGATTATCCGAGCAGCATCGACATGGCGACGGCGCTGCATCCGCAGACTTTGCTGGCGACGAAATATGCCGGTGAGACACTTGCCGATCCCTTTGGCTATCCGCTGCGGCTACGGACTTCGACCAAGCTCGGCTTCAAGAACCCGAAATGGATCACGGCCATTGAGGTGAGCAACACCTACATGCCGGGCTATTGGGAGAAGCTGGGCTTCAACTGGCAGAGCGGCATCTGACCGTCAGTTCAGCGCCATCGCCTCGGCGAAGCGTTGGGTGTTGTGGCGGAGCATCTTGAGATAGGTGTCCGCCGGTCCGCCTGAGGGCGAGAGCGCGTCGGAGTAGACATTGGGGCCGAGCACGGCACCTGATTCGCGGGCGACCGCCGCAGATAGCCGTGGGTCGGTCATGTTCTCGACAAACACGGCATGGATTTTCTCGCGCTTTATCTGGGCCACGAGGGTTGCGATGTCCTTCGCGGAGGGCTCGCCCTCAGTGCTGATGCCCTGCACCGCACGCAGCGTGATGCCGTAGCGCGCGCCATAATAGCCGAACGCGTCATGGCTGGTCAGGATGATGCGCTTGGCGGCGGGAATGGCGGCCAGCGCCTCGGTGATGAACCGGTCCGTGACCTCGATCTCGCTGATATAGGCATCGGCACGACTGGTCATACGAGCGGCCGCTTCCGGCAGAGCGCCCCGCAGTCCATCGGCGATGGCGCGGACATAGAGGACGCCATTGCGCGGATCTTGCCACGCGTGTGGGTCAGTGACCTGCTTGCCATCCTCGGTCATCAGGCGCGGCTCCACGTCACGGGCGGCGGTGACGAGCAGGCCTTTGAAATCGGCGGCTTTCGGCATGCGGGCCATCCAGCCTTCCAGCCCCAGCCCGTTTTGCACGAGCACGGCGGCAGCACGAACGGCGCGCAAATCGGCGGGCTTGGGCTCCCACGCATGCGCGTCACCATCAACCGGGACGAGCGTGCGAACGGTGATGTCATCACCACCGATCACCCGCGTCATGTCCGCCAGAATGGAGAAGGTGGCGACGACCGGGAGTGGCTCAGCGGCGCGTGCCTTGCTGATCAGGGCCAATGTCCAGGCTTGGAGCAGGAAGCGGCGATCCATCGGGCGGCCCTTTGAATGTTATAATATAACATATTGAGCGTGACTTCACTGTCAACCTTTGGTTGCTCTCTTTGGTTGCTCTGCGCGGCAGAGTTCGGCACTGTATCAGTGATGGAATCGGACCAGTCTGAGATCCTCGCCCTTCCCGGTGGGCCTACGCGCGTTGAGTGGCGCAGGAGCAAACGCGCGCGCCGCGTGAGCCTGCGGATTGACCCACGGATTGGGTCGGTTGTTGTCACCCTGCCGCAGCGCACCGCGCGTCATGCCGGGATGGCACTTCTGATCGACAATGCGGCGTGGGTGACTGAGCGACTGGCGGCACTGCCCGGTGCCATCACCTTTGCCGACGGGGCCGAGGTGCCGCTGTATGGTGCGCCGCATCGGATTCGCCATGTGCCAACCGGCAAGGGTGGCGCGTGGGTGCGCGGGCGGGAAATTCATGTTTCCGGCGATGTTGCGTTTCTACAGCGGCGGGTTTCGGATTTCCTGCGGGCGGAGGCACGGCGGAGCCTGTGCGAATTGGTGGCGGCCAAAGCGTTGCTGGCACGCGCCAAGCCTGGCCGGATCACGCTGAAGGATACGTCCACCCGCTGGGGCAGCTGTGCCGCCAATCGCAATCTGGCGTTCAGCTGGCGGCTGGTGATGGCCCCGCATTATGTGCAGGACTACGTCACCGCGCATGAGGTGGCGCATTTGCGGCACATGAACCACGGCCCGAAATTCTGGGCGCTGGTCCGCGAGATCACGCCCTATACCGAAGAAGCGATGGCGTGGCTCCGCACAGAGGGAATGAAGCTGCTGCGCGTCGGTTGAGTCTCTTGCGGCACACGCAGAGTTCGGCTCATTTCATGCCATGGATCGCCCCCTTTTCGAGACGCTGAAAACCGACCGCCTGTCCCTTCGCCCGTGGCGCGCTGGCGACGCTGCGGCGTTGCACCGGCTGCTGAATGACTGGGAGGTGATCCGCATGCTCGCGGTGGTGCCGTTCCCGTATTCGCGCGAGCTGGCCGATGAGTGGGTGGCATCTTCCGCCCGCGCCCTCGACGAGGGCACCGGCTATCAGCTCGCCATCACCGGCACCGAGGGTGAGACCGAAATTCTCGTGGGCAATATTGGCCTGCGGCTGAACGCGGCGGAGCGGTCGGCGGAGCTGGGCTACTGGGTCGGCCGCGCCTATTGGGGGCACGGCGTGGCCAGCGAAGCCGCCGCCCGGCTGTCCCGCTGGGCGCTGGCCAATCTCGACATTGACCGCATCGAAGCGGATGCGGCGACGGAGAACGGTGCCTCCATCGCCGTGCTGCGCCGGATCGGATTTCGCCATGTTGGTGACCGGATGAAGATGTCCGTCGCCTACGGGGCCGAGCGCAAGGTGTTGCGCTTCGAGGCCAAGCGCGCCGATCTGTTCGGTGATCACGGCGAGACGGCGGCTCCCGAGCCGGTGAAGGCGGGGCCGAGCAAGATTGTGCTGGTGGCCGCCGTGGCGCTGATCGATGCCGACACGCGCATCCTGCTCGCACAGCGGCCGGAGGGGAAATCCATGGCCGGACTGTGGGAGTTCCCCGGCGGCAAGGTGGAGGCGGGCGAAACGCCGGAGGTGGCGCTCATTCGCGAGTTGAACGAGGAGCTTGGCATTGATGTCGCCAGCAACTGCCTCGCCCCGTTCGCCTTCGCAAGTCACGGCTATGAGAAATTCCATCTGCTCATGCCGCTGTTTCTGTGCCGCAGGTGGAAGGGCAGTCCGACGCCGCGCGAGGGCCAGCGCCTTGCCTGGGTGGCTCCCGGCAAGCTTGCGGAATACAACATGCCCGAAGCCGACCGCCCGCTGATCCCGCTGCTGCGCGACTTCCTTTAGGAGAACCCGCCCATGACAAATCCCACCGCCTGCCTGCTGGTGATCGGCAATGAGGTGCTGTCTGGCCGGACGCAGGATCTGAACATCAACTTCCTGGCGCGTGGACTCGGCTCCATCGGCATTCCGCTGCGCGAGGTGAGGATCATTCCCGATATCGAGGAGACGATCATCACCACGCTGAACGAGGTCAGGCCCCGGTATGATCACGTCTTCACCACCGGCGGCATTGGGCCGACGCATGACGACATCACCAGCGAGTGCGTGGCCAAAGCCTTCGGCGTGCCGTGGGAGGCGCATCCCGAGGCATGGGAGATCATGGCAGCACACTACGCCAAAACCGCCGAGGGGATCGCCGCCTTCAACCCGGCCCGGCAGCGCATGGCCACGATGCCGCGCGGAGCTTCGCTGATCAAAAACGCCATTTCGCTGGCACCGGGCTTCACCATCGGCAACGTGCACGTGATGGCCGGGGTGCCGCGGATCATGCAGGCGATGTTTCAAACCCTCGCCCCCACGCTGGAAGGCGGGCCGCCTATCGTCTCGCTTGCCGTGCATTCCACCGGTGCTGCGGAGGGCACGATTGCGGAAGGGTTGGAGGCCATCCAGAAGCGCTACCCGGCGCTCGATCTCGGCAGCTACCCGTATTACCGCGCGGGTGGGCAGGGTGTGGCGATCGTGGCGAAGGGGCCAAGTGCTGAGGAGGCAGAGGCCGCTATTGCCGAGGTGACGGCGCTGTTCGTGTCGCTCGGGGCCGAGCCGGTGCAGGGCGAGCCTGCTCCCGCTTAGTCGGTGCTCAGAATTCATAAGACCATCACGAAATCATTTCGGCTGAGCGCGTAACGTCCACGGATCATCTTCGTGGAGGCGATTATGCTGTCTCGTCGTTCGGCTCTTGGTCTGGCTGCGGCTGTCTCCACCCTGCCGCGATTTGCGATTGCGCAAAGCGATACGCGGCCGTCCATCACGGTAGCGGTGCAGAAGATCGCCACCTCCGCCACGCTGGAGACGTTGCGCGAACAGTCCAATGTCGGCACCCGCATTTTCTCCAGCTTTCTGGAGACGATGATTGGCGTCGATTGGACCGGCAGCCTCAAGCAGCAACCTTTGCTCGCCACCGCCTGGCGGCGGGTGGATGACAAGACGCTGGAATTGAGCCTGCGGGAGGGCGTGAAGTTCCACAACGGGGCGACGCTGACCGCTGAGGACGTGGTGTTCAGCTTCGGCAATGAGCGCATGTGGTCTGGCAGCAAGGCCACCGCGTCCGGCATGTTCGTCTCCAACACCGCCGGGGCCAACACCAAGCTGCCGCCGCCGGAAGCCGCCGCGATTGCGAAATCGGCTTATCCCGGCTTTGAGCGCATCGAGATTGTGAACCCCACCACGGTGCGCTTCATCAACGCCACACCGGATGTGACGCTGGAGGCGAGGCTCACGCGCAACACTGGCGTTTTGATCTCGCAAAAAGGCTTCAGCGAGGCCTCCACATGGCTCGATTGGGCGCGCAAGCCGGTGGGCACCGGGCCTTACAAGGTGCGCATCTATCACCCGGATCAGGATCTGATCCTGGATGCGCATGACGAGTATTGGGGCGGACGGCCGCCGCTGAAATCCATCCGCTTTGTGGAGGTGCCGGAGGTGTCCGGGCGCGTGAACGGCCTCCTGTCCGGCGATTACGATTTCGCCTGCGATCTGCCGCCGGATCAAATTCCGATGGTCGAAGGCAGTGCGCGCTATCAGGTGGTGGGCGGCAAGATCAACAACATCCGCCTGTCGGTGTTCGACAAATACAATCCCGTGATGGCCAATCCGCTGATCCGCCGCGCCCTCACTCACGCCATCGACCGCCAGGCCATCGTGGACAGCCTTTGGCAGGGCCGCACCGCCATTCCGCGCGGGCTGCAATTTGAGTTCTTCGGCCCGATGTATCTGGCCGACTGGGAAGCGCCGAAATTCGACCTCGACCTCGCCCGGTCGCTACTCAAACAGGCGAACTACAAAGGCGACCCAATCGAATACCAGCTCCTCAACAACTACTACACCAACCAGACGCCGGGCGCGCAGATCCTGGTCGAAGGCTGGCGTCAGGCCGGGCTGAACGTGAATATCTCGATGAAGGAGAATTGGAGCCAAATCCTCGGCCACACGCCAGAGCGCGGCATCTGCGACAACTCCAACACGGCCTGGTTCGGCGACCCAGTGGCGTCCCTCGCGGCGATCGCGCCGGGTGGGCAGACCTGGGAGGCCGGGCAGTGGCGCAATGACGAGGTGCCACCGCTGATGGCGACGCTACAAAATGCGACGGACATGGAAACCCGCCGCAAGGCCACGCGGCGGATGCTGGAAATCGTCGAGCGCGAAGACCCCGGCTACAGCGTGCTGCACCAGAACGCCAACTTCACCGGCAAACGGCGGGATATTGGCTGGAAGTCTGGGCAGTCATTCGTGATGGATTTCGGGCCAGGGAACTGGGGCGCGCCGGTTTAACGCCGTAGGGTGCAGTCCGCTTTGGGACTGCACCATCTTTGCGGCGGAAATGGTGCAGTCCCAAAGTGGACTGCGCCCTACCTCAATCAGGTTTTGACGACCTTCGGGGCCAAATCCAGCTTCAACGACAACTCCTTCAAACGCGCCGCCGGCACCTCCGCAGGGGCGGCCATCATCAGATCCTCGCCCTGTTGGTTCAGCGGGAACAGGATCACCTCACGGATGTTTGGCTCGTCCGCCAGCATCATCACAATCCGGTCGATGCCGGGCGCTGATCCACCATGCGGCGGGGCACCGTAGCGGAAGGCGTTGAGCATGCCGCCGAAGCGGGCTTCGACTTCGCTGGCAGGGTAGCCTGCGATTTCGAACGCGCGGATCATGATCTCCGGGCGGTGGTTGCGGATGGCACCCGAGGACAGCTCGATGCCGTTGCAGACGATGTCATACTGGAACGCCTTGATGTCCAGCGGGTCCATCGTCTCCAGCGCTTCCATGCCACCTTGCGGCATGCTGAACGGGTTGTGGCTGAAATCGATCTTGCCGCTCTCTTCCTCGATTTCGTACATCGGGAAGTCGGTGATCCAGCAGAACTTGAACTCACCTTGTGGGATGAGGCCGAGATCGTTGCCCAAGCGCGTGCGGACCTTGCCGGCGAATTTCGGCGCTTCGTCCTTCTTGCCGGCGGCGAAGAAAACGCTGTCGCCCACATTCGCACCGCAGGCCACGCGAATGGCCTCAGCGCGGTCGGCTTCGAGGTTCTTGGCAATCGGGCCTTTCGGGCCGTCGGCGGCGAACTGGATGTAGCCGAGGCCGCCTGCGCCTTCCTCGCGCGCCCAATCATTCAGCTTGTCGAAGAAGCCGCGCGGGTTGCCAGCCGTGCCGGGGGCCGGAATGGCGCGCACAATGCCACCGCTGGCTGCGATTTTGGCGAACAGGCCGAAGCCGGAGCCTGCGAAATGCTCGGTCACATCCGTGATCAGCAACGGGTTGCGCAAATCGGGCTTGTCCGAGCCATACAGCGCCATCGACGTGTCATACGGAATGCGCGGGAAAGGCGGCTTGGTGACGGTGCGGCCTTCGGCGAACTCCTCGAACACCGCGGCCATCACCGGCTCGATGGTGTTGAACACGTCTTCCTGCGTCACGAAACTCATCTCGAAGTCGAGCTGGTAGAACTCACCCGGTGAGCGGTCGGCGCGTGAGGCTTCGTCACGGAAGCAGGGCGCAATCTGGAAGTAGCGGTCAAAGCCCGCCACCATCGCCAGCTGCTTGAACTGCTGCGGGGCCTGCGGCAGCGCGTAGAACTTGCCGGGATGGTTGCGCGCGGGCACCAGGAAGTCGCGCGCACCCTCGGGGCTGGAGGCGGTGAGGATCGGGGTCTGAAACTCGGTGAAACCCGCCGCAATCATACGCCTCCGAAAGCTCGCGATCACGGCGGCGCGCAGCATGATGTTGCGGTGAACCTTGTCACGCCGCAGATCGATGAAGCGGTTCTTGAGGCGAATTTCATCGGGGTAGCGCTCGTCACCGGCCACCTGCATCGGCAGCACGTCAGCGGCGGATTGCACCGAGACGTGTTGGGCCACGAGTTCGATCTCACCGGTGGCGAGGCGTGGGTTCACCGTGCCTTCGCGGGCGACGACGCGGCCGGTGACGGTGATCACGCTCTCAACGCGCAGGGCATCGACGACGTTGAACGCCTCGGACCCTGCCGGAAACACGCATTGCGTGATGCCGTAATGGTCGCGCAGATCGATGAACAACAGGCCGCCATGATCGCGCTTGCTGTGCACCCAGCCGGAGATCCGCGCTTCTGATCCGGCGTCGCTGGCGCGCAGTGCGCCGCAGGTATGGGTGCGATAGGCGTGCATGAGGAAGGTCCTGGAAGCTGCGGGGAACGGCAGGAACACGCCACACGGCTCTCCTGTCAACCCGGCTTCCGGCATGGCTCGTTCTTCTGTAAGAGCGGTGAATGCCCAGTTCAAAGCGCGCGGAATTCCCGCAGCCCGACTTCATCACCACAACCGACGCCCTGGCCGCCCTGTGCGAGCGCCTCAGCCATGAGACGTTTGTGACGGTGGACACGGAATTCATGCGCGAGCGGACCTATTGGCCAGAGCTGTGCGTGGTGCAGCTGGCGTCTGACACGGAAGTGGCGGTGGTGGACGCGCAGGCGGCGGGCATCGACCTTGCCCCGCTCGGCGCATTGCTCGCCAATCAGGCGGTGATGAAGGTGTTTCACGCGGCCCGGCAGGATGTGGAAATCTTCGTGCTGCTGTTCGGTGACGTGCCGCGACCGCTGTTTGACACGCAGATCGCCGCCATGGTGGCAGGGTTTGGCGATCAGGTGGGGTATGACGCGCTGGTGGCGAGCCTGACCGGCGGGCAGATCGACAAGGCGCATCGCTTCTCCGATTGGTCGGCGCGGCCACTTTCGGCGGCGCAGATCAACTATGCCGCTGCTGACGTGACATGGTTGCGACGGGTTTACGAGAAGCTGTGTGAGCGGCTGAACAAGGACGGGCGGCTGGAGTGGGTGGGCGAGGAGATGGCGGCTCTCGCCGATGCCTCAACCTATCGCGCCAACCCGGAGACGATGTGGGAGCGCCTGCGTCCGCGCACCAACAATCGCCGGATGCTTGGCATGCTGCGGGCGATTGCGGCCTGGCGGGAGCGCGAGGCGCAGCGCAGCAATATTCCCCGTCAGCGCATGCTGAAGGACGAGGCGCTGCTCGAGATTGCGGCAACCGCCCCCACCGATGCGGATCAGCTGGCCCGCGCCCGCGGCATCACCAAAGGCTTTGCCGACGGTAAATCCGGCGTGTCGCTGCTCGCGGCCTTGAATGAGGCGCGGGCATTGCCGGATGACGCGATGCCAGAGATCCCGAACCATCGCGACGGACCGAAAGCATCGCCCGCGCTGGTCTCCCTGCTGAAGGTGCTGCTGGCGGCAAAATGCGAGCAGTTCAACGTGGCACCGAAGCTGATCGCCAATTCCGAGGACATTGACCGGCTGGCGACCGAGGCGGCACCTGATCTGGCGTGTCTGTCTGGCTGGCGGGCGGATGTGTTCGGCACGGATGCGATGGCGCTGAAGGGCGGCGCGCTGGCGTTGGGCGTGGATGGCAAGCGGGTGAAGCTCATTCGCTAGAGCAACGCCCGACCAGATTGAACCGTTCCGGT
>CAIJTR010000084.1 GCA_903823665.1 uncultured Rhodospirillales bacterium
CGCTAAGTTGCTCTAGAGTCATATGTTTCTAGAGCACGAACTTTCGACTAAATGATTCCATCTGGTCGAAACGTGCTCTAGTGCCCCCATCAATTACGACATACCCTTGAAAGTTTAATTTCAGGAAAACTTCGGTGTAACGTCTATTTTTTGATCAAAAACTGAGAAATATTCTACTGAAAGACATATCTTGTTGTTGCGTTATTCGATATCCATCAAACGTGATCCATGCCCTGTCCGAATGAATCGAGCCCTCGGCCGCAATGGCGGCTCGGACGGCGGCATCAATAGAGCGCAGACTATCAATACGCTGATCGTTGGCCACTCGAACCAAACCCCAAGTGACCCACCAAAGGGTTCCGGTAAATCCAGCTACAATAAGTCCGGAAATTGCGCTGATAGCCCCGTTGTGCTCATCGAGGAATTTTCCGATCTTCCAGAAAAAGACAAGCATCACATCGTAAGTGGCGCATTGTTCTTTTTCAAAATTATCTTTATGGCAATAATTATTATTTTTATACTCTGATGTACTTATTGCAAAAAACAAAAGAATATAAATGACGGCTAGCAAAATCAACAAAACAAAATTTTGATTTTCGAAATTTTGTTTTTCATAAATCCTCCATTCGCATTGCGTCCATTCCCAATGCGGCTAGCCTAGCCAAAAAGAACGTCGCCGCAAACGTGCCGCGCCCCAGATTCGATGTGATTAAATCCTCCTTTTCTTGCAGGCCATACATTTTTAGCCGTCCCGCAAGCTCCTTGTAGCCAATGCCGCACCGTTTCAATTCGGCTTTGACGAACCGGTTGGCCTTGGTCGCCCACTCTTTCTCTTAATCTGTGATACCCACCTAACCCGACGCCGCCAGATTTGACGGGTGGCCGTTAAATGGCACCCTTACGCATCGAATAACACGAATCAAATGTCAGAGTGGGTACTGCAAACCATTCAGCAGTACCCACGCAAAGGCACAGCAAGTTCAGGGAGAATGCTGGAATTCAACCGTTTGGAGAATTGGTCAAGGCACCATCATTCCGGTGGTTATGTCCAGCCACACCATCTGGTCGATCACAGACGTCACACCCGGCGTGTTTTGTGCCGCCACAATCAATGCCTTGCGGGTCCGCTCGTCATAGATGAACCCGTTAAACGTCACCACGCCGCCAAGCACGTGCACACCGATATTGCTGCTCGTCGTCCAGTCTGCCTTGGCGAATTGAGCATGCAACGCGTCCTGGATCGCCTTGTCAGACATATCCGTCTGCGGATGTGTGCCGAGCTTCTGCGCCAGCGCCCGCAGCAAATCCGCACGACTGACAATCCCGATCAACCTTCCGTCACGTGTCACCGGCACCCGGCGAATGCGCTTTTTCTCCATCAGATCTACAATGTCGGAAAGTGGCGTGTCGTGATGCACGGTGATCACCTCGGTGGTCATCAAATCCCCCACCACCCGGCTATTCGCCTTCACATATTCCTCCGCTTCCCGGCCCGGCCCCACCAGAAATTCCATGAACTTCGACCGCGCCTTAACCCCGGTCCCGGTCTCGGAGCGATGCAGCAGATCGCCCTCCGTTAAAATGCCGGCCAAATGCCCCTTCGCATCCAGCACCGGCAACCCGCTCACCCGGCGCTGCAGCATCAAAGCGAGCGCAACCTCGATTTTCGTCGCTGGGGTGACAGTCAGAACGTCACGCGCCATCACGTCTTCGGCCTTCATGGTCGTTGTCCTTTTGGTGTCGTCCAGGCGGAATGTCGAACGCCACGCCACCTTGGCCCGTAGCCCAGCCGGTATCATTGATTCAGGTCAAATCCGCAGTGTCGGAATGTACCCACCGCCTGCTATACCATTGGCGAGACCTACGATTTTCAAAGGCATATCAGCGAAGTGACCTCCCAATCTCAGCTCCATCGCATTGTCGTCGTAGGCGGTGGTGCCGCCGGTCTTGAGTTGGCCACCCAACTCGGCAACAGCCTCGGCAAATCCGGCCGCGCCTCCGTCACCCTCGTCGACAAATCCCGCACCCATCTGTGGAAGCCGCTGCTCCACTCCGTCGCCGCCGGAAGCCTCGACCGCGCCAAGCACGAGCTGAATTATCTCGCCCAGGCCCACTGGCATCATTTCACCTACCGCCTCGGAGCACTCGACGGCATTGATCGCACCGCCAAGCAAATCCACCTCTGCGCCACCGCCGATGAGGAAGGCCGCGAAATCACCCCCGCCGCCAGCATCGCCTACGACACGCTGGTCATCGCCATCGGCAGCGTCACCAATGATTTCGGAACGCCCGGTGCCGCCGAATATGCCGTGCCGCTGGACACGCCGGCCCAGGCCACCCGCTTCAACCGAAGGCTCATCAACGCCTGCCTGCGCGCCAACGCCCAAGCGGAACCCATTCGTCCCGGCCAACTCCACGTCGCCATCATCGGCGCGGGTGCCACCGGCACTGAACTCGCAGCCGAACTGCACCGCACCGTTCGCTCCGTTGTCGCCCACGGGCTGGACCACATCAAGCCCGAACGCGACATCCGCATCATTCTTGTCGAAGGGGCCGAACGCATCCTGCCAGCCCTGCCGGAAAAGATCTCCAACGCCACCACCGCCTTGCTCGAAAAGCTCGGCATCGAGGTCCGCACCAACACCCGCGTCGCCGGCATCTCCGCCGAAGGCGTCATCCCCGCCACCGGCAACCTCATCCCAGCCGAACTCGTCGTCTGGGCCGCCGGTGTGAAAGCGCCGGATTTCCTGGCCAATATTGCAGGCCTTGAGACCACCCGCACCAACCAACTCGTCGTTCTGCCCACACTGCAAACCACGCGAGACCCTGATATTTTCGCCATCGGTGACTGCGCCTCCTGCCCACGCGAGGGCTTCACCACGCCCATTCCGCCCCGCGCCCAGGCCGCCCATCAACAGGCGTCGCACATGATCAAGCAGATCAACGCCCGCCTCGCTGGCCAACCCGTCACCCCCTTCGTCTACCGGGATTTCGGATCGCTCGTCTCACTCGGCCGCTACAGCACTGTCGGCTCGCTGATGGGCTTCATCGTCGGCAAAAGCCTGTTCATCGAGGGCATATTCGCCCGCATCATGTATCGCTCACTCTACAAGATGCACCTCTCCGCCCTGCACGGCCGCGCCCCTACCCTGTGGCGCACCATCGCGGGCTTGATCTCCACAAGTCCTGAGCCCACCGTCAAACTGCATTGACCACCCAGGAGCCTCGCGTGCATTCCCGTCAGATCGACCCGCAAGCCCTTCCGGCTGGCACCTATCTCAACACTGGCCACGCCGCCCAGCAGGGCCTGCGCATCAACCGGTTTTGCTACGACCTTCGCCACCCGGAAAACCGCGCCGCCTACACCGCCGACCCGGAAGCCTGCATGGAGAAAGCCGGCCTCGACCCCATCGACCGCGAGCTGATCCGCGCGAAAGACTGGCTCGGCCTCATCCAGCGTGGGGCCAACGTGTTCGTCCTCCTTCGCCTCGCCCAACTCTGCGGCGATGGCCTGACCGAAACCGGTGCCCAAATGCGTGGCGAAACCCTCGAACAATACCTGGCCTCCCGGCCACAACCGACCAAAGGCTAGACCATGGGACGCATCATCGCAGGCCTCGGCTCCCCCCACGCCCCCTCCATCGGTGCCCTCATCGACAAGCAGGACTGGCAAAACCCCGCCTGGAAAAAATTGCTCGACGGTTACACCCCGATGCAGGAATGGCTGGCCGAGCAAAAACCAGACGCCGCCATCCTCATCTACAACGACCACGTCACCACCTTCTTCTTCGACCAGGTGCCCACCTTCGCCATGTCCGTGGCCGCCGAGCACCCAATCGCCGATGAAGGCTTCGGCCCGCGCCCGCTCGACCCCATTCCCGGCAACAGCGATTTCGCCTGGCACGTGGCGCACGCCCTCGTCGATGACGAATTCGACATCACCATCTGCCAGCACATGCCGCTCGACCACGGCGCACTCACCCCCACCTCCGCCCTGTGGCCGGATCGCACGAAGCCCTGGCCCTGCGCCATTCTCCCCATCGCCGTCAACGTGCTGCAATTCCCGGTGCCATCCCCCATGCGCCTCTTCCGTCTCGGCCAAGCCCTGCGTCGCGCCGTCGAGAGCTACCGTGACGATTTCCGTGTCGTCGTCCTCGGCACCGGCGGCCTTTCCCACCAACTCCACGGCGAACGCTTCGGCTACCGCAACAATGAATGGGACATGGAATTCCTCGACCGCCTGGAATCCGACCCCCACTCCCTCGCCTCGCTCCGCCTGCAGGACTACATCGAACGCGGCGGTGCCGAGGGTGCCGAAGTCATCATGTGGCTCGCCATGCGCGGAGCCCTCTCGCCGAAAGTCCGTTGCCTGCACAGGAACTATCACGGCCCGCTGCACACCGGCTTCGCCCAGGTGATCTACGAAGACACCGAACACATGGCGGAAAAAGTTCTGATATCGTAATAAATAGAGCGCAATTCTCCCGCGCTCACAAAGGCAGTCTTTTGTAACGAAGTCCGCTTCGGCTGAGCCGCAACACCCAGCGCCGCCCATCCAAATCAGGGCCGCAGCGATACTCAATGTCAGTGTAAGAAGGCTTGCGCGGCTTCCTCGGTCGCGGCACCCGGATCTTCCGAACCGGCACGCGGGCATCCTTTGGCTGCAACAGCAGCGCCATATCGCAGCCAAGCATCCGGCAGGTTGGCCGCAGTGCGCGAGCCACCCGAGGTGTGGCCTGCATCAGCACCACCATCTTGCCAGACCGCAGCACCGCCTCCAACTGCCCGCCAATCGAAGCCGCCTCATACGGCATCAGCTGACACAGCCACCCCGCCCGCAAAGGCAAAGCCACATGAGACGCGTCCGGCACCCCCTCATCCACCGATGCCGAACACGCCTCCCGAGCCACAACAGCCCCCGCCCCAACGCCCCGCGGCCGAGCCGCCCGAGGCCCCCGCCAAAGCACCTCCCCCCGGCTGAACCGGGCGATCAGGTCGAGCAGTTCCGCGCGGGCCTTCGTAAGCCTGCTCGCAACCGCCCGCCCAACCGCCGGGTCCAGCTTTGGTGCCTTGTTCCGCCCGCCGTACGTCCACGCCTCCCATAGCGCCAGCATCAGCCCGTTGAACACCGGAATGAAGCGTGGAAGGGCGAGCAGTTCGGTCACGCTAGAGTGCTACTTCACGACCGGAGCAGCAGGAGCCGCCGCCGCAGCCGAAGCAGCAGCCGAAGCAGCAGCCGAAGCCGCCGCCGAGGCACACGCCGCCAAAATCGCCGGCTGCACCGCCGCGGTGTCGATCGCCACCACCTCGGTGGCGACAGGCACCGCCGAAGGATCAGCAATCGTCGTCAGCGGCACCACCAGCCCGGCGACCACAGGCCCCGCGGCAGCATCCGCCGTACAGGCCAATTGCACCTCGCTGGCATTGCATCCCGCCAGCAAAGACGCCGCCATCATCGCAATCATAATGCGCTTCATCGCATTCACGCTCCCGGCTGAGGGGGAGTGCTGACCGGCGGCTTGCTGATCGTGGCGTTCCGGGCGTTGCCGAAATTCATCGCCACCAGATCAAGTGCTGCTCGCGGCGCCGCCCAGAGGCTACCGGGAGCCGCCTGCGGCAGAAACGTCGCGAACACGCCCGCCACGGCCACAATCAGCGGCAGATAAACCATCATCGGGGCCAACGGCGTGCCAGCCAGGGCCGCCATCAGCGCAGCCACGCTGTTTGTTTCCATATTCGGTTTCCTTGAGGGGGGGGGAGGGGCGGGTGCCCAAGGGAAAGTAACAACACGATAGATGGCCTAACGCAAGAGAAAAGCGAAAGCCGGAGGAAAATAATCTCCCCCCCTTTCGCTTCCCCTCGCATCCAGCGCTTGGCGCGCTACATCAACAATGACGAACCGGAGACGCGCATGCCCACCGCCGGATACCCCAACGCCTCACGCCCCAATGGAGCGGCGCAACGCCTCGCCCAACCGATCAAACGCGCCATCGCCCAACAGGTCGTGGGCCTGTTCAACGACCGCGCCAAAGGCGAAAGACCCGTCCCCCGCAGAACCGACGGCCTGTTCGGCCCCCAAGCCATAGCCTGGCGCATCCATGGAGACGTAGGAGCCATGATGGTCGGCGGCATCTCCAGCCTGATGCTGCAAATGCTCCACCCCAAGGTGCTCGCCGGCGTGTGGGACCACTCCAACTTCCGCCAGGACATGCAAGGCCGCCTCCGCCGCACCGCCCGCTTCATCGCCACCACGACCTATGGCAGCCGGGAGGACGCGGAGGCCATCATCGCCCGCATCAACAAAATCCACGCGCGTGTGGGCGGCACCCTCCCCAACGGCGAGCCCTACTCAGCCACCGACCCAGACCTGCTCGCCTGGGTCCACGTCACCGAAACCACCAGCTTCCTCTCAGCCTGGGTCCGCTACGCCGAGCCCTTCATGTCCGGCCCCGATCAAGACCGCTACTTCGCCGAAATGGCCCAAATCGGCACCGCGTTGGGAGCCAGCCCCGTCCCCCGCTCAAAAGCCGAAGCCCAGCGCCTCATCACCCAAATGCGCCCAGCCCTCCGCGTCGACGCCCGCACCCGCGAAATCGCCGACATCCTCCTCAACCAACGCAGCCCCGACCCCCTCGTCGCCCCTATGCAGGCCCTGGCCACCCAAGCCGCCATGGACCTCATGCCAGTCTGGGCGCAAAGAATGCACAAGGTCGAAACGCCGTTATTTGCAAAACCTGCGCTGCGAGCAGGAGCCTTCGGCATCGCCAACACGTTGAGGTGGGCCTTCACGTAGCCTTCACGTAGGTCGGGCACCGCCCGACGCAGTTGAACGCAATGCTCGCACTCGCCCACCCATGTGCTACAATGTCGTCCTGTCCAAGGACACCAACATGGCCGCATCACGTGACGGCTTGGCGAGCGTAAGCCTTGGCACCACCGAGGAAATCGGTCTGCACCGCCTCGCCGAGGATGCACGCGTCGTCGATCACCTCGTCTCGCTCGCCGAAGAAGGCCTCGCCAGCGGCCTCGACGACCACTTCGACATTGACACCTTCGTCGAGGAAGCCCGGCCGCGCGAGCAATTTGTAGGATGGATGCAAACCCATCATTCGCCCTCAACCCAGGGCGTGCGTGAGGCAGATAGAGCGACGGGTTGACACTCATCCTACGCTCCCCATTGATTCACCGCTTCACTTGCGTGACAGCCTAGGACACGGCATGTGTCTTACCCAACAGCCTAATGAGATGATGATATGGGAAGGGTCTATTGAAATTCTATTTTCTATCGCACCATGGTGCGTTTTTATGGCGGGGCGAAGTTGGTGCAGCAATCTCACAAGTCAGGTGGGAGGAGATCGTTGACCGATCATACTTGGTAACGGTAGATGCCCCAGATCAATTTTCACGCGAACACTTTGCGAGTTTCGTCGCAAATGATTCACAAAAGACATTTGTCGCGTACATTGAGGGTCTTGGATCGTGCACTATAACAGCAAATGCCGACAAGAACACGGTCAACATCATATCTGAGGAACGTCAGGTCACTGCTGAAAGTAGTGGTGGTATTTCATGTAACCGTGATATGATTGGTAGTTGGGAGACATTTGTATTAATTTCTGATAAAGAATTGGATTTTCTACAATCCCTGCGTGGTAAGCAATGGGTGCTAAAATCTAGCCGTAAAATTCTGGCTGGTGACGATTTTCGGCTAGAAAACGGACCCTGTCTGTTGCTGGGTGATATCCGTATTCCAATTTCCTACAATTTGCCGTTTGACACAACTAAGTCACCATTTCGTTTCCCAATTCTTCTTGATGGGTGGAGGATTGATGAGCTCTATTTATTTAAACCATTAATTTATTATGTAGCTTTTGGTGATGTTAATGTTCTTGCCCAACTCTATCTCAGTATTGAGTCGCTCCTGCGAGTTGGTAAGTTTGCAGGCGACATCATCGTCTACACGGACCGTGACCACGCAACGATCTGTAAAGAAGTGCCGTGTGTAATTCCGAACAATATACGCGTGGTTGATATCCGTGCGCATGATTGGGTTGGTTATGTGGCTGGTAAGTATTGCATTTTAGATGATCAGAAAGCCTATGATTACCAACCGGTGATCTACATGGACCCCGACATCATTTATAATAAAAACTTTCAAGAATTTCTGATTGAGAGCGCTGTCTCTGATCGGATGGGGGCACCGATCGAGCACGCCTCCCAATTGGCGACCGCAGTTTCTGTCGGGGCCGAGCTTCTCCAATTGGACAACGAGCAGCCGCGTTTTGCGTGTGGTTTCAATGCCGGAACACTCTGTATCCCAAATTTGCCTGCACATCGGCAGTCATTGGAACTTATTCGCCGGGTGATCCAGAACTTCACAAATATCCGTGGGCGTGGTGCTTTGGGGTGGGTCGATCAGGAGGCAGCAAACTATGTCTCGTATAAGTTTGCATTTGTGAACACCAATTACGTGTCGCAATGCGTACGATATGGTTTTGAAAACGATGCAGAAGAACTTGGCGCATTATCAGGCCTTGTGCATTTCTGGCCAGTGGCACGTGCCAATCGCCCCAGCACAATGAAAACCTATCTCGACCTGTTGCTACGTCATTACGAACAAGCAGCCCAACGTTAACGTCATCAATGGATTAAACCCAGTCAGAGCAGTGCCGGCTACCTACCAACTCTCGACGCACGCCGATACAGTTTACTCCCCCAACCCCCGGTCAAACGCCAAAACCGCCCCCAACAGCACATTCGCACCCGCCGCCACATCCGCCTGCGTCGCACTCTCCGCCTCGTTGTGGCTCAATCCGTCCTTGCACGGAATAAACACCATCGTTGTCGGTGCCACCCGCGCAATATACGCGCTGTCATGCCCGGCCCCTGACACCAACGGACGATGCGAAAGCCCCAGCCGCTCCGCCGCCCCCGTCACCGCCGCCACGCACCCGGCGTCGAAATGCACCGCAGGGGACCGCCACGTCTCCTCCAGCGACAATGTCAAACCACTGCGAGACGCAATCGCCGCCGCCTCGGCGCGGAACGCGGCATCCATCTCGGCCACCACCGCATCATCGGCATGGCGCAGATCGACGGTGAAGAACACCTCGCCCGGCACCACGTTGCGGCTGTTCGGGCGGTTCTCGATCATCCCAACCGTGCCGACCGCCCCCGGAGCATACCGCATCGCCAGCGCGTGAACCGCCCGCACAATTTCCGCCACCCCTAGCAGTGCGTCCCTTCGCAGATGCATCGGCGTGGCCCCGGCATGGCCGTCCATCCCCGTCATCGTCGCCTCATACCAGCGAATGCTCTGCACGCCGGTCACCACGCCGATGGTGCGGCCCTCCGCCTCCAAAATCGGCCCCTGCTCGATATGCAACTCGAAATGTGCCGACAAAGGATGCCCAATCGGCTCCGCACCCCGATACCCAATCGCATCCAACGCCGAGCCAAACGAAACGCCGCCGCGATCCTCCCGCGCATACGCATAATCCGGCGTGAACACCCCCGCGAACGTGCCCGATGCCAGCATCGCCGGTGCGAACCGCGCGCCTTCCTCATTCGTCCAGTTGATCAGCTCGATCGGGGCCTCGGTCTCCACGCCCGCCTCATCCAGCAGCCGCATGATCTCAAGCCCGGCCAGCACACCGATAATGCCGTCATACTTCCCACCAGTTGGCTGCGTATCCAGATGGCTGCCAATGGCAATCGGCGGCAGCTTCGGGTTCCGCCCCGGCCTGCGCGCGAACATATTGCCCAGCGCGTCAACACTCACCGAGCAACCACACGCCCGGCACGCCTCGGCGAACCAGTCGCGCACCCGGCGATCCTCATCGCTCAGCGCAAGCCTGCAAATCCCGCCCTTGGGCGTCGCCCCGATTGCCGCCGTCTCCTGAATGCTGGCCCAAAGACGATCGCTGTTCACAACCAAATTGGGCGCACTCATCACGCTCTCCTGACGATATAAGTCTGTTCCAGCATCCGCACGATCTCGTCGCCATGGGCGGCATCGCGCGCCTCGAACATCACCTCAAGCTCGGCGGTCTGCACGCTTGGCGAGGCAAACAGCCGCTGATGCGAAACCTCGATGATATTGCCGCCAGAGCTGCCGATTTTGCCGGAAATATCCGCCAACACACCGGGACGGTCCGGAATTTCCAGCAGCAACCGCAGCAGCCGCCCGTCACGCAGCAGATTGCGCAGCATCACGTTGGCCAAAATCCGCGCATCGATGTTGCCGCCGCACACCGGCGTTCCCACCCGCTTGCCCGCAAACCGCTCCGGAAACGCCAGCAACGCCGCAACGCCAGTCGCGCCCGCACCCTCGGCCACCACCTTCGCGCCCTCCGCGAGCAAGGCAATCGCCTCCTCCACCGCCCGCTCCGGCACCACCAGCACGTCATGCACATGCGCGCGGATCACCTCCAGCGGAGCAACCCCGATATCGCGCACCGCAATGCCCTCGGCGATGGTGGCCCCACCAACGTCCACCGGCATCCCCGCCAAGCGTTGCGCCAGCGCCGCATAAGCCGCCACCTCCACGCCAATCACCTCCATGCCCGGCTTCAACGCGGCGGCCACCGTGGCACACCCGGCAATCAACCCGCCGCCACCAACAGGGATCACCAGCATGTCCAGATCCGGCTGATCCTCGATCATCTCCAGCGCCATCGTGCCCTGGCCCGCCATCACCCCCGCATCGTCATACGGGTGGATGAACACGCGCCCCTCGTCGCGGCCGAGTTGCACCGCATACTCCGCCGTCTCCGCCAGCATGTCGCCATGCAGCACCACGCGGGCACCCCAGCCCTGGGTCCGCGTCACCTTGGTGATCGGCGTGTGCTTCGGCATCACAATCACGGCACTGATGCCCAGCAGGCTCGCAATCCGCGCCACTGCCTGCGCGTGGTTTCCAGCCGACATCGCCACAACGCCGCGCGCCCGCTCCTCAGCCGACAGCAGCGCCAGACGGTTCGCCGCCCCGCGCTCCTTGAACGCCCCCGTCGCCTGCAAATTCTCCAGCTTCAGATGCACCTTCGCACCCGTCGCCCGAGACACGCTGTCCGAATAGATCATCGGCGTGCGCAAAACCCGCCCGTCGAACCGCCCCGCCGCGGCGCGGACGTCATCCAGCGTGATCATGGCCGGTCAGACGAACTTGACGGACAAAATCTCGTAGCTGCGATCACCACCCGGGGCCGGCACCGAAATGGTGTCGCCCACCTTCTTGCCGATCAGCGTCTTGGCCAGCGGGCTCGAAATCGACAGGCGTGCCTGTTTGATGTCCGCCTCATGCTGCCCCACGATCTGATACGTGATCTCCTTCTCGGTTTCCTCATCGAGAAGCTGCACATGGGCACCGAACTTCACCATGTCGCCAGACAAGGTGGACGGATCGATGACTTCCACCGCGGAAATCACCTCCTCCAACTCCTGCACGCGGCCTTCAATGAAGCTCTGGCGCTCACGGGCCGCATGATACTCGGCGTTTTCCGACAAATCGCCATGGCTGCGCGCCTCGGCAATCGCCACGATCACCGCGGGGCGTTCGACGGATTTCAAATTTCGCAGTTCTTCCTCAAGACGCTGCAGTCCAGGCGCGGTCATCGGGAATTTCTGCACGGCAGGAACCTCAGAGGTGGCTAGATGTGAAATCACCCGCCAAAGTGACGGGTGCCCATTCTCGGCTAGGCACGCTTGCGCGCCCGAAACGGGGCCGAGGCGGCTGAATTCTCAACCTGTCCCAGCCACATCGCGGACGCCCACGCGTCAGAACGAGGATCGAAAATACGACTGCAGGGGCGCGACTTCAAGAGTGCCTGATTTCAGGGCTGCAATTGCATGCGCCGCCGCCCGCGCTCCGGCGATGGTCGTATAGTGCGGAACACCCTGCGTGAGTGCCGAACGGCGGATATCAAAACTATCGGTGACGGACTGCGCACCGCCCGCCGTGTTGATCACCAGCTGCACCTGACCGGACAGAATGGCATCCACACAATGTGGTCGCCCTTCCAGCACCTTGTTGACGACAACCGCCTCAATCCCCGCCTCGCGCAGCTTGGCCGCCGTGCCGCGTGTGGCCATGATAGTGAAGCCGCAATCCACCAGCCGCCGCGCCACGCCCACACAGGCCGCCTTGTCCGCCTCGCGCACCGAGACGAACGCCGTGCCAGACAAAGGCAGCTTCACCCCCGCCCCCAGCTGCGCCTTGGCAAACGCCCGCTCGAAGCTGGCATCCAGCCCCATCACCTCGCCGGTCGATTTCATCTCCGGCCCCAAAATCGTGTCCACATCGGGGAACCGGTTGAACGGAAACACCGCCTCCTTCACTGCCACATGCCGCGCCACCGCGTCGTCATCCAGCTTGAACTCAGACAGCTTCGCCCCCGCCATCACCCTGGCACCGATCTTCGCCACCGCCACACCCGTCGCCTTCGCCACGAACGGCACGGTGCGCGATGCGCGGGGGTTCACCTCCAGCACGAAAACGTCATTGTCCTTGATGGCGTATTGCACGTTCATCAGGCCCACCACGCCAATGGCCTTCGCCATCGCCTCAGTTTCGGCCTTCAACTCCGTCACCATCGCCGGGCTCAGCGTATAGGGCGGCAGAGAGCACGCACTGTCACCGGAATGAATCCCGGCCTCCTCGATATGCTCCATCACGCCCGCCACATACACCGTCGTGCCATCGGAGATGCAATCCACATCCACCTCAATGGCGTCGTTCAAGTAACGATCAATCAGCACCGGGTTCTCACCGGAAACCCGCACCGCCTCGCGCATATAGCGATGCAGCCCGCGATGATCATGCACAATCTCCATCGCCCGCCCGCCCAGCACATAGCTGGGGCGAATGACCACCGGATACCCAATCCGGTCCGTAATGGCCTCCGCCTCCTCAGCCGAGCGCGCAATGCCGTTCTCCGGCTGCCGCAGGCCGAGCCGCTGCAACAGCCCCTGGAACCGCTCCCGATCCTCCGCCAGATCAATCGCATCGGCGGACGTGCCGAGGATCGGAATGCCCGCCTTGGTCAGCGCCAGGCTCAGCTTCAGCGGCGTCTGCCCGCCATATTGCACAATGCAGCCCAGCACCCGCCCGTTCGACTGCTCCCGCCGCGCCAGCGCAATCACGTCCTCCGCCGTCAACGGCTCAAAATACAGCCGGTCGGAGGTGTCATAATCGGTGCTGACCGTCTCCGGGTTGCAGTTGACCATGATGGTCTCAAACCCAGCCTCGCGCAGTGCATAGGCAGCATGAACACAGCAATAATCGAACTCGATTCCCTGCCCAATCCGGTTCGGCCCACCACCCAGAATGATAATCTTGTCGCGCGCAGTCGGTTCCGCCTCACACATAGGCGTGCCAAACCCGCCCTCATACGTCGAATACATATACGGCGTGGCCGAGGCGAACTCGCCCGCACACGTATCAATCCGCTTGTAAACCGGCTGCACGCCCAGCTTGGCCCGCAACTCGGCCACCTCCGTCTCCGGCGTGCCGGACAACGCCGCGATTTGCTTGTCCGAGAACCCCAGCGCCTTGATCCGCCGGAGATTATAAGCGTCACGCGGCAGCCCCACGGCCAGCTCCCGCTCAGCCGCGATGATCTTCTCCAGCTCCCGCAGGAACCAAGGGTCAAACTTGCTGGTCTCGTGGATATCCTCCACCGAAAGCCCGGCCCGCAACGCCTGCGCGGCCATCACAATCCGGTCCGGCTTCGGCTGGCTCAGTGCGGCGCGATACGCATCCAGCGTCCCGTCCCCCGGAGCCTCAATCGGATCAAGGCCGGAGAAGCCGGTCTCCATGCTCCGCAGACCCTTCTGCAACGCCTCGGCAAAGCTGCGGCCAATCGCCATCGCCTCGCCGACGGATTTCATCGCCGTGCCCAGCAGGGCAGGGGTGCCGGGGAATTTCTCGAACGTAAACCGCGGGATCTTGATCACCACATAATCCAGCGTCGGCTCAAAGCTCGCCGGCGTGGTCATGGTGATGTCGTTCTTCAACTCATCCAGCGTGTAGCCCACCGCAAGCTTCGCCGCGATCTTGGCAATCGGGAACCCGGTCGCCTTCGACGCCAGCGCGGAACTGCGCGACACGCGGGGGTTCATCTCAATCACCAGCAACCGTCCATCCGCCGGATTGAGCGCGAACTGCACGTTGGAACCACCGGTATCGACGCCAATCTTGCGCAGACACGCAATCGAGGCGTCGCGCATGATCTGATATTCTTTGTCCGTCAGCGTCAGCGCCGGGGCCACCGTCACACTATCGCCGGTATGAATGCCCATCGGGTCCACGTTCTCGATGGCGCAGATGATGATGCAGTTATCCGCGCTGTCACGGACCACCTCCATCTCATACTCCTTCCAGCCCAGCACGCTCTCCTCCACCAGCACCTCGGTGGTCGGTGACGCATCCAGGCCGGACGTCACAATCCGCTCGAACTCCTCCTTGTTATAGGCAATCCCGCCCCCGGTGCCGCCCATCGTAAAGCTCGGCCGGATCACCGCAGGCAGGCCGACCAAGGCCAGTGCTGCCCGAGCCTCCTCCATCGTGTGCGCAATCGCCGAGCGCGGGCTCTCAATGCCGATCTCGGTCATCGCATCACGGAACTTCAACCGGTCCTCAGCACGGTCGATCACCTCGGCCTTCGCCCCGATCAGCTCCACGCCATGCCGAGCCAGCGCCCCCGAAGCCTCCAGCGCCATCGCCGTATTCAAAGCCGTCTGCCCGCCCATCGTCGGCAACAAAGCGTCCGGCTTCTCCCGGATGATGATCTTCTCCACCATCTCCGGCGTAATCGGCTCAATATACGTCGCATCCGCCATGTCCGGATCGGTCATGATGGTCGCCGGATTGGAGTTCACCAGAATAACCCGATACCCCTCCGCCCGCAGCGCCTTACACGCCTGCGCCCCGGAGTAATCGAACTCACACGCCTGCCCAATCACAATGGGGCCGGCGCCGATGATCATGATCGACTTAAGATCAGTCCGCTTTGGCATGATATTTCTCTCAGCCGGCCATGAGGGCGACAAAACGCTTGAACAAATGATGGCTGTCCGTCGGCCCTGGGCTCGCCTCAGGGTGATACTGCACCGAGAAACACCGCTTCTCCGCACACGCCAGCCCCTCATTGGAGCCATCGAACAGGCTCACATGCGTCACCTCAACACCCTTCGGCAGAGACGCAGGATCAACCGCAAACCCATGATTCTGGCTGGTGATCTCAACCTTGCCCGTCGCCAGCTCCTGCACCGGCTGATTGGCCCCGCGATGCCCGCGATCCAACTTGAACGTCCGCCCACCGAGCGCGATGCCCAGCAGCTGATGCCCCAGGCAAATCCCGAAAATCGGCTTGCCCGCCGCCATCACGCCCTGAATGGCCGGCACCGCATAAACCGCCGTCGCCGCCGGGTCGCCCGGACCGTTCGACAGAAACACGCCATCCGGCTGATGGATCAGAATATCCTCAGCCGAAGCCGTCGCCGGCACCACAATCACTTCACACCCAGCCGACGCCAAACACCGCAGAATGTTGCGTTTCGCCCCATAATCCACCGCCACCACGCGATGCGAGGTCTTGCTCTGAACGCCCGTGCCCTCGCCCCACTGCCAAATCGTCTCATTCCACGAATAGGACTGCGTGCAGCTCACCACCTTCGCCAGATCCATTCCCTCCAGCCCCGGCCAAGCCTGCGCCTGTGCCACCAATGCCGGAATATCGAACCGCCCATCCGCCGGGAAACTCAGCACGCCGTTTGGTGCGCCATGATCCCGGATGCGCAGCGTCAACGCCCGCGTGTCCACACCGGCCACGCCCGGAATGTTCTGCGATGTCAGCCACGCCTCCAGCCCCTGCGTGTTCCGCCAGGAAGACGGCTCGGTGATATCCTGCTTCACCACCAACCCAGAGGCCGCAATGTTCACAGCCTCCCGGTCAAACGCATTGGTGCCCACATTGCCGATATGCGGGAAGGTGAACGTGATGATCTGCCCCGCAAACGAAGGGTCCGTCAGCGTCTCCTGATACCCGGTCATGCCGGTGCTGAAGCAAACCTCGCCCACCGCCGCTGACCCATGCGCGCCAAACCCACGCCCCCAGAACACATGGCCATCGGCCAGCACGAGTGCTGCTGTGGCACCATCAGGCGGCTGCATCTTGTCGGTCATGGGTGCTCTCATCTCAGCCAAGGTGGAACCTGGGGCGTTGGAACCGGGAAGATCAGCCAGCTGCCAGCCGGTGGCGGACAGAATGGCCGCGTAATGACGGGGTGGCACGGCCCGCGCCTGCCGCCATTTGCGCAGCGCCTCGGTGCCCACGCCCAACAGCTTCGCCGTGGCCTCCGGCCCGCCAAGCCGCTCAATAATGGCTTCGACTGTGATCATCATGTCCCAACCCTATGGGAAGTCATTTCCCACCACAACCGCATTCACGGAATATGGGAAATTTTCTCCCGCCCCTTACGCTGAGGCTCACAGAAGGCGTATAATCGCCGGCTAAGGGGAGACCAGCATGACGTTGCGCGACCAGTTCACCGCCGAACTCAAAACCGCCATGATCGCCAAGGACGCCGCCCGCGTGTCCGCCTTGCGCATGATCACCGCGAAGCTGAAGGATTTCGACATCGCCGCCCGCCCCAAGGGCGTCACCGCCATCCCCGATGACGAAATCATCGCCATGCTCAAAGCCATGGTGAAGTCCCGCCGCGAGAGTGTGGAGCTTTACATCCAGGGCAACCGCCAGGAACTCGCCGACAAGGAACTCGCCGAAATCGCCGTCATCGAGCACTTCCTGCCCGCACAGATGGACGACGCCGCCACCGCCGAAGCCGTCAAATCCGCCATTGCCGAATCCGGCGCCACCACCACCAAAGACATGGGCAAGGTCATGGCCATCCTCAAAGCCAAGCACGCCGCCAGCCTCGACATGTCCAAGGTCAACCCGCTGGTGAAGCAGCTGCTCGCCTCCTGATGCGCCTGCCGGACGGATTTCTCGACGAGCTGCGCGCCCGCACGCCGCTCGCTGCCGTCATCGGAAGGCGGGTCAAGCTGTCCCGCTCCGGCCGCAACTGGAAAGGCTGCTGCCCGTTCCACAACGAGAAATCCCCGTCCTTCTATGTCTATGAGGACGGCTACCATTGCTTCGGCTGCGGCGAACATGGCGATGCCGTGGGCTTCGTCATGAAATCCCAAGGCCTGCAATTCCGCGAAGCCGTCGAACTCCTATCCGGCGAAGCGGGGATGGACGTCCCAAAAGCCTCCCCCGCCGCCGCCGAAGCCGAACAGCAGCGCGAGGGCCTGCAGGGCGTCATGGAGGCCGCAGCCTCGCTCTACCAACGCCTCCTGCACACCCAATCCGGCGCACGCGGCCTCGATTACCTTCTCGGCCGAGGCCTCTCCCGCCAAACCATCACCCGCTTCGGCCTTGGCTGGTCCGGGGAGGGCAGGGGCCTGCTCGCCGCTGAACTCGCCACCCAGCGTGTCGATGTCGCAACCCTCGTCGAAGCCGGGCTGATGCGAGAGTCAGACGACGGCCGCGCCCCCTACGACCTGTTCTTCAATCGCGTCATGTTCCCCATACGCGACAGGCGCGGCCGCGTGATCAGCTTCGGCGGCCGCATCTTGGGAGACGGCCAGCCGAAATACGTGAACGGCCCAGAATCCCCGCTGTTCTCCAAACGCCGCACCCTCTACGGCCTCGACCTCGCCCGCGAAGCCGCCCGCCAAGGGGCCGCCATCGTCGCCGTCGAAGGCTACATGGATGTCATCGCGCTGCACCAGGCAGGCTTCGCCGGAGCCGTCGCGCCGCTTGGCACAGCACTCACCGAAGACCAACTCGCCGAACTTTGGCGGCTCTCCCCAGTCCCCATCCTCTGCTTCGATGGAGACGCGGCAGGCCAGCGCGCAGCCCTCAGGGTCGCCGAACTCGCCATGCCCCAGCTCACCCCAGAACGCAGCCTCCGCCTCGCCCGCCTGCCCCCCGGCGAAGACCCAGACACGCTGGTCAAAGCCAAGGGCCAAGCCGGCTTCCAGGCCGTGCTAGACGCCGCAGCCCCCATCTCCACCGCCCTTTATGGCTTGATGGCAGAAGGCGTCGGCACCACGCCCGAGGCCCGCGCCGGTCTGCGCACAAGGCTCGAAGGCGCCGCCAACAGCGTCGAGGACAAACCCCTCTCCTCCGAAATCCGCCGCGCCTTGCTCGACCAGTTCTACGCCAGCCGCCCGCAAACGCCCCGCCCGGCCAATGCAAACTTCCAACGGCGAGACCGCTTCGGTGCCCCCATCAAGCCGCCGCCCGCCTTCATCCGCCCCACGCCCGGTGCGGCCCTGGCCACCGGCGAACGCGGACGCATGCTGGTCGCAATCCTGCTCCGCCATCCCCATTTATTGCCTGAAGTCGAGGAAGCCTTCGCCAATCTTGACCTCCCCGGGGACTGGGCGGAGCTGCGTTCCGCCATGCTGCATTTCAGTGCATCGTCAGAGGTCCTTGACTCGCAGGCCCTGATCACCCACCTGCAGCACTCGGGGCTGGCCACGCAGGTGGGACAGGCCCTTTCGGCAGTGCCGGTGCCGCTTCCCGCCTGTGCGGCAGAGGCTGCGATGCCGGCAGAGGCGGCGACAGGCTGGTGGCACTTTTTCGGGTTGATGAACCCGGGCAGGCTCGAAGCCGAGGTGGCACAGGCCAGTGAGGCTTTTGCCAACAATGCCGATGCCGCTTCACAGCGGCGCCTGATCGCTCTGTGCAGCGCGCGAGACGCGTTGCGCGGCGGGCGAACGGGGTGGGATGAGATAGGCGGCGACGATCAACCATGATCGACCCGTCATACTGCTGTGGCTTTTGGTGCGGAACGTATTTTCTGGAGTAGGCGACTAGATGGCAACCAAACCCGCCACCACTGAGACCGCAGCCACTGAACAAGACAGCGAAACCAATCTGCTCGACGTGCAGTCGGCCTCCGTCAAGCGGCTGATCGCCAAGGGCAAAGAACGCGGCCATATCACGTTCGATGAGCTGAACGCCGTCCTGCCGCCGGATCAGAACTCGTCTGAGCAGATCGAAGACGTGATGGCCAATCTCTCCGAGATGGGCATTCAGGTCGTCGAAGGCGAGGAGAGCGAGGAGGGTGATACCGCCGTCGTCAAGCCGGAGAAATCCGACGACGATGCCGAGGAGACAACGGGCAACGTCGACGAGGAAAGCCTCGGCCGCACCGACGATCCGGTGCGCATGTACCTGCGCGAAATGGGCAGCGTCGAACTGCTCTCGCGTGAGGGCGAAATCGCCATCGCCAAGCGCATCGAGGCCGGGCGGGACATGATGATCGGCGGGCTATGCGAAAGCCCGCTCACCTTCCGCGCCATCATCGCCTGGCATGAGGCGCTGAAGGCCGGCCGCATGCTGCTGCGTGAAATCATCGACCTTGAAGCAACCCAAGGCGGCCCGCCCGCCGCCGCCGTCTCCGAAAACGGTGAGGGTGATGACACTGTGGACGCTCCGGCGTTCGAAGCAGCACCGCCACCGCCGCCCGCCGATGATGAAGAGGACGGTGAAGGCGAAGGTGGCGGCCTGTCACTCTCCGCCCTTGAGGAAAAGCTGAAGCCCGAAGTCCTCGCCAATTTCGAGGAGATCGAGACCCTCTACAAAAAGCTGCACAAAATGCAGTCCAAGCGTCTGGACAGCATCACGGCGGGCGAGGAGGTCAATCTCCGCAACGAAAAATCCTACGACAAATTGCGTGACGAGCTCGTCGGCAAGGTCGAGCAGGTGCGCCTGCACAACAACCGCATCGAGGAACTGGTCACCCAGCTCAAGCAGCTCAACCAGCGCCTCACCGGCTTTGAAGGCCAGTTGCTGCGCATGGCGGAGGCCACCAAGGTCGCCCGTGACGACTTCCTCCAGCAATATCGCGGTCATGAGCTCGACCCGAATTGGATGGAGCGCATTGCCAAGCTCAAGGGCAAGGCGTGGCCCACCTTCGTGACCAAGAACAGCGGCGAGATCGTCCGCGTCCGCGGCCTCATCGCAACGGTTGCCACCGATGCCGGCCTGCCGATCAGCGAATTCCGTAGGGTCTATACCACCGTCTCGCGCGGCGAGCGCGACTCCGCACGCGCCAAAAAGGAAATGATCGAGGCCAACCTTCGCCTCGTCATCTCCATCGCCAAAAAATACACCAATCGCGGCCTGCAATTCCTTGATCTCATTCAGGAAGGCAATATCGGCCTGATGAAGGCTGTCGATAAGTTTGAATATCGCCGTGGCTATAAATTCTCGACCTATGCGACTTGGTGGATTCGTCAGGCCATCACCCGCTCGATCGCCGATCAGGCCCGCACCATCCGTATTCCGGTGCATATGATCGAAACGATCAACAAGA
>CAIJTR010000085.1 GCA_903823665.1 uncultured Rhodospirillales bacterium
AAACACCCAACACCCAACGCCCAACACCCAACGCGGGGTGGAGCAGCCCGGTAGCTCGTCAGGCTCATAACCTGAAGGTCATCAGTTCAAATCTGGTCCCCGCAACCACTTTTACCGAACCAACGAACGAAGCGTGATCAACGGCGGAAAACTCACGTTTTCTGCCGTTTCCTGTATTGAGGGCCATCCCAAGCATCGCGACGATGTCGCCCTCCAGTTCAATCGACAAGCCAGCAATCTCAGTTGCCGGCATGACGGTCACCCGGTCGACCAACCCCCTGATCATGCCGAGGTCTTCGGCGTGCTCCGACGCCTCTGGAGCTTCGCGCAGCCGTGCCATCTCGGCGCGATACAATTCGGCGAGATTGGGCGGAAGCCGCTCAGCCGGCACCGCAACGGACTCAATCTCCTGGCGCAGTGCCTCCTCCTGTCGCTCCAGGTCGGCGAGCTTGCTCTGGATCGTCGTGGACTTCAGGCCGTTCGCTACGGCATCCACAAGCTTGTCCAACTTCAGCCGGATGGCCGCCAGCTCACGCTCCCGGCCGCCTTTCCCGCGCGCCTTTTCAGCTTCCCCACGACGGCACTCCATGGCGAAGGCCTCGGCAAATTCCTGGAACATTTCCGGATCCATCAACCGGTTGCAAAGACCGTCAGTGACCATCCCCTCCACGACCGATCGCTTGATGCTCTTCCGGTTGAGGCACGTGCCCTGGCGCTGTGAGGCTGTGCAGGCAAGATAGTCCTTCCCGACATTGCCAAGCGTGCCACCGCAGCAGCCGCAGAACATCTTTCCGGTCAGAAGATGTTTTGGCCGGCGCTTGTCCCAAAACTTTGTTCGTCCCGGTTTGTCGGCCCCGTATTTGGCGCGGATCGTCCCTAATCGCTGCTGAACGTCCAACCAAAGTCCGTCGTCGATGATGCGCAATTCTGGCACCTGCTTGGTAATCCGCTGGTCAGTGGCGTTCATCCGCGACACACGCCGGCCATTGTCCGGATCCTTCACGTAACGCATCCGGTTCCAGACCAAGTTTCCGATATACAATTCATTGCGCAGGATACCGGTTCCTCGTTCGGCGTGGCCTCGGATGGTCGTGTCTCGCCAAGCCCGACCGCTGGGCCCTGGAATCCCCTCATCATTGAGCGCCTTGGCGATCCAGATTGGGCTCCTGCCGGCGGCGAACATCTCGAAGACCCGCTGAACGACCTTGCTCTCAGCCTCATGGATCAGTCGGTCCCCACGCAGCAGCTCGCCGCGGTCGTCCAGGCCGCGGACCACAGAATATCCATACGAGAGGCCGCCGCCGGCTTTCCCCGCCTCCACCCGGCCACGCAGTCCACGATGGGTCTTCGCCGCCAGGTCCTTCAGAAAAAGCGCGTTCATCGTCCCCTTGAGGCCGACATGCAGTTCGTTCACCCGCCCTTCAGACAGTGTCCAGATCTGGACATCTGCGAAAGTGAGATTCTTGTAGAGGCCAGCCACGTCCTGCTGGTCGCGTGACAGCCGATCGAGTGACTCGGCAATGACGATGTCGAATTTTCTCGAGCGTGCCTGTGCCAAGAGATCTTCGTAACCAGCGCGGAATGCGCTGGCTCCGGAGATCGCAGCGTCTTGGAATGCCGCGACCACCTCCCAGCCGTGACGATCAGCCAGCTCACGACACACCCGGAGCTGATCCGGGATCGAAGCCTCTCGCGACTTTTCATTGCTGTAGCGCGCATAAATCACCGCTCGTTGCAGATGTGTCATCGCAGCTACTTCGATCCAGAATGAAGACTGCCCGCATACAGCAGTACACCGATGATGAGAGCCCCAACTGCCAGAAAAATCGCAATCTCGTAAATCGAATAACCGCGATTAAGATAGCGACGCGCAGCTTGCCTGCCCATTGCGCGGGCCAGGAGTTTGAGCGGATCGGGGGCGGGCGAGATAGGTTGATCGGGCGGCAAGATGGTTGGCAAAGCCGCTCCTGTCTTGGTCGCGACAAACTCCTGGCTGGTGCCATCCGCCGCCGTCACCTGTTGCGTGCTCATAGTGAGCCACTCAGGGCCGCAGAGTTATCATCGATCCCATACGTGAGACTGGGCAACCCCACGTCCTGCTGGGCCTCGTCAGAATGGACCAGCAGCGGTGCCCTCGCATCTGGCCGCGCCTTGCCTCTTGATCGGTGAGCACGCATGGCAACCGACGATGCCGCCGGCAGCGTGGCGTTCTCGGCGGGCTCTCCGATCGACGCGTCGGCAGCCGTGGTGACCTCCGCGCCGTGTGCGCTAACGTCACCCGGCGTGGATCGCCCGGCTCCGCCGTTCTCGCGGCTCTCTCGATACGCATCGAACGCAGCCTGCATGTCGCTGAGTTGCCGAGTGAGAGCCCTCATTTCGCCCTCGGCGCGCGCGTTCGCAATCTTAAGATCGAAGCTGATCGACCTTTCACGTTCGAGCAGTCCCTCAACCGCCTGCAAGCGGTTGGCCATGGCCGATTGCTGCTCGACCACGGCACCGCGCATTGCCTCGCTGACGTCGCGCTGTCTGAGTGTCGAAGTAAGGGCGCCTTCCATGTCGTGAATCCGACCGTCACGCTCATCTTGGGCATCGCTCATTTCGCCCAGGGCCGCCAGAGCGTCCTGCATCTCGCGAGCGTGCTCTTCGCGGACCGCTACCAGGCTGGAGAGTTCCGCCTGATATCGGCCCTTCACGGCTTCATCTATCCCCTGATAGATCGCGCCCAACGCCCGGTCGATACCGGTCAGCAGTTGGGTCTTCAGGCCGTCCGCAAGGCGCTGCGCCATCTCTGGGATGGGTATTGGCGGCGCGACTGCTCCCGCAGCCGCGTCAGCGGCCTGAGCCAACAACCAGGTGTTCCACACCTCGAACAGCCTGACCGGCTTGCCGTGCCGCCCGCAGGCCGCCCAGATGCGGGTTGCATTCACTGGCCCGTCAGCTTGGAGCCTGAGGCCGGCCGCGATGATCTCGTCGTCAGAAACTTCAGGCGGTCGCCCCATCACACTCTCCCAACAAACAAACGAACAAACCAAACATTCAAACAAACAAACGTTCTGCGATCCGGAGACCGCTATCCAAAGTCGCAACGCAGGAGCGTGGGGTCGCGGGCCACGGCGAGAGCCAACCGCGCGCCGATCCGGGTGAGGGCGCGATAGTAGCCCTCGCTGAGATGGTTGCTCTCATACTCATGGCCCAGCTCATGGATCAGCAGGTCCAGAACATCATTCGAGCACCCTGATTCGAAAAACCGACGACCGAGGTGAGGGCTGTTCAGATCAAGGGGCCACCTCGGTCCGTAGCAGGCGCGGAATTTGTTTCGCGGCGCCACAACGATGCGGACCTCGATCCCCCGGTCAATCAGATGAGGGGCTAGCCGCTCATAGAGTGCCACAACCGCGCGCTGTGCCACCGACCACTCCGTTCGCGGCAGCACCTGGACCGGCGATCCATCTTCGGCATAGGGCTTGGGTGACGGAGTGACCTTACCAGCCGGCAGCAGCACATCGGCCCGGCGCACATTCTCCCACTCGCCAGCTGACAGCTGCCCGCCATACACGACGGTATAGCCTTTGGTGACGGCCAGAGCGTTGGCCTCCCTGTCCGACGGATCATACGTGACCGATTTCTCGCCGAACCGTTTTGTCACCACCGACCGAACCGCCTCGACGGAAATGTCCTTCGTGCCGAGTGCCTCGCGCACCCATACCGAGGTCACCTCTACCGGGTTCATGCTGTTGTGCACGGCGTTCAGCACATGGGTGCGCAACGCCCGCAGATAGGCCGGCGGCAAGTTGTCCCGGTCGAAGCCCAGCGGCACTTTCTGCTGCACATCAGCGTGGTAGCCGTCGCCGGTTTGAACCACCGGGATCCCCAACTCGTAGACAGTACCGGACTCACCGGCGAGGACCGGATAGACCCGAACAACCGTCTTTCGCGATGAGGGCCGAATATTGCCGTCCTCGTCCGCAACCTCCGTCCGCAACGTGGCGTCGAACGTCGTTGTCGGCGTCCGCCTGTGCAGGGCGACACCATTATAGGTGGTGGTGACGCCAGGCGGTGGAATCAGCGTCCGAAAGGCGGCCTCGCAAGCTTCGAGTTCGACATTCGTCAGCGGCAACGTCGCTCTGAAGATCGTGCCACGCTCGCGCTTCTGCCGCAGCCGATGCCGCCCTTTTTCACCGAATCGAACACCGCCGGTGGTTGAGATGATCTCGGCCGTGTCGCAGCACGCGAGCACCAACTTCTCTCCGAAGTTGAATCGACCCCGCAGCGTGGCGCATCCCTTTTTGTCGCTCTCTGCGAAAAGCGTCGATGCGTGCGACAGGTCCCGGAAGCCGCTCGGCGAGTTGTCTTCCACGATCAGCGTGGCGGTGCGGGCCCCGGGTGCCTTCGACAGCTCGACGCTGACCACTGTCGCCGCAGCGTCCCACGAGTTCTGAATGAGCTCGTACATCAGAAACTCCCTGCCGCGGCGTCCCTGGATCTTCTGCAAGCCAAGCTTGCTGACATCAAACCAGGTCATCATCGGCCGGCGTCCCCAACCAGAGGAAGCGGGCGCGAGCGCTTGCCGGTGGCGAGAAGCTCGCGCCCGCTAAACGACAATTGATTGGTCCAGCGATCTCGTGGGGACGGGGACGACGCGTTTTTGCGCCGCGCCGAAGTATGGCGACGCGGATAGCCACACAGACAAATGCTGTCAGTCAAGGGAGAGACTCCGGCGATGCCGGAATGCCGCGGACTGGCCTAGTCAGATTTCACAAGAGCCGTCATTCGGCGGCTCAAGCTCTCCGCTCACCTCGAAGGGATCGCGGCTACCTCCATGCTGTTGATGGAGCCTCTCTTTGGGCGACACTCCAACTTGGAGCACAACCAGTTCGGTGTGAAGGATGGCGGCGAGATGGATGATCGTCAAGGCTGCGCATATAATATTTCGGCATAAGCCAACCGATTTCATCGTTACCCGGCACGGCAGCTGGCTTTCGCCACCTTGCAATTCGGAAACCCCCGAGCTGTCTCGTGACTTCAATCTTCCGGCTGGGCAATTTTGCAAACCGGATCTCGACGACGTAATCCCCGCGCATTCATTTTCAAGTACTGGCTATACTTTTGCCAGTCAGCTTGTGAATCGGCATTCGGCCGGGAGCCCACCAGATCGTTTCGAATCAAATATTTTCGAAGCCAATCGGCGTGGAGACCTCGCGCACAGGAACAACGTCAATAGCAGGGTATGACAATTTACTATTCGTTGGCTTTTTTCTCAGCTTAAGCGGTGAACACAGTGGTGGATTTTCAGCTGGGATGCCAATCTCCGTTAGAGATCCGGACCGATTGGCGAAACGTGGAGAGACGCGCGGATGGTCTGCTTCGCGCCCATCTGGGTCATTTAGGCCTTCCGCGCAACGTCCCAGAAGCGGACATGCTCATGTGGCAGCCTATCGGCGTAAGATTGGTGGTTAACTGACCGCTTTCCGCTAGGGAACGAATACATCTATCCGCGCTGGCACCGCGATCGGCCTTCACGCCATGGTGCCGGAGATCCAACTGTATCTGGCCACCGAGATTACGCCGATCTGGCAGGCCACCGAGGCCTGGCTGGCCGAGACCGGCACCGAGCCGCCGTTCTGGGCCTTTGCCCGGCCGGGCAGCGTGGCGATGGCGCGGCATATCCTGGCTCATCCCAAAGTGGTCGCGGGCCGGCGCGTGCTGGATTTCGCCGCCGGCTGCGGCATGGCCGCGATCGCCTGCGCGCGGTCCGGGGCCGCCCATGTCGAGGCAGCCGATATCGCCCCCTTGGCGATTGCCGCGATCACGCTCAATGCGGTGCTCAACGGCGTAGGGGTCACGGCGCTGTCAGGCGATTTGGTCGGCAACCCTTGCCACTAGGATCTGATCCTGTGCGGCGACGTCTGTTACGAGGCGCCGTGTGGTGCCGACCTCCTCTGTGTGGTGCCGACCACGATGGAGCTGGAGGACCACATGTCCAGAACCGTCGTGGTTTCACGGATTTTGGCGGGCTGAAGACCGGCTTCAGCCCGCCGGGTCTCAGTAGGTCAGCACGATATCCATCGACAGCAGTCCGGCGGTGCGATCCTTGCCGTTGTTGTAGCGGGCGTTGCCGTTCAGCACGGTGTCGATCCGAGCCTCGGGCCGCACCAGCATGGTGACGCCGCCGGCCCAGTCCGGCAGACTTGGCTTGTAGGTGGTGCCCAGGGTCAGCTCGCCGTAGGTCTGCCGGCCGGAGAAGCCGATGAACGGATAGCTGTAGCCCATGACCGCGCGGATCGGGCCCTGCGAGGACGGGTAGGCGCCGACGAAGTAGCTGCGCGTGTCGAGAAACACCTCGGCGCGGGCGTTCAGCGTCCAGTTGTCGTTGAGCGTGTAGGCCGCGTACTGGGCGATGCCGCCGGCTTCGGCATTTTTGATGCCGCTCAGCTGAATGGAGCCCAGGTTCTCCTGGATGTAGTTGAGCTCCGTGGTCAAGGTCAGCGCCTCGCTGGCTTTGTAGGTGATCACGATGTCGTTGTAGGCGCGGTTGTAGCCGCCGGTGTTCAGCGGCTTGATGACGCGCGAGGCGTTCTCGGGGCCGATGTGGGTGAGCGCCAGCACGCTCAGCGCGCCGTCCAGCAGGGTAACTTTCAGACCGCCCAGAAACGAGGCGTTGCTGTTGTTGTCCGACCCGATGATGGTCTGGTTGCCGCCGGTGACGCCCGCATAGACGTCGAGTTCGGGGGTGACGTGCTGGATCGCATAGCCGCCGCTGTGATTTACCGGAAGGCCGAAGTCGAAGATGTAGCTGTGGGTGTAGAAGGGGTTGGTCGAGGCATCGATGGTCTCGAAGCCGAGGGGCGTCGGGAACAGGCCCAGGGTGATGTCGGTGCCGCCCTCGGTCAGCCAAGGTGCATGCACGAGAATATCCGCCTCATTGATGGAATACTGGTAGGGCGAGCGGGTAACCTTGTCCCACAGGCGGCCAAAATGGGTGTAGCGCACATCGCTGCCGAAGATGCCCTGCAGCTTGAAGCCGAAGTCGTAGCCCTCCGCCTTCGGGTCCAGCGCGCGGCCGATCGACAGCAGCGCCTGGTTGAGCTGCGGCGAGTTCGATTTGTCGGTGTAGAGCTGGCCATAGTTGATGTTGTCGCTGGGGCCGGCCGGGTTGCCGACGATGCCGGCCTGCAACTGGGCGCCGATCTTGATCGTATCGCTCCACTTGGCCGGCGGCGCTTCGGCCGGCTTCGGCGGGTCCTCCGCGCGGGCGATGGCGGGCGCGATGGCGAGCGCGAGACCTGCAATGATAGCTGCGTGGCGACGGGACATGAAATCGATCCTGGGTTGCTGCGATCAGCTGTGCCGCTGGCTTTGGACGTGGTTGTCTATCACAAAGTGAGAACGCAATTTCAAATTTAATGCCATTGGAATCGCATAGGAATCAGCGCCTTGAGATCGTCACCTTGGCGCCAACGCAATCGCCAATCGAACGCTCGTATAAATGCTCGTAGGGACAAAAGGTGGCGTTGAGATGCGATGAACGAGTGGACCTCTCGATTGGAGCTGATCCCTATGAAACGCCTATGAAGGAACTGTCTGCTTGGAATGGCTTGCCTATATCGCAACGCCCATAACTTTGGCAGCGCTTATCCCTCCAGGCGGAGCCCGACATGAACGACGCGCCGGTGAAATTCCCGGAAAAATTTCCGTGGGGTAGCGCACCGCCGCCCAAGGTGCAGGTGGACCGCTCCCGTCTGCGCCTGCCGCTGATCGCGGGTATTCTGGTCCTGCTGGCAGCCTTCCTCGTTGGCAATGCCGTCTATACCATCCAGCCGACCGAGCTCGCCTTCACCCGCACCTTTGGACGCGTCGACGAGGCGCCGACCGCTCCGATCACACCCGGCGTGCATCTGAAACTGCCTTTCGCAACCGTCGTCGACCGGATGCAGGTCAGCACCGACACCATCACCCCGCCCGCCGATCTGCGGGTGCTGAGCCATGACGGCCAGGTGATCCAGCTCGGCGTATCGCTCACCCGCCGTATCCCCGCCGATGCCGTCTACAACCTGCTCTACAACACCGGCGGCGTCGGCAATGTGGACATCGACCGCAACCTGTTCGCCATCGTGGCCGACCGCACCTTGACCATCTTCGGCCGGGAGGACGTGCTCAACATCGCCGCCGAACGCGAGCGGGTGATCGGGCTGATGAAGACCGTCATCTCAGCCGATCTGCGGCGTCTGTTCGGCATCGAGCTGGTCGATCTGCAGATCACCGGCTTTCGCTTCAGCGCGGAATACGAGCGCGCCGTCAACGAAAACACGCTGGCCAAGACCAACGCCTACCGCGCCGAGCAGATCCTGCGGCAGAAGCAGGTGGAGGCCGAACAGGTCGCCGCCGAAGCCAAGGGCCAGGCCGATGCCGCCATCGAACACGCCCGCGGCGAGAGCCAGAGCACGCTGCTCAACGCCGCCGCCCGCGCGCATGCCACCGAAATCCAGGCCCAGGCCGACGCCAACG
>CAIJTR010000086.1 GCA_903823665.1 uncultured Rhodospirillales bacterium
ATGCGGCACGGCCCGGATAGCGCTGGCGCAGGGAGATGGCATCGCGCTGCTGCTCGGTTATGGACGGGAAATCCGGATAGTCGACGTTGATCGTCAGGACACGCACGCCGTCGCGCTCCGCCTGCGCCATGAACCGGTCAGCCGAGCCATGGAGGTGGACGTGAGCGTCGATCTTGGCCACGCGGGCGAAATCGGCCATGGTGTAGCTCGCGGGCGATGCGTCCTGCGCAGCCTGCGGGAGGCACGGCCATGACATCGCGGTTGCCGCCAGGGCGGCCAGCCACCCGCCCGACCGGCGCCGCGCTACACCGGCGGCAGAAGTGCTGCCCCTCATACGAGCTGCACGTCGACGCCGCGGCGCCGCAGTTCGGCCACCACTTCGGGCGGTGCCGAGGCGTCGGTGATGAGCAGGTCGAGCTGATCGACCTTGGCGATCACGCAGACATTGCGCCGCATGAACTTGGTGGCATCGGCCAAGGTCACCACCTGGCGCGAGATCTCGATCATCCGCGCATTGAGCTGCGCCTCGGGCAGGTGCGGTGTCATCAAGCCGATCTCCGGATCCAGGCCATCCGCACCTAGGAAGAGGCGGTCGGCCTGGAGGTTATCGAGCGCCCGCTCGGCCATATGGCCGGCCAGGGAGTGCGACTCCTGGCGCAGGATGCCGCCCAGCATGATCAGCCGCACGGATGGTACGTCGGAGAGCAGCATGGCGATGTTGAGCGCGTTGGTGATGACGTTGATCGACTTCACGTTCAGCGTTCGGATCTGGCGCGCGAGCTCGGCCGTGGTGGTTCCCGAGTCGAGGATGATGGTCTCGCCATCCTGGATCAGGGCAGCGGCCGCGCGCGCGATGCGGACCTTCTCGGCGTGGCGCAGCGTCTGCTTGACGCGGATGGGCAGGTCGTCGTTCTCGCGGCGCGACAGCGCGCCGCCGCGGGTGCGGTCCAGGGCGCCGGCCGCCTCGAGCGCCGCCAGATCGTGCCGTATCGTCACCTCGGACGTTTCGAAGCGCCCGGCCAGGTCGCTGACCGTGACCCGGCCGTATTCGCGCAGAAGGTCGCAGATGCGCCGCCGGCGTTCGTCCACCAGCAGCCCCGCCTCGATGTCAGCGGCCGCCTTGCCGGACGGTTGCGGTTGCGCGTTGAGCGCGGCGATAGCCATCGGGGTCGGTTCCATGGAGCGGTAGGCTGGCCTCAGCGGGTGATGCGGGTCGCGGCGCCTCAAGCCGGGATCGCTTCAATCATCAGGAAGTTGTCAAAGGCAGCATCGAGCGAGGCGTGGGCACCGCCGGCCGTGCCCAGGTCGCGGTCGTTGAAATAGTCGCGCAGGCGGTAGGTGCCACCGTCAAGACCTCGCAGGGCAATGGGTCCGCGCCACTGCTTGGCATAGAACGCATAGTAAATGCGGCCATCCTTTTCAACCACATGGGCCTCGGGCTTGTCGAAGCCGATATCGTAGAGCTCGCCGCGATACCGGCCCATGGGCAGCATTTTCTCCCGGTAGAGGCCGATCCAACGGCGCCACGTGTCCTCCCGTTGCGGCGTGAGCAGGAAGGAGTCCTTGGGCTTGGGGTCCACCGGCCAGGTGAACTTTGTCGACACCACGGCACCTACGCCTACCGTCGAGGCGAAGTCGGCCCCGCCATCGCTGAGCTCGACATGGTCGCCGGCGTACGAGGCACTGGCTCCCATCAGCGCCTTGATGGTCTTGCCCTTGTGGCGCACCTGCCAGGAGGATTCCGGGTCGGAGGCCGGCGCGTGGTTCATATAGGGAAAGTTGTGGAAGGCATAGGCCGTTCCGCAGGGGCACAGCTCGATGACCGCCTCGGGGTTGATCTCGCGGGCGGTCTCGAAGATGGCGCGGTAGAAATTGTGCA